>DATKMZ010000097.1:0-14998 GCA_035541575.1 Caulobacteraceae bacterium | reverse complement strand
AGGAAGCCGTTGTAGCGGACGCCCCAGAACTTCTCGAACCAGAAGTAGAAGCCGCCAAAGATCGCGAACACCGCGCCGAGGCTGAGCACGTAGTGGAAGTGCGCGATGACGTAGTAGCTGTCGTGCACGTTGTAGTCGAAGGCGGTGTTGGCCAGAGCGACCCCGGTGACGCCGCCGACAGTGAAGAGGAAGATGAAGCCCAGCGCCCATAGCATGGGCGTCTTGAACTCGATCGACCCGCCCCACATCGTTGCGATCCAGGAGAAGATCTTGATGCCGGTGGGAACGGCGATGACCATCGTCGCGGCCATGAAGTAGGCCTGCAGGTCGACGTTCATCCCCACGGTGAACATGTGGTGGGCCCAGACGATGAAGCCGATGAAACCGATCGCGACCATCGCGTAGGCCATCGCCAGGTAGCCGAACACCGGCTTCCTCGAGAAGGTCGAGACGATGTGGCTGATCATGCCGAAGCCGGGCAGGATCAGGATGTAGACCTCGGGGTGCCCGAAGAACCAGAACAGGTGCTGGAACATGATCGGGTCGCCGCCATTCTGGACGTCGAAGAAGTGGGTCCCGAAGTTGCGGTCGGTCAGCAGCATCGTGATCGCGCCCGCCAGCACCGGCAGCGAGAGCAGCAGCAGCCACGTCGTCACCAGGATCGACCAGACGAACAGCGGCATCCGGTGCAGCGTCATGCCCGGCGCGCGCATGTTGAAGATCGTCGTGATGAAGTTGATCGCGCCCAGGATCGACGAGGCGCCCGCGAGGTGGATCGAGAAGATCACGAAGTCGAACGCCGGCCCGGTGTGGCCGCTGGTCGAGAGCGGCGCGTAGATGGTCCAGCCGGTGCCGGCGCCGTAGCCGGGGCCGCCGTCGACGAACATCGAGCAGAGCAGCAGCCCGAACGACGCCACCAGCAGCCAGAACGACATGTTGTTCATGCGCGGGAAGGCCATGTCCGGCGCGCCGATCATGATCGGCACGAACCAGTTGCCGAAACCGCCGA
Organism: Caulobacteraceae bacterium; assembly: GCA_035541575.1. Taxonomy (GTDB): domain Bacteria; phylum Pseudomonadota; class Alphaproteobacteria; order Caulobacterales; family Caulobacteraceae; genus Acaudatibacter. The sequence continues at coordinate 13,989 of DATKMZ010000097.1, read as the reverse complement.
TCATCGCCGGCATGACCATGAAGAAGATCATGATCAGGCCGTGCGCGGTGGCGACGACGTTGTAGGCGTGGTGACCGGTGGAGACGCTGGTGATGTGCAGGAGACTGGCGATCCCGCTCCCGGGACGGAACAGCTGCACGCCCGGATGCATCAGCTCGTAGCGGATCAGGCCCGAAAGCCCCATCCCGATCAGGCCGGCGACGATCGCGAACAGGATGTAGAGGGTGCCGATGTCCTTGTGGTTGGTGGACAGGAACCAGCGGGTGACGAAGCCCGGCGTGTGTGCGTGGTCGGCGTGCGCGTCGTGCGGTTCGCCGTAAGCGGATCGTTCGTGGGCGTCGGCGGCGTGGGCCATAGTCTTCGCTTACTCTCCTCGAACGATCAGCTCTTGGCCGGCGGCGCGGGCGCCGGCGTCGCGGCGGCCACCGGCGCGGGCGCCGGAGCGGTCGAATTGGTTCCGGCCGAGTTGGTCGCGGCTGGGGCGGCCGCCTTGGGCTGCTTGCTGGCCACCCAGGCGTCGAAGTCGCCCTGGCTGACCACCTTCACCTCGATCGGCATGTAGCTGTGGTCGGTGCCGCAGAGCTGCGAGCACTGGCCATAGAACGTGCCGGTCTTCTCGGCTTTGAACCAGGTGTCGTTGGTGCGGCCGGGCACGGCGTCGATCTTGATCCCGAACGCGGGCACCGAGAACGAGTGAATGACGTCCGCGCCCGCCACCAGCACGTGGACGGTCTTGCCTACGGGGACGACAAGCGGCGCGGTGGTCGCCAGCATATAGGGCGCGCCGGCCGCTTTGGCCTGGTCCTCGGGCAGGATGTTGGAGGTGTACTCGTCGATCTTCTGGTCCGGGTAGGCATAGCCCCAGTACCACTGATAGCCGTTCACCTTCACGGTCAGGTCGGGCTTCGGCATGTCGTGGTAGTCGAACAGCAGCCGGAACGAAAAGATCGCGATGACCAGCAGGATCAGCACCGGTCCGACGGTCCAGACCACCTCGACGGTCGTGTTGTGGGTGAAGCGCGCGGGGGTCGGATTGGCTCTGGCGTTGTAGCGGATGATGCACCAGAGCACGAGCGCCAGCACCAGCGCCGAGATGCCGAACAGCACCGGCAGCAGGATCCAGTTGTGGAACCAGATGGCCTGGTCGCGCAGGTGCGTCACGCCCGGCTGGAAGTCGATCGCACCGTCCGTGGGCTGACCCACGAGGTCGCCGGCGAAAGCCTGGGCGCTGATCGCGGCCATCGTCACGGCCGCACCAGCCCTCGCCGCGAGCCGCGCAATGCTCAAAGAACTCGGCTTCATGTCCCTCACGGCCTTGACCGCCGATGGAGCGGCCGCGCCGCCCCAAGCCTGAAGCGCCACGGCGGCCCTTCGACCACCCCTTTAGACCAAGGCCGACGTGATGAGCGCGCGGCGTCGCGAGCCCTTTTGTCGCACCCCGTCCCCGGTCTTGCGGGGGTCCATACGCGGAACATCACGGCTTGCCAAGGCGCTAGGGCGCGGCGCGGTTTTGAGGTTCCGCAAGGGCGCGCCAGCTTCTATCTGTTGCGCTTCGGCGCCCCGAGAGAACCAGATCCGATGAACGCCCCCGTGCTTCCCGCCTCGCTGCTGCAATCGTCCGATGTCGACCCTTCGCGGGCGGGCGAGATCCTGGGCGAGGCGTTGAAGGGCGCGGACGACGGCGAGCTGTTCGTGGAGCGCTCCGAATCGGAGTCGTTCGTGTTCGACGACGGGCGGCTGAAGTCGGCCGCCTACGACAGCGCCGAGGGCTTCGGCCTCAGGGTGGTGGCCGGCGAGACCGCGGGCTACGCCCACGCCAGCGAGATCTCGGAGGCGGCGATCGCGCGGGCGGCCAAGTCCGCGGCGCTCGCCAAGCGCGGCTATTCCGGCGTCGCCGCCGAGGGCCCGCGGGCGACCAACGCCAAGCTCTACGGCGACGACGATCCGCTGGCCGCACCCAGCTTCTCGGACAAGGTCGCGCTGCTGCAGGAGATCGACGCCTTCGCCCGCGCCAAGGATCCGCGCGTGGCGCAGGTGATGGCCTCGCTGGCCGGCGAGCGGCGCATCGTCGAGATCCTGCGCGCCGACGGCCGGTTGATCCGCGACGTGCGCCCGCTGGTGCGCATCAACGTGCAGATCACCGTCGAGAAGGACGGCCGGCGTGAGAGCGGCGTGTCGGGCGCGGGCGGCCGCGCCAGCTTCGAGGCCTGGATCAGCCCCGACAAGTGGCGGGCGCAGGTCGACGAGGCGCTTCGCCAGGCGCTGGTCAACCTGGAAGCCGTGCCCTGCCCGGCGGGCGAGATGGACGTCGTATTGGGCGCCGGCTGGAACGGCGTACTGCTGCACGAGGCGGTCGGCCACGGGCTCGAGGGCGACTTCAACCGCAAGGGCACCAGCACGTTCGCCAGCCGGATCGGCGAGCGCGTCGCGGCGCCGGGGGTCACCGTGTTCGACGACGGCACGCTTCCGGGCCGCCGCGGCTCGCTGACCGTCGACGACGAAGGCACGCCGACCGAGCGCACGGTGTTGATCGAGGACGGGGTTCTGGTGGGCTACATGCACGACCGCCAGAGCGCGCGGCTGATGGGCCTTGCGCCCACCGGCAACGCCCGTCGCCAATCGTTCGCGCACATGCCGATGCCGCGCATGACCAACACCGGCATGCTGGGCGGTCAGGACAAGCTCGAGGACATGATCGCTTCGACCAGGCGCGGAATCTATTGCGCAACGCTCGGCGGCGGCCAGGTCGACATCACCAACGGCAAGTTCGTGTTCCAGTGCACCGAGGCCTACCTGATCGAGGACGGCAAGGTGACGGCGCCGGTGAAGGGCGCGACCCTGATCGGCGACGGCCCTTCGGCGCTGACCCGCGTCACCATGATCGGCGACGATTTCGCCTTCGATCCGGGGATCGGGGTCTGCGGCAAGAACGGTCAGGGCGTGCCGGTCGGCGTCGGCCAGCCGTCGCTGAAGGTCACCGGCCTTACCGTCGGCGGCACGAAGGTGTAGGTGCGTGGTTCGAGACGCGCCCTCCGGATCGGATCCGGGGCGCTCTTCACCGTGACGAAGACGGCGCGGCTTCGTCGTTCTCGTCATCCTGAGGAGCCGCGAAGCGGCGTCTCGAAGGACGCACGCGGCCTATCCCGTCCTCCGACAAAATGACCCCGAATTAACTGGCGCGGCGGCAAGGCTTCGCCCAGCAAGGGCGCTCACCTGAGCCTGGGGGCGTGGCTTGCTGCGGGAAGTCCTGGCGATCGCGGCCTGCGCGGCCTTCGCGGCGGCCCACGAAGCGCGGGCCGTGCCGACATCGCCGCCGGCCGCCGCCGGCGATCAGGTGACCAGCTACCCGCCGAGCTTCTTCGAGGGCATCAAGCCCAACACCGCGTACGACATGGTGGTCGCCGTGCCGGGCTTCACCCTCGACACCGGCGGTCCGGCGCGCGGGTTCGCGGGCTCGGCCGGCAACGTGCTGATCGACGGCGACCGCCCGGCCACCAAGAACGACGCGCTGGACGAGATCCTGCGGCGCATCCCAGCCAGCGAGGTGGCCCGGATCGACCTGATCCGCGGCGGCGCGCCGGGGATCGACATGCAGGGCAAGACCCTGATCGCCAACGTGATCCGCAAGGCCGACGACGGGCTTCACCTGACGACGGCGGCGCAGTTGACGGCGCTCTACAACGGCAAGTTCGACTGGGCGACGCGCTTCGAGGGCTCCAAGCGCGTGGGCCACACCGCGTGGGAGTGGGGCGTCTTTCTCGGGACTGGCGCCGACGACGGCACGGGCGGCGGTCCGCGCACGATCACCGACCCCACGGGCGCGGTGATCCGCTCAGGACTCGAGCACTATTTCGGCGAGCAGGGCACCGACAAGGTCAACGGCGCGGTCGAGACGCCCTTCCTCGGCGGCAAGCTGCGCGTCGAGGGCTCGTACATCCACCAGCCCTACTTCTCGCTGCGCGACGATGCGCTGACGAACCCGGTTGGACACGAGGTCGACGTCTACAAACAGACCCAGGACACCGGAGAGGTCGGTCTGCGCTACGACCGGGACCTCGGCGCAAGCTCCACGCTTGAGGTCTATGCGCTGCAGCACTTCTACAGCTACGCCTCGCTCGACCAGTTCGGCGCCGAGGGCGACGTCTCGACCTTCACGCTCGGCAAGCGCGGTGGCGAGAGCATCCTGCGCGGGACCTGGCGCTTCGCCCCGCGGCCGAACCTGACGGTCGAGAGCGGGCTCGAGGGCGACTACAACTGGCAGACCAGCCGCACCGCCGAGACCGACCAGGGCCTGCCGATCCCGGTGCCGGCGGCCAACGTCCTCGTGCGGGAATACCGGGGCGAGGCGTTCGCGGACGCCACCTGGCGGCCGAGGCCCACCCTGACGGTCGAAGCCGGGATGCGCGTCGAGGCCTCGAAGATCGCCTCGACGGGCGACGTCACGAGCACCGGGACCTTCGTCTTCCCCAAGCCCCGCGCCGTCGCCACCTGGGCCCCGGACGCGGCCAACCAGTGGCAGCTGAGGGCCGAGCGCGAGGTCAGCCAGCTCGACTTCGCCGACTTCGCCGCCTCGGGCACCCTCAGCACGGGCGTCCACGCCGGCAACCCGACGCTGACGCCGCCGCAGGACTGGGTGGTCGAGGCGACCTACGACCGGCGCTTCTGGGAGGGCGGCGATATCAGCGTCGCGCTTCGCCATTACTGGCTGGCCGACGTGATCGACCGGGCGCCCTTCTGCGCCGACGCCGCGGGCGACATCGTCCCCCCGCCCTGCGCCCCGGCGCAGGCGTTCGACGCGCCGGACAACATCGGCTCGGGCTCGCGCGACGAGGTAAGCGCGGCGCTGACGCTGCCCACCGACAAGCTGGGCTTCAAGGAGGGTCAGCTCAGCGTCCGCGCCACCTGGCGGCGCTCGCGGGTGATCGACCCGAGCACGCATCGGCCGCGCGAGATCAGCGGCCTGCACCCGTTCGACGGCGAACTGCATTTCACCCAGGGCCTGCCACGGTGGCGCTCTCACTGGGGCCTCGACGCATACGCGGCCTGGCGGCAGACCTACTATTACTTCAGCGAGGTCGACACTCAGCGCCTCGGTATCTGGCTCGACGCCTATTTCGAGTACAAGCCGCGCCCCGACCTCGGCCTCAAGCTCGAGGCCGACAACCTGGCCACTCACGGGCTCGAGTTCGTCCGCGCCTTCTACGACCCGTTCCGCGACGTCGGCGGCGGCCAGCTGAGCTCGGTCGACACCCGCAGCCCTCGCTTTGGCCCAGAGCTGGCGTTCCGCGTGCGCAAGACCTTCGGCTAAGGCGCCTTCGCCGCGCCGCGCTCTGCATCGAGCACGGGTGCGAACGGCTCGGGGGCATGGTTCGCGGCGTCGTTGACGCCGTGCGCCCAGTGCTTGAGCCAAGGGCTCACCGCGATCAGCAGCACGCCGGCGCCGGCGCCCCACAGGCCAATGGTCAGGAAGGTCGAGGCGTAGGTCGCGAGCGCCTTCGCGGGATCCAGCACTTGCCCGCCTACCGTCTCGGCGGCGGTGGTCTGGGCGACGAGGCCCGCGAGGTACTGCGCCGCCGACGAGGCCATGAACCAGACCGCCATCAGCGTGGAGATCATCCGGGCCGGCGCGAGCTTGGTCATCTCCGAAAGGCCGACGGGGCTCAGGCAAAGCTCGCCGGTGGTGTGCAGCAGGTAGGCGAGCGCCAGGAAGACCACCGGCGTGCGGAACGCGGCGTCGGCGAACGTCGCGCCCCACACCAGCACGAAGAAGCCAGCGCCCACCTGGATCAGGCCCAGGCCGAACTTGATCAGAGGGTTCGGGTCCCGCCTCGCGCGGCCGAGGCTGGCCCAGAGCCACGAGAACACCGGCGCGAAGATCAGGATGAAGCCGGCGTTGAACGACTGAGTCTGCGCCGGCGTGATGGTCCAGAAGCCGCTGTTGGGCAGGCGGGTGTTGCGCTCGGCGAACTCGTTGAGCGACGAGCCGGCCTGCTCGAACAGCGTGAAGAAGACGATCGAGGCGACGATCAGCACGAGCGCCAGCATCAGCCGCTGGCGCGCGATCTTGCCGAACTGCGTCATCTCCCAACCGAGATATGCCAGCGCGACGACCCAGCCGGCGGCCAGCAGCCAGCCCATCAGCGCGTACTGGCGAACCAGCAGCCACACGAGGCCGACGCCCGCGATCGCAGCGAGATAGATCGCCCATTCCAGCCGGATCGGCCCGGCGACCGCCTTGGCCAGCACGGCCGGCTCGGGGGGCTCGCCGCGGCCCTCGAGCCGAGACTTGTTGAACACGAAGACCAGGAACCCGGCCAGCATGCCGACGCCCGCAAGGCCGAACCCGGCTGCCCAGCTCACCGTCTGGCCAAGCAGGCCGCAGACCACGGAGGCCCAGAAGGCGCCGAGGTTGATGCCGTAGTAGTAGAGCGTAAAGCCGGGGTCGCGGCGCGGATCGCCCTGCGGATAGAGCTGGCCGACGATCGACGAGATGTTCGCCTTCAGGAAGCCGACGCCCATGATGATGAGCGAGAGCGCCAGGTAGAGCAGGTCGACGAACGGCTGCGAGCGTCCTTGCGTCTCGGCGTAGCTGCCCTTGGCCAGCACGGACGGCAACGGGGCGGCGGCCGGCAGGTTCTTGATCGCCAGCCCGCCGCCGGGCGCGGCCCCGACTTCGTAGCAGCCCGCGCCGACCTCGAGGCAGACCTTGCGGTCGTCCATGCGGCCGTCGAGGCGGTAGCTGTAGACGTGGCTCTGGTAGGCGAGGGTCTCGGTCGCCGGCGGGCCCTCGATCGCCATCGTGAAGTGTCCGGCGACCAGCAGCAGCGCCCCGAACGCGATCGCCTTGCGGTTTCCGAGCCAGCGGTCGGCGACATAGCCGCCGACCAGCGGCACGAGATAGACCAGCGTGGTGTAGGCCGCGTACTGGCCGTTGGCGAACTTGTCGTCGAACAGGAAGTGCTCGGTCAGGTAGAAGATCAGGAGACCGCGCATGCCGTAGTAGGAGAAGCGCTCCCACATTTCGGCGAAGAACAGCACCGCCAGGCCGCGGGGGTGGCGCCTCAGCTGCAGGAAGACGGGGATTCCGGTCAGGACCGTGACCACCACGCCGGCCACGACGACGACGTTCAACATCCAGGGACGCCCCGCTTCAGGACCGGCGAGACAATCACGCGTCCGCCGGCTTCACAAGCGGGCGAGGCCCTTGCGCGCGCGCCCCGTGAACCCGACCTCACCTTGCAGAGTGTCGCAGGAGGAGAGCCCATGCCCGAGATGAAAATCCCCGGCCCCGACCATCCGATCACCGTGACGGCGACGCCGAAGCGGGTGCAGGCCCGCTACAACGGCCATGTGATCGCCGATTCGACGACGGCGCTCTTGCTGAAAGAGGCGAGCTACAAGCCGGTCGTCTACTTCCCGCGCGAGGACGTCTCGATGGAGTATTTCTCCCGCACCGACCGGGTGACCTACTGCCCCTACAAGGGCGACGCTCACTACTACACGATCCTGATGGACGGTCGCTTCGCCGAGAACGCGGTCTGGACCTACGAGGAGCCGTATCCGGCGATGGAGCAGATCCGCGGCCGCCTCGCCTTCTATCCGAACCAGGTCGACGTCTACGAAGTCGGCGAGGCGTCGGCCGAGGCCGTTCGCGACGCCATCCTGCACACCGACGACGGCGCGGGGTCCAGCCAGCGCGAGCACTGGCCGCCGACGGTGGGGCAGCGGTAACCCTTCCCCCTCCGTCAGATCGTTGCAGAACCGTTCTGCGTCCTTCGAGACGCCCGCTACGCGGGCGCCTCAGGATGACGAGAACGTAGAGCTGCAAACCTCGTCATGGTGAGGAGCGCCCGCCAGGGGCGCGTCTCGAACCACGCACGAGTCGTGCTGCCAGGGACCTCGGCCCCGGCATAATTCAGTACGCCGCCGCCTCATAGATCGAGGCGAGGTCTTCCTTCCAGGGGCCGTGATAGAGTTCGAGCCAGCGCTCGGCGGGCGTGACGCCGGTCTCGGCGATCTCGTCGAGCGAGGCGAGGAAGCCGGTCTCGTCGGTCATCGAAGGGCCGATCCGGCCGCGGTTCTTGAGCCCCCGCCGGGCGATCGCGAGCACGTCCAGCGCCAGCGCCTTCAACGTGCGGCCGCCCGCGACCGCCTTAAGGCCGAGCCGCGCTGCGTCGGCGCGCAGGCGCTCGTGGTCCTCGATCTGCCAGTCCTTGACGAGGTCCCAGGCGGCGGCGGTGCACGCGTCGTCGTAGAGCAGTCCCATCCAGAACGCCGCCAGCGCGCAGAGCCGCTCGGGCGGGCCGGTGTCGGCGCCGCGCATCTCAAGATAGTTCTGCAGCCGCACCTCGGGGAACAAGGTGTTGAGGTGGTCGCGCCAGTCCTTGATCGTCGGCCGCTCGCCTGGCAGCGCCGGCAGTTCGCCCTTCATGAAGTCACGGAACGACTGGCCCGAGACGTCGAGGTAAAGACCCTCGCGCTTGACGAAGTACATCGGCGCGTCGAGCGCCCAGCGGGCGTAGTCCGCGAAGCCGAAGCCCCCCTGGAACACGAAGTCGAGCATGCCGGTGCGGGCCGGATCGGTGTCGGTCCAGACGCGCGCGCGGCTCGAGAGGTAGCCTGTCGGCTTGCCCTCGACGAACGGCGAGTTGGCGAAGAGCGCCGTCGCCAGCGGCTGCAGCGCCAGCGACAGGCGCATCTTCGCCGCCATGTCGGCCTCGGACGAGAAGTCGAGGTTGGCCTGCACCGTGCAGGTGCGGAACATCATGTCGAGGCCGAGGCCGCCCACCTTCGGCATGTACGCGCTCATGATCTTGTAGCGGCCCTTCGGCATCACCGCGACGTCGGCCCGCGTCCACTCCGGCGTGAAGCCCAGGCCGAGGAAGCCGAGCCCCAGCTCGGCGGCCACCGCGCGCGCCTCGGTGAGGTGGGCGCCGATCTCGACGCAGATGTCGTGCACGCTCTCGAGCGGCGCGCCGGAGAGCTCGAACTGACCGCCGGGCTCGAGGCTGACCGAAGCGCCGCCGCGCGAAAGCCCGATCAGGGTCTCGCCGCCGTCGGGGCGCTTCTCTGTGAGCTCGCTCCAGCCGAAGCGCTTGATGCCGGTCAGCAGCGCATGGATGCCGGCCTCGCCGGCGTAGGGAACCGCCTCGTGCCCGGGGATGCGGAAGACGAACTTCTCGTGCTCTGAGCCGACCCGGAACGCGCTCTTCGGCTTGAAGCCGCGATCGAAGTCGGCGACCAGGTCGTCGAAAGTCAGCGGCCGGTCGTCACAGAGCGTCTCGCCCATCCGGTTATGGTCTCCCGCCTGCGAGCGGTGAGCCCGCGCGCCCCATCCCGCCCTTATGGCCGGGCGCTGGATAGGTCATCTGGGCGCTGCGCCGGCGAAGCTCAAGCCCCCCTCAGGTCGCCGAGCGCCGCCTGCCAGAGCGTCAGGGCCGCAATTGCCGCCGTGTCGGCCCGCAGGATCCGCGGTCCCAGGGAGACCGGAACCGCCGCCGGAAGGCCGCGGATCGCCGCGCGTTCGCCGGGTGAGAAGCCGCCTTCCGGCCCGATCAACACCGCCCAGGGGCCCCCCGCGCGGCCCGCGAGCGCGGTCAGCGCCGGCGGCGCTGCGCCGGCCTCGTCGCAGAACATCAGCGGCCGGTCCGCGGGCCAGGCGGCGAGCAGGGCGGCGAGCTTCGCTGGCGGCTCGATCGCCGGAACCTCGAGGCGGCCGGTCTGCTCGGCCGCCTCCGCCGCGATGGCGGCGAGCCGGTCGACGCGGGTCCGCTCGGCGTTGGTCCGCTCGGTGACCACGAGCCTTACGCGCCGCGCGCCGAGTTCGGCGGCCTTCTCGACGATGGTCTCCAGCCGCGCGCGCTTGACCAGCGCCACGACGAGGTCGAGGTCGGGGCCAGTCGCCTGCGGCCGCGTCTGCGCCGCGATTTCGAGCCGGCAGATGCGCTTGCCGACGGCGCCCATCTTCGCGCGCCATTCGCCGTCACGGCCGTTGAAGACCAGGAGCTCGTCGCCGGCCGCGAGGCGCATGACGTTGACGAGGTAGTGCGCCTGCTCGGGCGAAGGCGCGACGGCGGCGCCGGCTGCAAGATCCTCGGCGAGGTAGAGGCGGATCAAGCGGCGGCTCCCGGCGTTTCGCCCTTGCAGGCGGGTGTGATTATGCTGAGCCGATGAGCAAGACCAAGGGCTACAAGGAAGAGCTGCGCGAGCTGCAGATCGGGCTGGTGCGTTACCAGCAATGGGCCGCCGAGACCGGCGCCAAGGCGGTGGTGATCTTCGAGGGCCGCGACGCCGCCGGCAAGGACGGCACGATCGGTCGGATCACCGAACACCTGACGCCCCGCCGCACCCGGGCGGTCGCCCTGCCCAAGCCCTCCGACCGCGACCGCACCGAGTGGTACTTCCAGCGTTACGCGCGCTACCTGCCGGCGGCCGGCGAAATCGTGATCTTCAACCGCTCCTGGTACAACCGCGCCGGCGTCGAGCCGGTCATGGGGTTCTGCACGCCGAAGGAGCACCGCGACTTCCTGCGCGACGCGCCGGCGTTCGAGCACATGCTGCAGGAAGCCGAGATCAGGCTGGTGAAGTTCTGGCTCGACATCTCCAAGCAGGAGCAGGCCGAGCGGCTCGACGCGCGGCGCAACGACCCGCTCAAGGCGCTCAAGGTGAGCGATCTCGACGGCGAGGCGCAGAAGCGGTGGGACGCCTACTCGGCGGCGCGCAACGAGTTGCTGCTGCGGACCTCGACCGACGCCGCGCCCTGGTGGTGCGTCCACACCGACCGCAAGAAGGAGGCGCGCCTCAACGTCATCCGCCACATCCTGCACCGGCTCGCGCCGTCCAAGATCAGCGACGACGTCGCGCGCCCCGACCACAGCATCCTGTTCCGTTTCGAGGAGAGCGCGCTGACCGACGGGCGCCTGGAGGTGTGAACCGCGTGAGCCTTGTCCCGGCGAAGCCCTCCGCCCCCAACCCGCCTTTCCTCGAGGGGGAGAGGACTCCAGACTCAGAATTTCTCCCTTGTCCCCGCTCGGCCCCGGCGCGATGTGCGCCGCCGCAGAAGCAGGAGGATGCGGCATGGAATACGTTCGCCTCGGCAAGACCGGCCTCAAGGTCTCGCGGCTCTGCCTCGGATGCATGACCTACGGGTCGTCGAAGTGGCGGACCTGGGTGCTCGACGAGGAAGCGGCGATGCCGTTCTTCCAGAAGGCGATCGAGGCCGGAATCAACTTCTTCGACACCGCAGACGTCTACTCGCAGGGCGAGAGCGAACGCGTCACCGGCAAGGCGCTGAAGGCGTACGCCAAGCGTCACGAGGTGGTGATCGCGACCAAGGTCAACGGCCCGATGGGCCCGGACGCCAACAACCGCGGCCTCTCGCGCAAGCACATCCTCGACGGCATCGACAACAGCCTGAAGCGGCTCGGAGTGGACTACGTCGACCTCTACCAGATCCACCGCTTCGACTACGAAACGCCCGTCGAGGAGACGCTGGAGGCGCTCAACGACGTCGTGCGCGCCGGCAAGGCCCGCTACATCGGCGCCAGCTCGATGTACGCGTGGCAGTTCATGAAGATGCTGAGCGTCTCGAAGGCCAATGGCTGGACGCCGTTCGTCTCGATGCAGCCGCAGTACAACCTGGTCTACCGCGAGGAAGAGCGCGAGATGCTGCCGCTCTGCCGTGACCAGGGGATCGGCGTCATCCCTTGGTCGCCGCTGGCGCGCGGGTTCCTGGCTGGCGGCCGCGGTTCGCCCGGCGAAGGCAACACCGAGCGCGCCCGCACCGACGAGTTCTCACCCCGGCTCTACTACAAGGCGCCGGATCACGCCGTGGTCGATACGCTGAGCGCCCTCGCCAAGGAACGCGGGGTCTCCAACATGCAGCTGGCGCTGGCCTGGGTGCTGAAGAACCCAGCGATCACCTCGCCGATCATCGGGACCTCCAAGCCGCACCACCTCGACGATGCGCTGGCCGGCCTGAAGATCAAGCTCACCGACGACGAGGTGAAGGCGCTCGAGGCGCCCTACGCCCCCAAGCCGGTGCTCGACCACGCCTGAGCAAGCCCTTCGAGGAAAGCGGCGGCGCGCCGCCGATAGAGGGAGTCTCAGACACGCCCCCATTGTCGCTCCCGCTGCGCGGATCGCGACGTTTCCCCGCTCGGCGGGGGAAAGGTTTGCTCAGCGCGTAAAGCCGCACCCGGGGCGACGCGCGGGACTGATGACTTCCGCGCCGGCGCCGGCCTAAGCTTGCGGACTACGCCGGTGGCAGAAGGTCGAGACAGAAGGGATGGCTTCAGAAGCCGACGTCGCCAATCGCGTGCCCATCACCGGGGCCCTGATGCTGGCCACGCTGATGAACACCTTGGATTCGACCATCGCCAACGTCGCCTTGCCGCACATGCAGGGCAGTCTCGGCGCGGCCCAGGACCAGATCACCTGGGTGCTGACCAGCTACATCATCGCGACCGCGATCATGACGCCGCTGTCGGGCTGGCTCAGCCTCAAGATCGGCCGCAAGCCGATGTTCCTGGTCTCGATCGCGGCTTTCACCGTCGCCTCGATGGCCTGCGGCGTGGCGCAGAACCTGCCCGAGATGGTGCTGTTCCGTCTGATCCAAGGCATCGCCGGCGCTTCGATGATGCCGCTGTCGCAGACAGTGATGCTCGACATCTTTCCGATGAGCCAGATCCCGCAGGTGATGTCGATCTGGAGCGCGGCGGTGATCATGGGTCCGATCTTCGGGCCGTGGATCGGCGGCTGGATCACCGAGAGCCTCGACTGGCGCTGGGTGTTCTTCATCAACCTGCCGATCGGCATCCTGAGCTTCCTCGGGATCTACATGTTCATGGAGGGCGGCGGCGGCGGGCGGCAGCGACCGTTCGACTTCCTGGGCTTCGGCGCGCTCGTCACCTTCGTCGGCGCGTTCCAGCTGATGACCGACCGCGGGCCGAGCCAGGACTGGTTCGGCTCGCGCGAGATCTGGACCTACGCCGTCATCGCCGCAGTCGGCTTCTGGGTGTTCATCGTCCAGACGATGACCGCCGAGCACCCGTTCTTCCACCGCGACCTGGCGAAGGACCGCAACTACGTCATCTGTTCCTCGTTCGGCTTCTTCGTCAGCGCGCTGCTGTTCTCGACCACCGCGCTCTTGCCGACGTTCATGCAGAACCTGCTCGGATACTCGGCGCTGCAGAGCGGCGAGGCCAGCATGCCGCGCGGGGTCGGCTCGCTGATGGCGTTCCTCTTCGTGCCCTATCTGATCCGGGTGATCGGCGCGCGCGGCGTGCTGCTGATCGGCATCCCGATCGCGTGCTTCGCGCTGTGGCAGATGTCGCACTTCGACCTGACGATGACCTCGATGCCGATCATGACCACGGGGATCATCCAGGGCTTCGGCGTGGGCCTGCTGTTCTCGCCGCTCAACGTGCTGGGCTACGCGACCCTCAACCCGATCCACCGGACCGAGGGGACGATCGTCAACACCATGGCGCGCAGCCTCGGCTCCAGCATCGGCATTTCGATGATCTCGGCGGCGCTGACCAGCCAATCGTCGCAGGCGCACGCGAGCCTCGCCAACCACGTCAACTGCGGCGACCCGATCTTCGGCGCCGCTCTGCCAGGGCTGATGAACCCGTGCGCCGGCGACATCACGGCCTTCAACGGCGAGGTCACGCGGCAGGGGGCGATGATCGCTTACGACACGATCTTCGCCTGGATGGCGCTCGGCGTGATGCTGCTCTTGCCGCTCCTGATGCTGATGCGCCCGTCCGTCCAGGCCGCCGTCGCGCCGATGGAGGAGATGGCGGCGGAATGATGCTGCCACTTCGGCGCAGGGCCGAAATCTAGCCTGGCCGCATGACTCGCTCACTCTCTCCGAGCCAGGCCCGGCGGATCGCGCTCGCGGCGCAGGGCCTTGCGGCTCCGCGCCCTGGCAAGCCGGTAACGGCGCGGGCTTTCCGCTCGCTCGCGCAGCGGCTGGGCGCGCTGCAG
>DATKMZ010000096.1:0-16647 GCA_035541575.1 Caulobacteraceae bacterium | reverse complement strand
CGGCCAACGTCCAAGACTTGCAGGCCGCCGCGCGGCACATGGAGACCCTGAAAGCCGCGCCGGCGCTGCTGATCGGCCACAGCCTCGGCGGCGCGGCGGTGCTGGCGGCGGCCGGAGACATCGCCTCGGCGAGGGCCGTGGCCACGATTGGCGCGCCCGGCGACGTCGCCCACGTGCTGAGGCTGCTGGGCGGCGGCGTCGACGCGATCGAGGCGGCGGGAACGGCGCAGGTGACGATCGGCGGGCGCTCGTTCACGCTGGACAAGGCCTTCGTCGACGACGCGCGGATGCAGGTTCTGACCGACCGCATCGCCAGCCTGCGGCGCGCGCTGCTGGTCCTGCACTCGCCAATCGACGCGGTGGTCGGAATCGAGAACGCCTCGGAGATCTTCCTTGCCGCCAAGCACCCGAAGAGCTTCGTCTCGCTGGACGGCGCCGACCACCTGCTGACGAAGGGGGCCGACGCCGACTACGCGGCCGAGGTGATCGCCGCCTGGGCCGGGCGGTACCTGCCGATGGCGCCGGACGCGGCGGCGCAGGCCGCGGGCGGGGCAGTGACGGTGGAAGAGACCGGCGCGGGCAGGTTCCAGGTGCAGGTCAGCGTCCGGGGGACCCGCTTCTTCGCCGACGAACCGGCGGACGTCGGCGGCCTGGGGACAGGCCCCAGCCCCTACGAGCTGGTCGCCGCCGGGCTCGGGGCCTGCACCTCTATGACGCTGCGTCTCTACGCCGAACGCAAGGGCTGGCCGCTGCGGCGCGTCCGCGTCGCCGTCGCGCACGACAAGATCGCCGGCCAGAGCCCGCCCGACAGCTTCCACCGCCAGATCGCGCTCGAAGGCCCGCTGGACGACGCCGACCGCGCGCGGCTGTTCGAGATCGCCGACATGTGTCCGGTCCATCGCACGCTCGAGGCTGGCGCGAAGGTCGCGACCACAGCCCTGCCCCCGCCCACGCCGGCCGCCGACCCCGAGCCCGAGGAGCACTTCCGCGACATGGACGACGCCTGTCGCGAAGCGGACGCTGCGGCGGCGGTCTAAAGTCGTCGATCGCGAAGTCGGCTATGGTCCGGTCGTTTGCCGACGTCTCGAGCGGATTCTAGGATCGACCTAGGGGCGCTCGCGCCGTCTTCGGGGGAACAGGTGGTCCGATCTCAGCGAAACCCGGGCCCTCGCCGCTCCAAGCGGCGGGGCTCCGCCAAAGGGCTCGCCCAAAGCGAGGCGCTGTACCGGCAGCTTGCCGAGCTCTCACCGGACATGATCATCCGCTATGACCTTCAGGGGCGCGTAGACTACATTTCGGCGGCCGCTCGAAGGTACGGAGGCGATCCCGAAAAGCTCGTCGGCCGAGACATCGCCGATCTTCTCGATCCTTCCGAACGCGAGCGAAACGCTCAGTTCTTCGACGACCTGGCGGCCGGCCGCTCCCTTCCCGAGGGTGACCAGAACATCTGGCGCAGCCGAGAGGGATTCTACTTCGAGGGAACCCGGGTCGCCGTCACGAACGACGATGGCAAGGTCGTCGGCGCGATGGTGGTCCTCCACGATGTCACCCGGCGCGTGAACCTCGAGGCGGAGCTGCGCGCGAAGCAGGCGGAAGCGGAGTCGGCGGCAAGGGCCAAGTCGGAGTTCCTGGCCAATATGAGCCATGAACTTCGCACGCCCCTCACGGCGATCGTCGGCTTCTGCGAGCTTCTCGCCAAGACAGCCGACCTGACGCCGAAGGCCCGCCGCTACGTCGAACTGATCGAGGCGGCCGGCGATTCCATGGTCGCGATGGTGGATGACATCCTGACGCTCGGACGGCTGGAGGAAGGTCGGGTCACGCTCTCCGATGGCCCCTTCAACCCAGCCGTGGAAGTCGCCGAGACCGTCGAGATGGTCGCGCTTCAAGCGCGCCACAAACACCTCGCCCTCGAACTGAACACATGTGACCAACTTCCGGAGCTGCTCAGCGCCGATGGAAGCCGCGTCCGGCAGATCCTGCTCAACCTGCTCGCCAACGCCGTCAAGTTCACCGAAGAGGGGCGGGTGACCGTGACCGCATCCCACGACGGCGAGCGCCTTCGGATCAGCGTCGCGGACACCGGGATCGGCATCCCAACCGAAAGCGCGGACCGGATCTTCCAGCGCTTCTCCCAGGTCGACGCGTCGAGCACGCGCCGCCACGGGGGCGCTGGACTTGGCCTCGCCATCTGCAAGGGTCTGGTCGATCTGATGGGCGGCGAGATCGGGGTCGAGAGCACCCATGGCAAGGGATCGACCTTCTGGTTCGCCGTCCCGGCCCTGGCGGTCGTCCCCTCCCAGGCAGACCCACGAGCGGCCGCCCCGGAGACGGTGACTGGCGGCGGCGCTCGTGTCCTGGTGGCGGACGATGACGCCCGGAACCGGGAACTCATCGGCCTCCTGCTCGAAGACGCGGGGTATCGAGTGAGCTTCGCCGAGAACGGCGAAGGCGCGGTGCGGCAGGCGCAGCGGACACCTTTCGACCTGATCCTGATGGATATGCAAATGCCGGGCGTTGACGGCCTGACCGCCTCGCGGCTCATCCTTCGCGAGCCGGGGCCCAACAAAGAGACTCCCATCCTGGCGATCACGGCGAACGTGCTGCCGGAACAGGCCGAGGCCTGCCGCCAAGCCGGGATGCGCGATCATATCGCCAAGCCGATCGACTCGGCGGCCCTCCTGACCAAGGTCGCCTACTGGATCGACCAGAGCTCAGCGCCACAGCCTCACTGGCCAGACGGACGTTCAGGCGGCTCCGCTTAGGAAGCCATCACGCGCGAGTCGAGAGCCGGCGGCCAAGGCCCGCGATCGGCCGATGCAGCGGGGTTCGGCATTGCGGCTGGCGAACGTGGACGTGCAGCTCGGCCGCGCGGCTTACGGCCGAGTCCGCAATGATCGTTGACAGCCGGCGCATCTCGGTTTCACGCTGGGCGCCGGTTGATACGGCCTGCTGCTTGCGCCCTCCAGCGAGGGTACGGTGAACGTATCGAGGCGCTTCCAAGCCCCCCCTTTGCCCGGAACGATCGGGTCAGCAACGCAAGCCCCTGACTGCATCCCAATCGTTCCAAGCAGAGGAATGAACGACATGCGCGATTTTCGCGACGCCAAGGCCATGGCGCAGACGATCCGCGCGGCGCTGGCCGCCAAGGGCGTCAAACTTTCCGTGGGCGAGAGCCTGGAGCTGGTCGCCAAGGCGTTCGGCGCCGCCGACTGGAACACCCTATCGGCCGCGATCCGAGCGGCTCGGTCCGGACCCGAGTCGCCAACCTCGGCCACCCCCGCCGCGGGGCCGACCAACGAGGTGCTGGAACGTCTCGTCAGGGCCGCCCTGAGCGCGACCGACTGGGAAGCGCTGCTGGCGAAAATAGGGAGTGGCGCCGCGCCGCCCCAGAGCCCGCCCCCAAAGCCCCCTCCCCGCGCCACCGAACGACCGCTGCGCAGCGGGCTCACCAAGTTCACGGCGACGCTGGAGGCCACGCTGCATAGGGCGGTCGCCCTCGCTCAGTCGCGCCGACATAGCTACACAACCTTGGAACACCTCCTGCTGGCGCTGATCGACGATGCGGACGCTTCGGCCGTGCTGGACGCCTGCCGGGTCGACCCGGCGCTGCTCAAGGCGAAGCTCACGCGCTACGTCGACCAAGAGCTGCTGACGCTGGTCGCCGAGGACGGCGGCGAGCCGGCGCCCACCGCGGGCTTCCATCGGGTGGTCCAGCGCGCCGTGATCCATGTGCAGAGCAGCGGCCGCGGCGATGTGACCGGCGCCAACATCCTGGTGGCCATCTTCTCGGAGCAGGAAAGCCGTGCCTGCTTCTTCCTGGGCGAAGAGGGCCTGACCCGGTTCGACGCGGTCAACTTCATTGCGCACGGAGTCCGCAAAGGCGACGCCGCCGCCTGAGCGGCCTCACGGCTTGACGAACAGCATCGCCTTGGTCAGGAACGCCGCGTCCTGGTCGACCTTGCGCAGGCCGGCGGCGCCGAACAGCTCGGCGAGGTCGGTCTGCGCATACCCGGCAAAGTAGGGCTCGTGGAAATAGGCCGGGAAGGCCTCGAGCAGTCGGCCCAGCCGCGGCTCGTCCACGGGTTGGATCGAGTCCGCCAGCGCGAAGCACCCGCCGGGCTTCAGCACCCGTGCGATCTCGGCCGCCACGACCGGACGCACCCTCGGCGGCAGCTCGTGGAAGAGGTAGACGCAGGTCACCGCATCGAGGCTCTCGTCCTTGAGCGGCAGCTGTTCGGCCTTGGCTTGCACGAACGTCGCACGCGGTGCGGTCCGGCTCGCCGCCTCGAGGTAGGCCGGCGAGAGATCAAGGCCGATCAGCCTGGCCCTCGGGAAGGTTGCGGCGACGTCGTGCAGGAACGCGCCCGCGCCGCAGGCGAGGTCGAGGATCGCCAGGCCGCGGTGGTCGCGGCGCAGCCAGGCTTTCGCCAGCAGCGAGAGCGCGCGTCGCCGCATCGCCCCGGCCGTGCCCGCAAACAGCGCCTCGACCTGCGCCTCGTAGCGTCCGGCGCTCTCGGCGGTGAACCAGCCGCCGCTCTGGAAGTGGAAGTTCTGCCGGTAATAGGCCGGGTAGGTCGCGGGCGCCTCGGCGCGGACCTCGGCCCCGTCGCCGCGGCGTCGCCGCGCCTCGACCGCCATGGCGTCGGCGATGAAGTCGGCCGTACGGCGGATCGCGGTGACGGGGTCGGCCGGCCGGTCGTCCATCGCCGGGTAGAGGCCGGCCGCGACGTCGGCGGCCTCCTTCTCGAACGCCTCCAGCCAGGCCCGCCGCACGAACCCGGCCGGCGGCGGGTCGGCGACCGGCGCGAAGTCCGCCGGCTTGACATCGGTCGGCCGGGCCAGCGCCCGCGCGGCGACGCCGGCCGCGCCCCACCAGAGCGCCTTGGCGGCGGCGGCGGCGGCGTAGGCGCGGGCGTCGCCGGCGAACGCCCGGCGGCGCGGCGACCTCGGACGCTCGATCTTCGCTTCCGGCTCACTCAACGCCTGGCCCTCACGAACACGCCAACAAGCTCCACATGGGGAGACCAGAGGAACTGATCCACCGGAAGCACTTTCGCCAAGGTGAAGCCGGCGTCGGTCAGAATTCGGGCGTCTCTGGCGAACGTCGCCGGGTTGCAAGAGACGCTGGCGATGCGCGCGAGGCCGGATTTCGCCAGTTCGCGGTGCTGCTCGGCCGCGCCCGCCCGGGGCGGATCGATCACCGCCGCCTCGACCCGCCGGAGTTCCGCCGCCAGCATCGGCCGGCGGACGAGGTCGCGCGGCTCGGCGTGAATCGCCTTCAGCCCCAGCATAGCTCCGCGGGCCGCGTTCAGAGCCGCGACCGCGGGGACCGAGACGTCGAACGCCATCACCGACGCCTGTTCCGCCAGGCGAAGTGTGAACGCTCCGACGCCGCAGTAGAGGTCGGCCACCGCCTTCGCGCCGGCCAGCGCCTCGAGCGCGAACGCCGCCATCGCAGCTTCGGCCTCGGCGACCGCTTGCAGAAACGCGCCCGCCGGCAGCGCCACGCTCGCCGAGCCGATCCGGATGGTCGGCATCCGCGACTGATAGAGCGCCTCACCGTCCAGCGTGACGCGGGCGAAGTCGGCCGCCGCCGCCACTTCGGCGACCCGCTGGCGGGCGTCGGCCGAAAGCGCGCCGGTCTTCCGCTCCACGCCGGTGATGTCGATGTCGAGCCCGGTCTCGGTCAGCGTGACGTGCAGAGTCGGGGCCGACTTCGGCCCCTCGAACAGCGGCGCGGCGAGCCGGCGCAGCGTCGGAAACGCGGCCACCAGCCTCGGATCGGCGACCGGGCAGACGTCGATTGGCGCGAGCCGCCAGGAACGCCGCGCCTTGAAGCCGACCTGCGACCCGTCCCCTGCGCGGCGCGCGTGCAGCGCCAGCCGCCGGCGAGAGCCGGGCGGCGCGGCGAAAGGCGGCAGGATCTCGGTCTCGATCCGCTCGCGCGCCAGGGCGAGCCGGATCTGCTCGGCTTTCCAGGCGAGATAGGGCTCGGCGCGCCAGTGCTGCAGGGCGCAGCCGCCGCAGTCGCCGAAGTGCGGACAGGGCGGCGTCGTCCGCTCAGGGCTCGCCGCCAGGATGTCGACGACCTCGCCGCGATCGCCCGCCACCTCGGCCCGCACCCGCTCGCCAGGCAGCACGCCCGCGATGAAGACCGGGCCTGCAGCCACGCCGTCGCCCTGGGCGCCGACCTGCTCGACGACGAGATCGCGCATCTCCCGCGTCGCCGTCCCGCTCGGTTGCCGATGCCGTCGCGCCATGACCTGCGCCCTTCAGGCGGGAACACAACCCGGGTCAAGGCGCTTTGAACGACATGCCCAAGTTCCACAGCACCAAAGCGATCGCGATCGCCGCAGCGCTAGCCGCGGCGGCCGCGCCAACCCTCGCCGCCGCGCAGCCGCCGGGCGACTACTGGCAGGGCGACGTCTGTCACTGGCAACGACACGCCGCCGCCCGCCGCGGCTCCTTCCTCGGCGCCCTTTTCGGCGGCATCTTCGGCGCGGCGGTGGCCGGCCGCGGCAGCCGCGCGGCCGGCGCGGCCATCGGCGGGACCGCCGGCGCGGCGATCGGTCATGCGGTCGGCCGCGACTCCGTGCAGTGCGAGCCTTACCCGCCGCGGTTCAGCTACCACGAGGACAACTGCCGCTGGGTGAGCGAGTACTACGGCGACGGTCGCCACGAGTTCGAGGTCTGCCGCGACCGCGACGGCGTCTGGCGCCCCAGCGGCCGCAGCTAGCGGATCAGTGCAGGCCGCGCAGGTAGACGGCGCGGCGGATGGTCTCATCCATGTAGCACATGTCGATCTCGACCAGCTGCAGCGAGCCGCCCTGCTCGTCATCGCCGGCATGGTCGCACGTCGCCTTCTCGCGCTTCAGCCAGACGCGCTCGTCGTCGCGCAGCTCGATCTTCTCGGCCGGCGAGCGGCTCGCCATCAGCGTCTGGTAGATCTGGTTCAGCGCCTTGTCCCAGTCGTCGTGCTCGGCGTTGACGCAGTCGCGCGTCTCCATCGTCGAAACGGCGCCGTCCATGCAGGTCTTGTAGGTCCTGGAGTAGTAGGCCTCGACGCTGGCCGGCGCGGCCCAGGCGGCGCTGGCGCCCATGGCGACGATGACGGTGGCGGCGGCTGCGAAGACGATGGCTCGTTTCACCATGCGAGGAGGTCCAACCCGGCGAGACTCCTGAAGTCCGCAGCGTCCATCGTAACAAGCGTCACCTGATGGACAATGCCCTTGGCGCGCCGGCTCCGGGGTCCGGACGAGTGCGCTGCGCGGCTCTCCGGGATGACAGCTTCCGACCATGCCGTTTGAGCATCGGGACCTTAGGCCACGCTCGAAGCCTCGAACATCTTCTTCAGCTCGTTCTTCAGAATCTTGCCGTTGGCGTTGCGCGGCAGGGTCTCGCGCAGGAAGAGGATCTTCACGGGGACCTTGAAGGCCGCCAGGCGCTCGGCGACGAAGGCGCGCAGCTCGCGCTCGGTCGCCTCGGCGCCCGGCTTCAGCGTCACCACCGCGGCCGGCTCCTCCCCCAGCGTCTTGTGGGGAACGCCGACCAGCGCGGCGTCCATGATCGCCGGATGGTCGTAGAGGACGTTCTCGACCTCGATGCAGTAGATGTTCTCGCCGCCCCGGATCAGCATGTCCTTGGCGCGGTCGATGATGTAGCAGAACCCCTCCTCGTCGAGCCGCGCCAGGTCGCCGGTCTTCACCCAGCCCTCGTGGAAGGTCTGCGCGGTGGCTTCCGGCTTGTTCCAGTAGCCCTTCACCACCTGCGGGCCCTTGCACCAGAGCTCGCCGACCTCGCCGATCGGCAGCTCGCGGTCGCCCTCGACGGTCATGATCTTCAGGTCGGTGACCGGCACCGGCGGGCCACAGCTGTCGGGGCGGTTCTCGTAATCCTCCGAGCCGTTGCTGGTGGCGGTGGCGGACGTCTCGGTCATGCCCCAGCCGTTGCCGGGCTGCGATTTCGGGAACGTCTCTTTGATCTTGCGCACCAGCTCGGGCGCCGAGGGCGCGCCGCCGTAAGCGACGCTCTCGAGGCTCGAGAGGTCGTAGTTCTGGCGCAGCGGATGCTCGATCAACTGCCAGGCGATGGTCGGCACGCCGCCGGCGGCCTGGATCTTCTCGCGCTCGATCAGCTCGAAGGCGCGCACCGGGTCCCAGCGGCGCATCATGACCAGCTTGCCGCCGCCGAAGCAGATCGGGTTCAGCACCGCGAAACACCCGGTGGCGTGGAAGAACGGCACCGAGAGCAGCATCGAGCGCTGCGGCGCGTTCGGATCGGGCGCGGGCGGCGTCTCGCCGCGGCGCAGGAACGCGCGCTGAGCGGCGCTGGCGCCGGCCAGGATGTTGGAGTTGATGTTGCGCTGGGTGGCGAGCGCGCCCTTCGGCTTCCCGGTCGTGCCGGAAGTGTAGAAGATCGTCGCGTCGTCCTCGGGCCCGATCTCGACCGGCGGCAGCGGCCGGTCGGGCAGGTCCTTCCAGGCAGTCGGCGCGCCCAGCACATCCTCCAGCTTGCCGACCAGCGGGTTGGCGACCTCCTCGTCCTCGCGGGCGACGTAGATCCGCTTCAGGTCCGGGCAGTTCTCGATGTGCTCGTTGATCCGCTCGAGACGTTCGGTGTCGACGATGGCGACCTTGGTCCCGGAGTCGACGAGGCCGTATTCGAGCTCGGGCCCCGTCCACCAGGCGTTCAGCGGCGTCACGATCGCGCCCAGGGCCGCGGCGGCGTAGAACGCCACCGGCCATTCCGGCAGGTTGCGCATGATGATCGCAACGCGGTCGCCCTTGGCGACGCCTTGCGCCGCCAGCTCATGCGCCAGCGCCGAGACCGCGCGGAAGAACGCCTCGAAGCTGACCCGCTCGTCCTCGTGGACCAGGAAGATCTTCTCGCCGTGGGCGCGGGAGGCTTCGACGACGAAGCGCAAGCTGGGCGGCGCATTTTTCCAGACCCGCGTCGGGACGCCGCGGATCACCAGTTCCTCCATCTCGCAGGGCATCCCCGGCGCGGTGATGATGCGGTCGGCTTCGGCGATCGACATCGCCGGCCACGGCTTGGCGGCGGCTGGGGCTTCACTCATGGCGTCTCTTTCGCAACTCGGGCCGAAGTCGGGCGGTGAACAAGCACATGGCGCCGGGCGATGCAAACGCCGCCGGCGCGACGGCGTGAAGCTCGGTGCGCGCCCGTCTAGCTGACCGCGCCCAGCCGCTCGAGCGCCGCGTCGAGCCGGGCCTTGGCCTCCTGCGCGCCGCTTAACCGCTCGCGGTTCTCCTCGACGACCTCCTCGGGGGCGCGGGCGACGAAGTCGGGGTTGGCGAGCTTCTTGGCGGTGCGGTCGATGTCGCTCGCCAGCGCCGCGACCTCCTTCGTGAGCCGAGCGCGCTCGGCGGCGAGATCGATGAAATCGGCCACCGGAAGCGCGAACGAAGCGCCCTCGGCGACGTAGGGCACCGCGCCGCTCGCCTCGCCGTCGAAGCGCAGGCCTTCCACGCGCAGCATCTGGCGGATCGCCTCGGCGTTCTGGGTCAGGATGCGGCGCTGCCGCTCGCCCGCTTCGGTGACAATCAGCGGCGGGCGGGCCGACGGCGGCACGTTGAGTTCGGCGCGCACCGAGCGACCCTCTCGGATCGCGGCGATGACGAGCGTCATCTCCGCCTCGGCCGCCGCATCGGCGTAGCTGTCTGGCGGATCGGGCCAGGGCGCGGTGATCAGCATCGAGTCGCGCGGCGGGCCGGCCTCGGCGGTCTTCTCCCAGAGCTCCTCGGTCATGAACGGCATGATCGGGTGGAGCAGGCGCAGGATCTGGTCGAGCACCCAGGCCGTGGTGGCGCGCGTCTCGGCCGCCACCGCCGGATCGCCGACCAGCAGCGGCTTGGCGAGCTCGAGATGCCAGTCGCAGAAAACGTTCCACACAAAGCGGAAGAGCGCGCCCGCAGCCTCGTCGCACGCCGCGGCCTCCAGCGCCGCTGTGACGGCGCGTGACGTCTTCAGGAGCTCGCCGCGGATCCAGCGGTTCTGGACATGGCGGACCGTCGCCGGATCGAACCCCTCCACCCGCTCGCAGCTGTTCATCTGGCAGAACCGCGCCGCGTTCCAGAGCTTGGTGCCGAAGTTGCGGTAGCCCTCGATGCGCTCGCGCGAGAGCCGGATGTCGCGCGCCTGGCCGGACATCGCGGCCATCGTGAACCTGAGCGCATCGGCGCCGTATTCGTCGATCAAGTCGAGCGGGTCGACCACGTTACCCTTGGTCTTCGACATCTTCTGCCCCTGCTCGTCGCGGATCAGGGCGTTGATGACGACGCGGCGGAACGGGACCTCGCCCATGAAGTGGATGCCCAGCATCATCATCCGGGCGACCCAGAAGAAGATGATGTCGAAGCTCGTGACGAGGTCCCACGTCGGATAGAAGCGCTCGAGGTCGCGCGTCTGCTCCGGCCAGCCCAGAGTCGAGAACGGCCAGAGCCCGGACGAGAACCAGGTGTCGAGCACGTCCTCGTCCTGCGTCAGGGTCTCGGAGCGGCCGTAGTGGGCGCGCGCCGCCGCGAGCGCCGCCGCCTCGGTCTCCTCGACGAAGATCGCGCCGTCGGGCCCGTACCAGGCCGGGATCCGGTGGCCCCACCAGAGCTGGCGCGAGACGCACCACGGCTCGATGTTGCGCATCCAGTCGAAATAGGTCCGCTCCCAACTCTTCGGTTCGAAGACGGTCTTGCCCTCTTCCACCGCGCGGATCGCCGGCTGCGCCAGCGTCTTGGCGTCGACCCACCACTGGTCGGTGAGATAGGGCTCGATGACGACCAGCTTCGACTTCTCGTCGTAGGGCACGGTCATCCGATTGGCGTCGACGCCCTCGAAGAGGCCGAGCGCCTCCAGGTCCTCGACGATCTTCTTGCGGGCGACGAAGCGGTCGAGGCCGCGGTACTTCTCGGGCGCGTTCTCGTTCAGCCTGGCGTCGGGCGTGAAGACGTTGATCGCTTCGAGGCCGTGGCGCTGGCCGACGCGAAAGTCGTTGAAGTCGTGCGCCGGCGTGATCTTGACCGCGCCGGTGCCCTTCTCCGGGTCGGCGTAGTCGTCGGCGATGATCGGGATCAGCCGGCCGACCAGCGGCAGGCGGACCTGCTTGCCGACCAGGTCCTTATAACGCTCGTCGGCGGGATGGACGGCGACGGCGGTGTCGCCGAGCATCGTCTCCGGCCGCGTCGTCGCGACCACGATGAACCGGTCCGGCTCGCCGCTGATCGGATAGCGGAAGCGCCACATCTGACCGGTGACCTCGAGGTTGACGACCTCGAGGTCGGAGACCGCGGTCTGCAGCTCCGGCTGCCAGTTCACCAGCCGCTTGTCGCGATAGATCAGTCCCTGCTTGTAGAGCGTGACAAAGACCTTGCGGACGGCGGCCGACAGGCCCTCGTCGAGCGTGAAGCGCTCGCGCGACCAGTCGCACGAGGCGCCGAGCCGGCGCAGCTGCCGCACGATCGTGCCGCCGGACTTGGCCTTCCATTCCCACACCCGCTCGACGAACGCCTCGCGGCCGAGATCGCGGCGGCCCATGTTGCCGCTCTCCGCCAGCTGGCGCTCGACCATCATCTGGGTGGCGATGCCGGCGTGGTCGGTGCCGGGCAACCAGAGCGCCGCACGGCCGCGCATGCGCTGAAAGCGGACCAGCACGTCCTGCAGCGTGTTGTTGAGCGCGTGGCCGATGTGCAGCGAGCCCGTCACGTTCGGCGGCGGGATCACGATCGAATAGGGCTGGGCGCCCGGATCGTCCTTGGGCGCGAAAGCGCCCGACGCCTCCCACTTGGCGTAAAGGCGCGGTTCGACGGATTTGGGATTGAAGGTCTTCTCGAGCATGGGCCGCTGCGTATAGCGCCTCCCTCCCCTTCATGGGGAGGGCCGATCGCGAAGCGATCAGGTGGGGCGTGTCAGACGCTACGGCAGACGATCGAGACAGGCCCACCCGGTCCGATGCTGAGCATCGGCCTCCCTCCCCAGGGAGGAGGGACAAGGGGTCAGCGTACTCGGGTGCGGGCGATGCGCTCGACTTCCTCGGCGACCTTCGCCTCGACGATGCGCGGCAGGTGCTCGTCGAGCCACGCTTTCAGCAGCGGGCGCAGCAGCTCGCGCGTCACGTCTTCCAGCGTGCGGCCCTCGGCCGGCATGGCGATCGCGGCCGAAAGGTTGCCGAACGCGCTGGCCGCGGCGAAGGCGCTGGTCTCGCTGACGAGGGTCTCTTCGTTCACGGCCGCGACGTGCTTGGGCGGCTCCGGCGCGGGCGCGGGTTCCGGCTCGGCCTTGGCGTAGACGTCGAGATCGCCGACGCTCTCCTGCGGCGGCTCGACGCGGTTGGTCAGTTCAAGGACGTCTTCGGCCGTCTCGGGGACGGACTCGGGTTCGGGCTCCGGTTCTGGCTCGGGCGCGGCCTCGGCGACCGGCTCGGGCGCCGTCGCGGCGGCTTCGGGATCGGCCGGCGCCTCGTCTTCGGAGATGATCCGGCGGATGGACGCCAGGATCTCCTCCATTGTCGGTTCCGGAGCGGCTTGTTCAGACATCTATTGAATCCCGACGTCGAATCTCTTTCGCCACGAGGCTACGCGCGAAGCGGTCGTCCTGCAATTTATCGCTTTTGTCGCGGGTCTACTGCGCTTGCGTCTTGACCAGCTCGCCCGGCGGCGAAGGCGGCGGCGCCGGCGTCGGAGCCGGCGCGCCGACATGGTCGATCGCGTCGACAGCGCCTTCCCAGGGCACCCAGCCCGGGGCGTGCTCGACCTCGCGGAAGTTCGCGGTCGGATCGTACTGCGGCTCGGCCGGGGCGATCGCCTTGGCCTCGAGCGCGCCGATCGCCGCCAGGACCGCCGCGGCGGCGACGTACTCATCGTGGCGCGCGTCGACGAGCGTCAGCTGCGAGGTCTCGAGCTCCTGCTGAGCGTTCAGCACGTCGAGGATGGTCCTCAGGCCCACCTTCTGTTCCTCGCGCACGCCCTCGAAGGCGACCGTGTTCGACTTCACCTGCTGCACGTCGGCCTCCAGGCTGGCGCGCGCGCCTAGCAGCTGGTTCCAGGCCTGCGAGACCGCCTGCAGCACCTGCCGGCGCGCGCTCTCCACGCCGATGCGGGCCACGTTGTCTTCCTCGGCCGCCTGGCGGATCTGCGAGGCGTAGAGGCCGCCGGTGAAGAGCGGCTGGGTGACGCTGGCGGAGATCGTGACGTTGCGCTCGTAGTTCGAGAACGCTCCGCCGCCCGAGCCGAACCCGGCGAACTGGCCCGCGATGCTCTGGGAGCCGCCGTTGTAGCCATAGCTGCCGGTCACCCCGACGGTCGGACGGGTCTGCGCCTTGGCCGCGGCCAGCTTGGCGGCGCGCGACTGCTCGACGTAGGTCGCCTGCCGCAGCTGGGGATTGTCGCGTTCGGCTGCGTCGAAGGCGGCATCGACGGTCGCCGGCAGCAGGCTCGCGATCGGCGGCTCGGGCGCGAGGTCGCCGGGGTTGCGCCCGACCACAGTGGCGTAGACCGCACGACCTTCCGCGAGGGTCGCCTGGGCGGCGGCGAGCTGCGATTTCGCCAGCGCCAGCCTGGCCTCCGATTGCGCCTGGTCGGTGCGCGTCAGCTGCCCGGCCTGGAAGCGGGCGTTGGTCTCGTCGAGCTGTTGCTGGAGCGTGTTGACGTTGTCCTGCGAGATCGCCAGCTGCTCCTGGTCGCGCCGGACGTCGACGTAGGCGCCGATCACGCTCTGCAGCACGTCGATCTCGGTGCGTCGCAGCGCCTCGCGCCCGGCGAGGATGTCGGCCTTCGCCGCGTCAACCTGGGCGGCGACGCGCCCGCCGGTGTAGAGCGGCTGGGTGACGGTGATCGCGCCGGCCGTGGTGTTCGAGACCGTCGGCCCCAGCACGCCGGCCTGATTGTTGTCGTAGGTGTAGTCCGCCGTCGCGCTCGCGGTCGGCCGGTAGCCCGCGTGGGCCTGGACGTATTCCTCGTCGGTCGCGCGCAGCTGGGCGCGCTGGCCCTGCAGCGTCGGGTTGGATTCGTAGGCCAGAGCGATCGCGTCGCCGAGCGTTTCGGCGCAGGCGCTCTGGGTCGCCGCGAGCACGACGATGCAACCGGCCGCAGCCGTCCACGCAAGCTTGGGCATGGACCCCTTCCCGTCCCGGGCGCGCCGCTTCAGGGGCGCGAATTGGCCAAGCTATAGGCCCGGTCGCGCGGGGGGACCGAGTGAAGCTTTCGTCATGTCGGTACGCTCGCCGGCAGACGGCGCGAGGCGCTCAGAACGTGAAGGCGGCGGCCGGCTCGAAGCCCGCCATGATCGGCGGCGCGCAGTCGAAGAGGTCGCGACGACCGAAGCCGCTCTCGGTGCGCACGTAGAGCACGGCGCGGCCGACCGGGCCTTGTCGCTCGATCCCGCCGAGGCGGCCGTGCGGATCGGCGAGCGCGCCGAGCCAGGCCGGCGGCACGCTCGAGACCGCACCCTCGCAGATCACGAGGTCGTACGAACCGGCGGGCGCGGCGTCGGCCTCCTGCCGGACCACCTCGAGCCCCATCGCCTCCAGCACCGCCGCCGCGTAAGGCGCGGCGATCGCCAGCGCCCGCTCCCCGGCCTTGGGCTTCAGCGCCTGCAGCAGCTTGGCGACATCGCGCGGCTTCAGCAGCCAGCGGCCCGGCGCGTAGGCGGCCTCGACGTCGGCGTAGGCGAGGTAGGCCTTCTGCGGCGGCAGCAGGGTCTCGCGCGGCACGAGGCGCATGGCGTCCTGGATCGCGTAGTCGGTGACGTCCTGCGTGCGCACCTGGCTTTCCACCATGGTCGCCCGCTGGGACGCGAAATCGACGCTCATGGACCCTCCTCGCGACCAGACGTGAGCGCTTATAGGGCGCGCGCCGAGCGCGCCGCAATGCGGCGCCCTATTCCTTGCCGCCCGCCGGGCCATCTGTTAGCGAAGCGCCCGCCCCGACGGCCTGGTGGCGGAGTGGTGACGCAGCGGACTGCAAATCCGCGCACCCGAGTTCGATTCTCGGCCAGGCCTCCAATTTTTTCAGTCACTTACGCGGACGCTGCGAAGCCAAGGTTTCGAGCGTCCACGATTCGTCCCCGCTCTTGCGGTGCGGCGAAGCTCGAATCAGCGAGGCGGCGCCGGCATGATCGAGCCATCCTCGCGAACGTAGTCGGCTCGCCTCGCGATGACGCACTCGTACTCGGGGCGGGCTTCCGAGATGATTCGCGCAAGCCGGTAGGCGACGATCCCGCTCGGACTTTCGCCCACGCGAAGCACCGGGCCACCGCTTATGCCGCCGAGCTGAAACGCCTCCTCGGCGGGGACAGGATAGAGCGGCGTGCTCGCGAGATACTCGCTCGCGAACCTCCAGGTGATCTGATCGTCACTGACGCCGCGCGCCACGCTCAGCACCACCCACGGAACAAACATGAGCTGGCCCGCTGCCGGGCGCCAGCGCATCCTCGCAGGGTAGCCGGCGAGCATGATGCCTCGATCCTCTGCGGGCGGCTTCGGTGGCCAAAGCTCCAGCACCAACACCCGGCCCCAGGCCGGCGAGACCCTGCGAAGGAGCCCGTCGTTGAGGTCGATCGTCGCGAGATCGAGGGCGTCGTTCACGTCGATGATGCGGTTCGCGAGGTCGCCGATATCGGCGTCGCCGAGGCGCGCGCCGAGGGCCGGGTACTTCCGCAGATCGGCCTGATAGCCGCGGATGACGTGGGCCGCTGTGATCCCGAAGGTGCGACCGCTGGGCGGCTTCACCAGCGTCGCCGTGCCGCTGTTGATGAGCACGTATTGAGCCGAGGTCTCGAACCACCCGAGCGGCAGGCAGCAATCGATTGTGTACCGCGCGGCCTCGGCGCCGTACGGGCCGGCGATCATCGCCCGGGCCTCGGCCTTGGTCACGTTGCTCCCTTCGGGGATGCGCCAGTCGTCGCTCACGCTTCCGCCTCGGCCTTCTCCGGCGGCCCGGCCATCTGATCGGCCAGCAACTGCGAGCCGCGCATGACCCGGCCAGCAGTGTGCTGCATGCTCCAAGCGAAGTCGTCGGCCGCCGCATAGACCTGCTTGTGGGCGTGCGGGATGATGGTCCCGTTGACCATCGCGACGCCGCGCTCGGCGAGGTCGCCCTCTCGCGGCTCACCCTCGAACGTGCCGAGGAGCGCCAGCTCGTTGCTCACCGGGAAGAGCACCGCGGTCTTGGCAAGCCCGAAGCCGGGGCCATAGAAGCCGCGCTTGTTCGGATCGTCGGACCACATCAGCGCCACCGGTTGATCGGTGGTCACAAAGCCCGTCTGACCCGGCCGGGCGCGCATCAGCGACCACTGGCGCCGCCCGAGGAGGCCGGCCAGCAACTGCCAGCTCTTGAACTCAAGTTCGAGATGATGGTGGGTGGCGAAAGTGATCTTGTAGCTGTCCTTCTCCACGAACTCCCGCATGTCCTCATAGCTGACCTCACCCTGGGCGGGGACGTAGCCGTCCGCCTTGGCTTTGCGCATCTGATCCGCCCACCGCTCTGGCGTCGCGCTCGCGAGGTCCATCATCATCTTGAGCACGCGCTCTTCGGTCTCACGCCAGTTCTCACGCCGCGCCGGATTCCTGGCGGCGAATAGCGCCATCAGTTCGATCACTTTGCCCAGGTCGTCGCGATCGGCGATGGAGCGCGAGGCGAT
>DATKMZ010000095.1:0-2257 GCA_035541575.1 Caulobacteraceae bacterium | reverse complement strand
AGCTGGTTCATCGCGGTCAGGTTGGCCTCGTAGAGCGCGCGGAACACCTCAGCCGGGTCGAGCACAGGCGCCGTGGCCGCGGCTGGCGCGCGCATCGCCTCGACCTGCAGCACGAGGCCGTGCAGCGCCTTCAGCACCTCGTCGGTCTTGCCCTCGGTGCGGTCGACCGCCGCGCCGATCGTCGAGAGCTGGACGTCGTTCCTGGCCAGCAGCGCCAGGATCTCCGCCTGGCCCTCCCGCAGGCTCGCGAGCCCGTCGGCCAGCGTCCGCTGCAGCGACGGATCTTCGTCCAGCGCGTCGGCCGCCTTGTCCGCCGCGGCCGCCGCGGCGCCTTTGTCCGCCAGCATCAGCGCGGGGAACCGGCGATCGAGCTCGCTCACCACCGGCGCCATCATCTTCTTCACCAGCGGCCAGGCGCCGCCACAGATGCGCGCGCCGGCCTCGTCGAGCCCGAACTCGGCCGCCCCCCGCACGATACGCTTGGCGAGGGCGAGCAGGGCGGGGGAGACCGCCGCCATGGCTGCTCAGCGCGGCGCAGGCGGGACGTTGTCGCCGCGGGTCGCCTCGTAGGCGCTGACGCCGCGGGGCGGGGTGTCCTTCAGGATGTCGCCGCGGACGGAGGGATAGTCGTCCCGCCCCGCCGCGTAGTCGGTCAGTCCGGCCTCGTCGTTGGGGCGGACCATTCGCATCGCCGCGACTTCCTGGTGGTAGCTCGCGCAGCCGGTGAGCGAGACCGACATCGCCGCTATCGCCACGCCAATGCTCGCCCTCATCGCCGCCTCCGCTTTGCGCGCGGACAATAGCGCCGGCGGCCGACTGCGTCAGCCCAGGTGGGTCACGGCGAGCGTGACCAGCCGCACGCCCAGCGTCACGCCCGCGCCGACCGTCGCGAACACGCCGGCGACCCGCCAGATGTTCGCGGTCTTGGTCTGCGAAAGGCCGATCGCATGGAGGATCCGGCCGAGGATGAAAAGCGTCGCGAGCCCAATGACGAAGGGCCGCGCGGCCCCCAGCATTTCAAGGAGGGCGAGGCTCGCGACGAAGATGGCGGCGTTCTCGGCGTAGTTGCCGTGTCTGCGGACGGCGGCCAGCAGAACCGGATCTCCCCCGTCGCCGAGCGATGGTCCAGCGCGGCGGCGGATGATCACGACCCCGAGCATCAGGGCCATCTGGCCGACGATCAGGGCCCCGGCGGCGATCGCCGAGGCGACCGGCAGAGCGACCGTTTGCATGGCGTTCCCCCAGGTCCCGCGCGTCAGCTCGGCTTGCGGAAGCGGAGGACGAACTGGTCGGTCTGGCCGCGGATCGAGGGGTCGAAGATCTTCTTCGAGTGGTCGTCGGCCGGGTTGCGCAGCACCTCGCTCTCCCCGACCAGTCGGAAGCCGGCGGCCTCGACCTCGGCCTTCACAGCGGCCTCGTCGATTCGGTGCAGCGTGTTCGTGTCTCTGAGGCCCGAGCCCTTGTCGGCCGCGTGGTCCACGATCAGGTAGATCCCGCCCGGTTTCAGCGCCTGGAACACCGCCTTGTTGATCTTGGCGAGATCGGCCGGCGCGAAGAACGGGTCGTGCAGGTCGTGGTAGTTGTCCGAGAGCCAGACGAGGTCCGCTTGGGTCGGCAGCGCGAACGCGTTCACGGGCGCAACGACCGCGGTGAAGTTCGGGAACTTCGGATCCGGCGTCGCCCCTTGCGGCGGCAGCTGGACCTTGCGGAAGTTCGGCAGCTCGGCCGGATAGAATCCGTAGACGTGACCCTTGGGGCCGACGACGCCGGCGAAGATGCGGTCGTAGTAGCCGGTCCCGGGGATGACGTCGGCGACCGTCAGTCCGGGCCGCATTCCCGAGAAGGCGATCACCTCGGCCGGCTTGCGCAGCGCGTCGCGCTGGCGGTCGTCGGCGGGCCGGTCGGGGTTGGCCACCGCGCTCGCGATGTAGGCGGGCGCGGCGGCGCTAGCGAGGCTGGCCGCGGCCAGAGCGGCGGCGCCGGCGAACACCAGCAACAGGTGACGGAGGGGCTTCATGAAGGCGATCTCCGGCTTGCAACCAACTTCCCAGCCTATAGCGACTATGGATCTAATAATCACTATCTAACTTGAATTTAATGTTGAACCGGCCAATCTTCCGCTGGCGCCGATGTCGAACCTCTACGACCTGCCTTGCCCGATCGCCCGCGCGCTCGACGTGATAGGCGAACGCTGGACGCTCCTGATCCTGCGCGAGCTCGCGCTGGAGGGACCGCGCAAGTTCCAGGATCTGCAGCG
>DATKMZ010000094.1:0-24180 GCA_035541575.1 Caulobacteraceae bacterium | reverse complement strand
CCCGGCCGTCCGATGTCACGGCGAGGCCCGAGATCTCCCTCAGCCGTCTGGGCAGGCCCCACCTGGCCCGCGGCTCTGCCGCGAACAGCGATGGTCCGAGCCGGGTGGGGTCTTGCAGCAAGCGGGATGACCTCCGAACACACCGCCAAGGGGCCACGGCTCGAGGGCCAGGGCAAGCGCCCTCCGCCAGCCTTGCCATTGACCTGTGTCCCGTTCACCGTGTCCAGAGCAAGTCCTGACGGGGGGACGATCCGAATGCTGAGGCTCTCGCCGCCATGGCCCTCCGGGCCGGGCGGTGCTTTCGTCAAGTCGCTCGGCGGTCTCTTCGATGCGCCGCAGGGGCAGCTGCCCAACGTCGGGTGGTCCGGGTTCCTGGACATGCACTTCCTGGCCGACTCCCTGGGCGCCTTGCTGCTCGGCGCCGCGCTCGGTGCGGTGATCGGCTTCCATCCGATGACACGTCGCACGGTGGACACGCTCGCCGAGGCCGAGCTGCCGAAGGTGCACCTCATCTTCGCCTTCGTGGGCGCGGTGATCGGAGTCACCGTGCGCGAGTTCGGTATGGTGATCGGCGTCGTGGTGTTCGGCATCGGCGGCCTCCTGCGCTTTCGCACCGACGCGGGCTCGACGCGCGACAATGGACGGCTGATCGTGGTCACCCTGGTCGGCCTGATCGCAGGTCTCGGCCTGCCGCATCTGGCGGTGCTGACGACGCTGTGCGCGTTCGTCCTGATCTGGTTCTTCGACGCCCGGCCGGCGTGCCGCGTCCGGATCGAGGACCTGCCGCAGGGGCGGCTCGCCGAGTGCGCCAACGCCTACCGCGCCGTCCTGGTTGGCCAGGGCGCGCGGATCATCGGCGAGCACCGCTCCGCCGCGAAGGGGCGGGTGGAGTTCGTGCTCCGCCTGCCAAGGCCGGACGCACGCGAGAAGCTGCATGCGGCCCTCTGCGACGCGCCGCTCGGCGTCGGGAGCGAGATCACCTGGGACGTCGAGTAGCGTTGCCTGTGTCATCCCGGAAGGCTGCGGAAGCGGCCTGTCCGGGACCTACTGGTCGCCGTCGGTGCGAAGTAGGTCCGGCCTTCCGGATCGCCGCCGCGATCCTCCAGCCGGGATGACATCGCCTTTTGGGCCCTGGACAAAAGTGTCCGGGCCTTAAAGCGCCGCGGCGGCCGCCTTGCCGACCGTGAAGTCGTTCCCCGCCCGGTCGCGCCCGCGCATCAGCCAGATCGGCCGCTGCGAGAAGTCGAGCACCTGGTTGCGGGCGATCCGCGTCGGCGGGACCCGGCGGTCGAACAGCGACGTGGCGGGCATGTAGCGGATGGCGTAGCCGCAGCGGCGGCGGCCGGACCGGTTGGCGTTGGAGCCGTGCACGATCATCGCGTCGTGCAAGGACACCTGGCCCGGCTCGAGCTCGACGTCGACCGCCCTCGCCTCGTCGATCGGCTCGCTGAGCCCCTGGTTCAGCGCCAGACCGGGGTCGTCGGTGGATTCGTGCGCCATCAGCCCCTGCCGATGGGTTCCGGGAATGACGCGCATGCAGCCATTGTCGACCCGCGCCGGGTCGATCGCGATCCACACGGTCACGGTGGCGAGCGGGCGGATCGGCCAGTACTGGCCGTCCTGGTGCCAGGGTATGGCGAGCCCGTCGCCGGCGGGCTTCGAGAAGACCTGGCTGCCCCACATGATCAGGTCCGGCCCCAGGATCTGCTCGACCATGTCGAGGATGTCGGGATGGGCGACGCACGCCAGCAGGTCCTCCACGCCGCGCACCCCGCTGTCGGCGCTCTGGCCGATGTGGGCCCCCACCAGCTGCTCGGGCCGGACGTCCGGGTTCTGGGCGATGAGCCTTTCGACGCCCACGGAGACGCGCTCCATCAGGTCGGCGGCCAGCCGGTGGCGCGGCGTGAGCTGGCCGTCGCGGCGATAGGCCTCGACCTCGTCGTCACTCAGCAGCCGTCGCGTCATCGCCACTAGCCTCCCTTCGACTCGCCCTGCGCCGCGCGCTGCGACAGCCAGGCCATCAGAGCCCGCGTCCCGAACGTCCACGGCGGCGCCAGGTCCGACGTTGTGACCTCGTTCACCAGTCCACCGAGGCGAGGCGAGGAGACCCGCACCACGTCGCCGACGACGTGCGTGAAGCCCTCGCCCGGCCCCTTCCGGTCCTTGGTCGGTACGAACATCGTGCCGAGGAACAGCATCACGCCGTCCGGGTACTGGTGCGTCGCGCCGATGGTGGCGGCGACCAGCGCCTCCGGGTCGCGGCTGATCTGGCGCATCGAGTTGACGCCCTCGACGACGAATTGGTCCGGCCCGTCGACGCGCAGATGCACCTCGGCGCTGCGCACGTCGTCGAGACCGAACCGCTCGTCGAACAGCCGCACGAACGGCCCGATCGCGCAGGAGGCGTTGTTGTCCTTGGCCTTGGAGAGCAAGAGCGCGCTGCGGCCCTCGAAGTCGCGCAGGTTGACGTCGTTGCCGAGCGTCGCGCCGACGATCTCGCCGCGCGAGGAGACGGCCAGCACGATCTCGGGCTCGGGATTGTTCCACTCCGACTTCGGATGGAGGCCGATCCGGGCGCCGCAGCCCACCGCCGACATCGGCTGGGCCTTGGTGAAGATCTCCGCGTCCGGACCTATGCCCACCTCGAGGTACTGCGACCAGAGGCCCGCCCGCATCAGCACCTGCTTGGCCTCCTCGGCCGCCGCCGAGCCGGGCTCGAGCCCCGCCAGCGAGCCGCCGAAAGCGTCGGCCAGCTCCTTGCGCAGCGCCGTGGCCGCGGCCGGATCGCCCTTGGCGCGCTCCTCGATCACGCGCTCGATCAGGCTGTCGGCGAACGTGACGCCGGCCGCTTTGATCGCCTGCAGATCGCACGGCGCAAGGAGCTTGTCTCCCAGCAGCGCCGGCTCGAACGAGCCTCGCCGCACGCCGCGGCAGGCTCGCACCTGCGCGGCGGGATCCGGCAGGTCGAACAGCTCGCTCAGCGTCGGGGCCAGCGCCGATATGTCGTAGAGGTCGCCGTTGCGGAACACGACCGGGATCGGGCCGCCGCCGAACCAGAGCCGCCCGACGAGGACGGCATCCACCCAGTCCGTCGGAAGCACGTCGGGCGCGGCGAGCTGCATCAGGCCGGCTGCGGCGCTGGCGTGGCGGCTTCGGCGCTGATCTGCGCCCAGGTCTCGCGCAGCCAGGCCGCGCAGGCGACGCTGTTCTCGAAGATCGAATACTTCGCGCCGCCGCCGTAGTCGGGGAACGGGATGAACTCGGTCGAGATGGTGGCGAGCCGGCTCGTCGGATCGGCCGCGTGGTGGCGCATCAGCTGGCGGACCACCTCCTTCCAGGGCTCGAGGCGGCTCTCGTCCCACTCGGAGTGCCACTCGCCGGACTTCGGCCGGATGAACGGGTACTGGATGCCGCGGCCGGGCTTGCCGTCCGCTCCCATCATCCAGACGTTCGC
Organism: Caulobacteraceae bacterium; assembly: GCA_035541575.1. GTDB lineage: Bacteria > Pseudomonadota > Alphaproteobacteria > Caulobacterales > Caulobacteraceae > Acaudatibacter. Next base: position 20,726 of record DATKMZ010000094.1, on the reverse strand, counting down.
CGGACCGTTCGGGACGGCCGAGCGGGCGTGCGCGTGGCGGACGTAGCCGGCGTCGATCCACTGCTGGCAGACATTGCCGGGCTTGAACGGATCGAGCTCCAGGCGCCCCGCCTCGACGTCGGCGCGCATGCCCTGCACCTCCTGCGCCTCGGGATTGTCGATCTTGAAGATGACGTGGCTGTGGTCGAGCGTCATGTTGAACTTGACGCCCCGCGCCTCGACCGCTTCTGCAACGCGCCGGATGCGGCCGAAGTGCTCGGACCACATGTTCACGTGCACCTCGAAGCAGGGCGCAACCCCGGTCTCCTCGCCCACTTCGGCCGCGCGCAGATAGACGTCGACGATCTGATCGTCGGTGACCGGTCGCCGGTTGACGTCGTGCGAGATGATCTGGACGTTGTGCGCACGGGTCCCGAGCTCGCGCCCCACCCTGAGGTGCCACTCGAGCAGCGGCTCGTCGCGGCCGAGGAAGTAGTAGAAGCCGCCCGCGGTCATCGGCAGGCCGTGCTTCTGCGACGCCTGTCGGTAGAGGTGCAGCTCCTGCACCGGCGGCGTCTTGTCGTAGTAGTCGAAGACGCCGGCCTCCTTGACCATCCGGAAGCGGGTGTCGAGGTCGTACGCTTCCGGATCGCTGTGCATCACCCCGGCTTCGGCGATGCCGATGAGCAGTTCCTTCCCGGCCATCTCGCCCTCCAAGCGCGTCGCGGGTCAGCCCCGCGCTGTGGTCTGTGCTGTCTCGATCTGCGTGAGCTCGCGCTCCACGGACCTGGCGACCATCGCGAGGTGCGCGCGCATCGCCGCGGCGGCGAACTCGGGGTCGCCGGAGGCGATGGCGTCGACCATGCGGCGGTGTTCGGCGAGCGTCGCTTCGGGGCGGCCGGCCTCCGGCAGGCCGATCCGGCGCGGCCGGTCGAGCGGCGCGCGCGCGGCGTCCAGCAGCCGCAGCGCGCGCGGCGCCTTGAGGGCGGAGAAGATGGCGGCGTGCAGCGCCTCGTCGAGGTCGTAGAACAGCACGAGGTCGCCCGACTGCAACGCCGCCGCCTGCGCCGCGAGGTTGTCCTCCAGCCTCGCCATCAGGTCTGCGTCAGCCGTCAGCGTGACGCGGCGGATCCCCTCGACCTCGAGCGCGGTGCGGATGAAGAGGCTCTCGCGGACGTCCTCGGCCCGGATCGGAGCCACGAAACTGCCGTGCTGCGGGAAGATGTCGACCAGCGCCTCGTCGGCCAAACGAGTGATCGCCTCGCTGACCGGCGCGCGGGACACGCCCAGCTCGAGCGCGATCTCTTCCTTGCGCAGCGGCGCGCCCGGCGGCAGCGCGAGCTCGCGGATCCGGCGGCGCAGCTCGCGGTAGACGCGCTCGGCCTTCGATGGGTCCTGCGGGGACGCGGTCGGTGAAAGGCTGCTCATGGGCCCCACTGTCGTGATGGACCTGGGCGCGGTGAACGGCCGCGGCCACGCGCTGCGCACTCTGACACCGAACCCGACTCCTCCACAATTCAGGGGTTCCGCGCCGCGCACGGACACCTGTGGCCCACACGCCTCGCACCGCCATTGAAATATCAGCTAGCGGGATTGCGTCAAGGACGGCAGCCAATTCCCCTTTTACAGCTGAAATGTAACATGCCAGACTCCCCGCGCGGCATGGCTCAAGGCCGCCTAAGACAAACGCGCTTGTTAGGGGGACAGCATGAGCAGGCGATCCGAATATCTGCGTCGCGCGTCGGCGCTCGCGCTCGCGGCGGCCGCCGCGTTCACAGCCTCGACGGCCCTGGCCGCGGACGCGCAGAGTCGGGATACCGCCGTCTCCGAGCTCGTCGTGACGGCCGAGCGTCGGGTCGAGAACCTGCAGACGGCGCCGATCTCGGCGACCGTCCTCGACCAGCGCACGCTCGAGGCGAAGCAGGTCATCGGACTCACCGCCCTGCAATATGCGGCCCCCGGCATCCAGATCTCGGACTACTCCTCCGCCAACACGTTCAACATCCGGGGCATCGGCCAGAGCCAGGTCGACATCGATCTGCCCTCAGGGGTGGTGATCTATCGCGACGGCGTGCCGACTCTGACCGGCTACTTCCAGAACGCGCCCTACTACGACATGGCCGGCGTCGAGGTGCTGCGCGGCCCGCAGGGCACCTTCGTCGGCAAGAGCGCCGCGGCCGGCGCGGTCTTCATCCGCACGCGTGATCCGGAGCTCGGGCGCTATAGCGGCGAGGGCATGTTCGGCGCCGGCAACCGCGACGCGTTCGAGCTCACAGCGGTCGAGAACATGCCCCTGACCGATACGTTCGCGCTGCGCGTGGCGATCCACGGCGAGTCGCGCAGCTCCCTATTCGACAGCATCCGCTCCAACCCGATCCCGGGCGGGCCCGCGGTCACCGGTGTCGCCGGCGGACCGTTCCTTGGAGACGATGACCGGCGGCTGCTCAGCGGGCGCATCGGCCTGTTGTGGCAGCCGAACAGCAGTCTGAGGATCGTCGCGAAGACCGACATCGACTACCTGCACTTCGGCTCGCACGCGACGACCGGCTTCGATCCCAACACCGGACTGCAGCAGGACCTGCGCAATCCGATCGTCAATGGGCCACACGGCTACACCGACAAGGGCGTCCGTTCGTCGCTGAACATCAGCTACGATTTCGGCGGCGGCTACAGACTGACCTCGCTCACCGGCTTCTCGACGGTCAAGACCCGCGCGGACTGGGACATAAACGGCGCCAATCCCTTTGCGTTCTACTTCCGCAGCGGCGGCAACTTCACCAACTACTCGCAGGAGTTCGACCTGACCTCACCGGCCGACCAGCGATTGAGCTGGGTCGCCGGCCTCTTCCTGCAGCGCTACCTGAACCACATCCCCGCCGCGCCCGCGGCCGGGTTCTCCTTCACGGTCAACAACACCGAGTTCCTGAACTCGATCGGCTTCGGGGCCATCGCACCGCTCGTGCCGGTGGATGCGCCGGTGGAATCGAGCCCCTGGGACAAGAAGGAGTGGAACTACGCCGCCTTCGCTCAGATCGACTACAAGATCACCGATGCTCTCGACCTGCAGGTGGGCGGGCGCGTCGGGCACTACGACTTCACCCAGTTCACGAACTTCAAGCTCTACCCGACGGTGGCCTTCCTCGACATCCCGCTGGAAGGAACGGCCGCCAATCCGCTGCCCAATGGAGAGACGCAGAAGTACTCGGAGAACTCGTTCGACTGGAAGGTCGACCTCAACTACAAGGTGAACGCTGACCAGTTCCTGTATGCATTGATCTCGCGAGGGCACTCGCCGGGATCGATCAACCTGGGCTTTACCGGCGTCTCGGCCGATCACCAGGTCTACAAGCCGATGCAGGTGATCAACTACGAGGCGGGCTGGAAAGGTTCGTTCCTGCAGGACCAGCTGCACACCCAGCTGGCGGTCTACTACCAGACGTTCGAGGACTACCAGGCGTTCTTCGGGGTGCCGGCGCCGGCAGGCAGCCCTCCGGAGCTGGCGGCGATCGACTCGCTGTTCCAGGCCCGCAACGCGACCACCACGAGCAAGATCTACGGTTTGGAGTTCGGCGCTCAGGGACACTTTGGCGACCTATCGCTGGACGGCGGACTCGCGCTGTTCAAGAGCCAGCTGGGCTCGTTCGGCCAGGTGAACAATCCGTTCTGCCCGCTGTTCTCGCTCGACGCCGCCTGCACGATGATCAATCCACTGAGCAAGTATTATGGCGTGTACGGAACTTCTGCGACGTTGATCGAGAACGGCGCGCAGACGCCGTTCTCGCCCTCGGTCACGGCCAACTTCGGCGCGGCGTACACGGTGCATCTGATCCGCTCCGACACGCCTCTGGACATGACGCCTCGCATCGATGTCGCCTACCGCAGCGACTCCTATGCGACCCTGTTCCGCAACCCATCGACGCTGCTCGAGGGTGGTTTCCTGGTGAACCTCTCGGTCAACTTCACCCACGGACCGTGGTGGGCGAGCCTCTGGGCGACCAACCTGCTCGACCGGACCTATGCCGCGGCCAAGCAGAACGTCTCGGCCGACCCCGGGACCCCGGGCTCGCAGGAGGGCGACTACTTCGCCGGCCCGCACGTCGTCGGGATCGTCTACATGGCGCCGCCCAGGCTCTTCGGGTTCCGGATCGGCCGCACCTGGTAGGACCGGCGCATCCGCCTCGGTGGAAGTGATCGTCAGGCGCTGGCGCGCGCCGCCTTCTCGCGCGTGAGGCGGTTGAGCTCGACCGCGTGGGGGTGTCCCGCCGGCTGGTACGAGTAGAGCAGCGCCCGACGATCGCGGCTGGAGAGGTTCGGCAGCGAGCGGTGGACGAGGAAGGCGCCGAAGAACGCGACCGTTCCCGCCTTCACCTCGAGCGGCTGCAGGCGGGCAAGGTCGAAGGCGTCCATGTCCATCTCGAGCCCGCCAAATCCGTCGACGCCGCGTTGCTTGAACTTGCCCGACGCGTGGGTGCCGGGCGCGACCTCGAGACAGCCGTTCTCGAGATCCGCGTCGTCGAGGAAGATCATCGCCGTGGCGACCCGGTTGGCGATCGGCGTCATGGATTCCCAGTAGGGGAAGTCCTGGTGCAGCACGATGTCGCCGCCGAAGCGCGCGCGCTTCACGTTCAGCTTCTCGGTGAAGAGGATGATGTCGTCCTGGCCCACGATCGCCTTGCACGGGTCGAGCAGCCGCGCGTCGAGGCCCCAGTCGCGCAGCGGCGGCGAGATGTGCGCGAAGGGCTCGACCCCCTGCATGACCTCCGGCGCGTTCGGCTCCCACTTCACAACCGTGCCCTCGTCGCGCAGCACCTCGAACATGTAGCTGCCGACCACGTGCTTCTCTTTCCGCTTGGCGGCCTCGAGGCGGCTGACCAGATCCTCGCACGCCTCGGCGATGGCCCTGAGCTCAGCCGGATCGAAGACGTTGTGTCTGACCACCAGCCCGTCGCGTTCCAGCTGCGCGCGCTCGCCTGGGTCGAGATCGAAGGCGCCCTTGGTCGCGAGCATCTTGCGCTCCGTCGCTGAGATCGGGATTGACATGTCAATTTGCGGCATGTCGGTGGCGCTGGCAAGCGCTTGACGCAGCTGCGCGCCCAACTAACATGTTAGACGCCGATGCTGCGCGGCCGACCGAGGAGAGACGATGCCCTACCCCGCCCCCACCCAAGCGCAGCTCGACTTCTTCAACCAGCACGGTTGGCTGGTGGTGGAAGATGCGATTCCGCAAGCGGATCTGGACGCTCTCGAGAGCCACTGCGACAGCATCCTGACGGAGAAGGAGCGCCTCGCCTACGACTGGGCGTGGGACGTGAACGAGGACAAGGACCACCGGTCGTTTCGCATCGTCCAGTCTTCTCCCTCGCTGGTCTGGAAGGAGATCGCCGAACAGCCCTATCGCAAGTGGCTGACAGCGTTCGGCTCGGCGCTGATGAACCAGAAGCTCGAGTTCTGGTACGATCAGTTCCTGGGCAAGCCGCCCGGCAAGAGCGTGCCCACCTACTGGCACCAGGACGAGGGCTACTGGGGGCGCAACCTCGACGAGAAGGGGATCACCTGCTGGATCCCGCTGCACGACGTCGACGCTCAGAACGGCTGCATGCACTTCATCGATGGCGGCCACCGCGACGGCGTTCTGACTCATCGCCTCGTCGAGGGCATGGCCAGCGACCTGCTGACCTGCGACGTCGACGAGAGCCGCACGGTGGTCTGCCCGATCAAGCGCGGCAGCGTCACCTTCCACCACTCCAAGACCCCGCACATGACCACCGCCAACACCTCCAAGCGCTGGCGCAAGGCGGTCAGCAACCACATGCAGGCCATCGGCGCCGGCGGCGAGGGCGGCCACTATCCGTGGAAGACCTACGTCAACCAGCGCACCGGCGAGCGGCTGGTCCCGGTCCGCGGCTGACGGACCAGACGCCCGCGATGCGCTACCCTGAGCCAACCGCCGAGCAGGTCGCGTTCTTCCGCGCGCACGGCTGGATCGTCGTCAAGGGCGTCATTCCGCCTGCCGACCTCGACGCTCTGGAAGCCCACTGCGACACGATCCTACAGGACAAGGCCCGCTATGCGTTCGACTGGGCCTGGGACGAGAACGAGAAGCGCGAGGAGCGCTCGTTCCGCCTCGTGCAGTCCTCGCCGGCGCTGGTCTGGGACGAAATCGACGAACAGCCTTACCGCAAGTGGCTCGCCCGCTTCGGCTCCGGTCTGATGGGGAAGCCGATGGAGTTCTGGTACGACCAGTTCCTCGGCAAGCCGCCGAACAAGAGCGTGCCCACCTACTGGCACCAGGACGAGGCCTACTGGGGCCGCCGACTCGATAACCGAGGGATCACCTGCTGGATCCCGCTGATCGACGTCGGGGTCGAGAACGGCTGCATGCACTTCATCGACAGCGGACACCTGGACGGCGTCCTGACCCACCGGCTGGTCGAAGGCCTGAAGAGCGACATGCTCACCTGCGACGTCGACGAGCGGCGCACGGTGGTCTGCCCGATCGAACGTGGCGACGTGACCTTCCACCACTCCAAGACCCCGCACATGACGACGGCCAATCGCTCGAACGTCTGGCGCAAGGCGGTTTCCAACCATATGCAGCAGGAAGGAACGGGCGGCGAAGGCGACAACTACCCCTGGCGGATCCATTTCAACCAGGACACCGGTGAGCGCGTGAAGCCGACGGGCGCGTCGACGCCGCCGCCGCTCGGCGGTCGAACGGGCATGTAAGCCCGCCGACCGCGGCGCAAGACTTCGAGGGGACACGAATGGCGGGCTTCAACGGACTGGGCATGCATCTGGGCGTGCTCGCGCGGTTATCCGACGCCCAGACTCGCTCGATCAGTCCGGAGAACTTCACCGGCGATAAGGGCAAGGGCGGCATGGCGACCGAGGGCACCGGCGCGGCCTACGCCGACGGCCTTGGCCAGGGCTGGAAGATCTCGCCCTCGATCTTCATCGAGCCGGGCGACACCTTCACGCTGGCCGACATCGAGGGACCGGGCGCGATCCAGCAGATCTGGATGACGCTTGCGCTCGGCAAATGGCGCCACTCGATCCTGCGCATCTATTGGGACGACCAGGAGCACCCGTCGGTGGAGTGCCCGGCCGGCGATTTCTTCGCCAACGGCTGGGAGGAGTACGCCCGCGTCTCGTCGCTGGCGGTCTGCGTCAATCCCGGTCGGGCGTTCAACTGCTACTGGGAGATGCCGTTTCGCAAGCGGGCGCGGGTGACGATGCAGAACATCGGGCTCGACCGGCTCTACGTCTACTACCAGGTCAACTACACGCTGACCGAAGTGCCGGACGACGCGGCGTACTTCCACGCTCAGTTCCGGCGCACCAATCCGCTGCCGTACAAGGAGGTCTACACCATCCTCGACGGCGTGAAGGGCCGCGGCCACTTCGTCGGGACCTACATGGCCTGGGGCGTCAACAACGCCGGCTGGTGGGGCGAGGGCGAGATCAAGTTCTTCATGGACGGCGACGGCGCCTTCCCGACCATCTGCGGCACCGGGACCGAGGACTACTTCTGCGGCGCCTACAATTTCGACCCCGGCGGCATGGAGAAGGACAAGTACGGCAAGTCGGCCTACGAGGAGTTCAACAGCCCCTACGCCGGCCTGCCGCAGGTGATCCGGCCGGACGGCGTCTACCGCTCGCAGCAGCGCTTCGGCCTCTACCGCTGGCACATCATGGACCCGATCCGGTTCCAGTCGGACCTTCGGGTCACGATCCAGGCGCTCAGCTGGCGTCCCCGCCGCCAAGGGCGGCAGTACTTGCCGCTGCAGGACGACATCGCTTCGGTCGCGTTCTGGTACCAGACGCTGCCGGCCGCGCCGTTCCCGGCGCTTCCTGACCGCGACTACCTCGAGGTGATCTAGCCGCGATGGGCGACGTCGGCGGCCAGGTCGAGCCAGGGTTCGAGAGCATCCGCGACGCGTTCGGCGCCGGCCATCCGTCCGAGGTCGGCGGCGCGCAGCTCTGCGTCTACCGGGACGGGCGTCCGATGGTCGACATCTGGACCGGCCGCGACGTCGTGAACGACAGGCCCTACGACGGCGACACCCTCACGGTGCTGATGTCGTGCACCAAGGGCGCGGTGGCGATCTGCGTTCACCGGCTGGTCGAGCGGGGCGAGCTCGACCTCTCATCGCCCGTCGCCCGTTGGTGGCCGGAGTTCGCCCGGAACGGCAAGGAAGGCGTCACGCTCGCTCGCCTTTTGACCCACGCCTCGGGCCTGTTCGGCTACGAGGTCGGCAGCGGCATGGACGGCCGCTCGGCGCTCGACTGGGACCGCGCGACCGCGGCGCTCGCCTCCATGCGGCCCTACTGGGCCCCCGGCTCGGCCTACCTCTACCACTTCATCACCTTCGGTTTCCTGATCGGCGAGGTGGTGCGCCGTGCGACCGGCAAGACGCTCGGCCGACAGTTCGCCGAACTGGTGGCGGGTCCGCTCGGGCTCGACCTCTGGATCGGCTTGCCGCAGGCCGAGGACCACCGCGTCGCGCCGCATTTCCGCTCCGCCCCCGCGATGACCAAGGCCGACGTGCTCAAGACCTTCGCGGCGCTCGGTCTCGATCCTTCCGACCGCCTGATCCAGGGCCTTGCCGAAACCATGGAGGCGACCGAGGAGCTGATCGAGATCATGACCGGGCGCGAAGGCCGCGCGGTCGAGATCCCGGCCGGCAACGGCGTCGGCAACGCCCGGGCGCTGGCGCGGATGTACGCGGCCTGCATCGGCGAGGTCGGCGGCGTGCGCCTGCTGCGCCCGGAAACGGTCGAGGCCGCCCGCGCGCCCCGCACCGACGCGCTTTCTGGTCCCCCGCCGTTGCCGCCCGCGCCGCCCGGCGACGCCCAGCGGTTCGGACTAGGGTTCGAGCTGCCCCGGCGGCTCATCCCAATGCTCGGAAAGGGATCGTTCGGCCACCCAGGCGCGGGCGGGCGGATCGCCTTCGCCGACCCGGAGTCGGGCTACGCGGTCGGCTACGCCTGCAACGGCATGCTCTGGGACGGCCGCAACCCCGACCCGCGCTGGGTCGGCTGGATGGACGCTCTGCGCGAGGTCGCGGGCGCGGCCTGAGGCGCTGGCTCAGCGGCCGACGGCGCCCGCACGATCGCCAAGTAGCGCCGGCGGGACGCGCCGATCACGCACTCAAAGCGCGATTGCGACAGGGTCGCAACATCAATTGAACGCTTGACATGATATCTTAAGTTGAGAGCCTACTTGCAGGCCGCTCTAGAAGGAGAGCGCTCGTGCAACGCTTCATCGCCAGACAGAATGTCGAGCGCTACCGGCACATGCTCGAAGCCGAGCGAGACCCCGAGCTACGCGCGCAAATCCAACGACTCCTCGCGGAAGCGATGGCCGAATTGAATAAAGTCGAAGGAAGGAGCGCGAGGCCGCTCTATCCCCCTGAGAGACCATCGCGGCCAGCAGCCAAGTAATCGCTATCGGGCGCGCTCGGGCGGCAAACCGCGCGCCACGGGCGGAAACCGAGCCACGTTCTTGCAGCCAGACATTGATCTCATGCGGATGACCCAAGCGCGTGGGGGGTGAATTGCGCCCCGGGAGCGGCAGGCATGGGCCGATGGTCCCCGTCCTGCCGGAAACAACCCCTCGAACCGGCAGCTAAGGGTGGTCGCTAGCGACCCGCCAGCGCGGCGATCGCGCGCCTCGCCATGACCCGCACCAGCTGGGCGCGGTAGTCGGCCGAAGCGTGCAGGTCGCTGTTGAAGCGGCTGGAGTCGATCGCGACATCGTCGGCGGCGGCGGGGTCGACACCCAGCGCCAGCGCCTCTTCGAGGGCCGTCAGCCGGAACGCGCACGGGCCGGCGCCGGTGACGCCGACGCGGAAGCGGCCGCCGAATTCGGCGACGAACACGCCCGCCACCGCGTAGCGCGACGCCGGGTGGCTGAACTTGCGGTAGGCCGCGCGGCGCGGGACCGGAAACTCGACCGCGCGGATCAGCTCGCCGGGCTCGAGCGCGGTCTCGAACAGGGCCGTGAAATAGTCGTCGGCGGCGATGGCGCGGCGGTCGGTGCGGATCGTCGCGCCGAGTCCGATGACCGCGGCCGGATAGTCCGCCGCCGGATCGCTGTTGGCGAGCGAGCCGCCGATCGTGCCGCGGTTGCGCACCTGGGCGTCGCCGATCTGGCCGGCGAGGTCGGCGAGCGCGGGGATGGCGCGCCGCACCTCTGGCGAGGCGGCGACGTCCGCGTGCCGGGTCATGGCGCCGACGACGACCGTCTCACCCGACGCCGTGACGCCGGCGAGGCCGGCGACAGCGCCGAGGTCGATCAGGTCGCTCGGCTGCGCAAGGCCCTGCTTCAGCGTCGGGATCAGCGTCATGCCGCCGGCCAGGTACGCGCCGTCGGCGGCGGCGCGGCGGGCCGCCACTGCGGCGTCCACCGTTGCGGGGCGATGATAGTCGAAACCGTTCATGGCCTCCCCCCTCAGACCGCCTGCAGCGCGCGCCAGACGCGCTCGGGCGAAGCCGGCATCGCCAGATCCTTGACGCCGAGCGCGTCCGTAACGGCGTTCATCACCGCGGCCGGCGCGCCGATCGCGCCCGCCTCGCCGCAGCCCTTCACGCCGAGCGGATTGTGCGTGCAGGGGGTGACGGTCGTGTCGACCTCGAAGCTCGGCAGGTCGTCGGCCCGCGGCATGCAGTAGTCCATGAACGAGCCGGTCACGAGCTGGCCGGCGTCGTCGTAGATCCCGTGCTCAAGCAGCGCCTGGCCGACGCCCTGGGCGATGCCGCCGTGGACCTGGCCCTCGACGATCATCGGGTTGATGACCTCGCCGAAATCGTCGACGGCGACGAAGCGGACGAGGTCCACGACGCCTGTGTCCGGGTCGACCTCGACCTCGGCGATGTGGGCGCCGGCCGGGAAGGTGAAGTTCTTCGGATCGTAGAAGCTCTTCTCCGACAGTCCTGGCTCGAGGTCATCGGGGAAGCTGGCCGGCACGTAGGCGGCGAACGCCACCTCGCCGAACGTCATCTTCTTGTTGGTGCCGCGGACGGCGAAGACGCCTTCGTCGAAGTCGACGTCGTCGGGCGAAGCCTCGAGCATGTGGGCCGAGATCCGCTTGCCCTTGGCGACGATCTTCTCGGTGGCGCGAATGACGGCCGAGCCGCCGACGGCCACCGAACGCGAGCCGTAAGTGCCGAGGCCGAACTCGACCCGGCCGGTGTCGCCGTGGACCACCTCCACCTGCTCGAACGGCACGCCGAGCTTGTCGGAGACGATCTGCGCCAGCGTGGTCTCGTGGCCCTGGCCGTGACTGTGCGAGCCGGTGAACACCGTGACCGAGCCGGTCGGGTTCACCCGCACCTCGCCGCTCTCGTAGAGGCCGACGCCGGCGCCGAGCTGGATCGCGAGCTGCGAGGGCGCGAGCCCGCAGGCCTCGATGTAGCAGGAGAAGCCGATCCCGCGCCGCTTGCCGCGCGCCTCGGACTCGCGGCGTCGCGCGGCGAAGCCGGCGTAGTCGGCGCGCTGCAGCGCCTTCTCGAGGCTCGCCTGGTAGTTGCCGGTGTCGTAGACGAGCGCGACCGGCGTCTCGTACGGGAACTGGTCGGGCTGGATGAAGTTGCGGCGCCGGAGCTCGGCCGGGTCGACGCCCAGCTCGCGCGCCGCCGTCTCCACCAGCCGCTCGACGACGTAGGTCGCTTCCGGCCGTCCCGCGCCGCGGTAGGCGTCGACGGGCGCAGTGTTGGTGAAGAGCCCCTCGACCTCCACGTGGATCGCCGGCGTGCGGTACTGCCCCGCGAGCAGCGTCCCGTAGAGGAAGGTCGGCACCGAGGAGGCGAAGGTGGAGAGATAGGCGCCAAGGTTCGCCTTGGTGCGCACCCGCATGCCGAGGAACGTCCCGCTCTCGCTGAGCGCCAGCTCGGCGGTGGTGAGGTGGTCGCGGCCGTGCGCGTCCGAGAGGAACGCCTCGGACCGGTCGGCGGTCCACTTGACCGGCCGCCCGACCCGGCGCGCGGCCCACGCCACCGCCGTCTCCTCGGGATAGACGAAGATCTTGGAGCCAAAGCCGCCGCCCACGTCGGGCGAGATCACTCGCAGCTTGTGCTCGGGCGCGAGGTTGACGAACGCCGTCAGGATCAGACGCGCCAGGTGCGGGTTCTGCGAGGTGGTGTGGAGCGTGAACTCCTCCGTCGCGGCGCTGTAGACCGCCAGCGCCGCGCGCGGCTCGATGGCGTTGGGGATCAGGCGGTTGTTGGCGAACTCGAGCCGGGTGACGTGGCTCGCCCTGGCGAACGCCGCTTCGACCGCCGCCGCGTCGCCGAGTTCCCAGTCGTAGCAACGGTTGCCGGGGATGTCGGGGTGGATCTGCGGGCCGCCGGCGGCGCCTGCGAGCGAAGCCGCCGCCGGCAGCTCCTCGAACTCGGTCTCGACCGCCGCCGCTGCGGCCTTCGCCGCCTCCGGCGTCTCGGCGATCGCCACCGCGTAGGGCTCGCCGACGAAGTTCACGCGCTCGACCGCCAGCGGCGGGCGGGCGGGGATCTTCATGTCGCTGCCGTCCTTCGACTTCACCATCCAGCCGCAAGGCAGCGGGCCGATGCCGTCGGCGGCGAGGTCCTGGCCGGTGAAGACGCCCACCACGCCCGGCGCGGCCTTCGCCGCGCCCGCGTCGACCGAGACGATCCGCGCCCGCGGATAGGGCGAGCGGACGAACGCCGCGTAGGTCTGGCCGGCGACGGAGATGTCGTCGGTGTAGTTGCCCCTGCCGGTGATGAAGCGGACGTCCTCGCGCCGCTTTACCCGCTTGCCGATGCCGGTTTCGCTCATGGCCTCGCCCTCACATCCGCGCGGCGGCGGTCAGCACCGCCTGGACGATGTTGTGGTAGCCGGTGCAGCGGCACAGGTTGCCTGAAAGGCCCTCGCGCACCGCGTTCTCGTCCAGCCGTTCCGACCGGCGCACCAGATCGATCGCGCTCATGATCATGCCGGGCGTGCAGAAGCCGCATTGCAGGGCGTGCAAGTCCTGGAAGGCCTGCTGCATCGGATGCAGGTTGCCGGGCGCGCCGAGCCCCTCGATCGTCATGACGACGGCGCCCTGCGCCTGGCCGGCGAGGACGGTGCAGGCCTTCACCGCGCGGCCGTCCATGTGCACCGTGCAGGCGCCGCACTGGCTGGTGTCGCAACCGACGTGCGTGCCCGTAAGTCCCAGCTCGCGACGGAGGATGTCGACGAGCAGGGTGTTGGGCGCCACATCCAGCTCGTGGGGGGTTTCGTTGACGGTGAGGGTAAGCTGCACCCGGCGTCCTCCTTCTCGTTTTCCTTGTCCTGCGCCTATCGCCGCAACAGCGCAAACGCGACGACCGCCGCCGCGAGCCCGACGCCAGCGATTATGATCCACAGCACGCGTGACGCGAGGAGGCGCTGAGGCGGCCCGGGCAGGACCTCGGCCGGCGCGCGCGACACCGACTGCGCGAACGTCGCGAAGAAGTCGTCGGCAGTCTTGCGGGCGGCGGCGTCGATCAGGCGCTGGCCGATCTGCGCGAGCTTGCCGCCGACGCTGGCCTCGACCTCGTAATTGAGGACGGTCGCGCCGTCGTCCTCCGAAAGGCGCACGTGCGCAACCCCGCGGCCGAACCCCGCCGCCCCGCCCTTGGCCCCACCCGTGAGCGTGTAGGCGCGCGGCGGATCGGCGTCGGTGATCGCGAACTCGGCGTCGAACACGGCGCTCAGCGGCCCGACCTTGGCCCTTACTTTGGCGCGGAAAGCGTTCTCGCCAGTCGCCTCGATGGTTTCGCAGCCGTCGATGCAGCGCGCGAGCACGTCGGGATCGTTGAGCGCACGCCAAACCTCCGGCGCCGGCGCCTCGATCCGATACTCGCCGGCCTGCTTCATCCGCACCGCCTCCCAACGGCCGCGTCCGGGCGTCAATGGACCAAGTCGAGGACCCGGACGCAATCTCATCGCGGAGAAAGCGCGGCTAAAATGTCAGACGGCGCACGAAGGCTGTCAACAGGACCCGAGACCCCGTCCCGCAAGGGGGTGGATCAGGCGAGGCGATTGAACTTTGCGTTGCAGCCGGTCAGACTGACATTTCAATCCAGGAGATGTTCCGCCACGCGCCCCGTCCGTGCGGACTAAGATCGTCTCTGGCGCGCGGAACAACTATCCTATGGCGGTTGGGAACCTGAACGTGACCGCAATGTCGAGTGACACGGCTCCAGCGCCTTGGGATCCGGCCCGGGCCTGCATGATCGTGGAAGCCGGTGCGGGCCAGGACGGCGCGCTGATGCCGATCCTGAGCGCCCTGCAGGCTGCGTTCGGGTGCGTGCCCGCCGAGGCCGTGCCGCTCGTGGCCGAAGCGCTCAACCTGTCGCGCGCCGAGGTGCACGGCGTCGTCAGCTTCTACCATGACTTCCGCCCGCATCCGCACGGCCGCCGGGTCGTGCGGGCGTGCCGCGCCGAGGCGTGTCAGGCGATGGGCGGCGTCGCGGTCGCCGAGGCCGTACTCGCGCGGCTCAAGGTTGGCTGGGGCGAAACCACCGCCGACGGCGCGGTGACGGTCGAGCCGGTCTATTGCCTCGGCCTCTGCGCGGTGGCGCCGGCGGCGCTCGTGGACGGCCGACCGGTCGGCCGGATCACGGCGGACGAGCTGATCCGACGGCTCGGAACGCCTGCGCCCTGACCCGCGTCTTCCTCCCCGGCGATACCGCCGCGGTCGCCGTCGGCGCCGACGAGACGGCCGCCGCCATCGCCGCCGAAGCCGCGGCGCGCGGCTTGGATGTCACGATCGTCCGGACGGGCTCGTACGGGCTCTACTGGCTCGAGCCCCTGGTCGAGGTCGAGACCGAAGGCGGGCGGGCCGCATACGGGCCGGTCCGGGCCGAGGACGTCGCGTCCCTGTTCGCGGCCGGTTTGCTGACCAGCGCCGCCCACCCGCTCGCCCAGGGGCGCATCGCAGAGCATCCCTGGCTCGCCGGCCAGACGCGCATCACCTTCGCCCGGTGCGGGGTCGTGGATCCCGGCTCGCTTGACGCCTACCGCGCCCACGGCGGCCTTCACGGCCTGCGCAAGGCCTTCGAGATCGGGCCGGAGCGGACGATCGACGAGGTGGCCGCCTCCGGCCTCCGGGGACGCGGCGGGGCGGGGTTCCCGGTCGGGGTCAAGTGGCGAACGGCGCGCGAGGCGTCGGGGCCTGTGAAGTACGTCGTCTGCAACGCCGACGAGGGCGACAGCGGCACCTTCGCCGACCGCATGATCCTCGAAGGCGACCCGTTCTCGCTGATCGAGGGCATGGCGCTGGCCGCCTTCGCCGCCGGCGCGTCGAAAGGCTTCGTCTACGGCCGCTCGGAATACCCGCTGGCGAACGCCGCCTTCGACCGCGCGCTCGAGGCCGCGCGGGCCGGCGGCCTGCTGGGATCGGATGTGCTGGGCTCGGGGTTCGCCTTCGACATCGAGCTGAGGATCGGCGCCGGGGCCTACGTCTGCGGCGAGGAGACCGCGCTGCTCGAAAGTCTCGAGGGCCGCCGCGGCCAGGTCCGGGCCAAGCCGCCGCTGCCGGCGCACCACGGGCTCTTCGCGCGACCGACGATCGTCAACAACGTGCTCTCGCTGGCCACCACGCCCTGGATCCTGGCGCACGGCGGCGACGCCTACGCTGCGCTTGGCTTCGGGCGCTCGCGCGGCACGGCGCCGATCCAGCTCGCCGGCAACGTGAAGCGGCCCGGACTCTACGAGGCGCCGTTCGGCCTGACGCTTGGACAGATCGTCGAGGAGATCGGCGGCGGGACGGCGAGCGGGCGGCCGGTGCGCGCCGTCCAGTGCGGCGGCCCGCTCGGCGCCTACTTCCCGCCGGCGCTGTTCGACACGCCCTACGACTACGAGGCGTTCGCCGCCCGCGAGGGCCTCGTCGGCCACGGCGGGATCGTCGTCTTCGACGACACCGTGGACATGGCCGCGCAGGCCCGCTTCGCGCTCGAGTTCTGCGCGGTCGAGAGCTGCGGCAAGTGCACCCCCTGCCGCATCGGCTCGCGGCGCGGGGTCGAGATCGTCGACCGCATCCGCAGCAGGCGCGAGGCGCCGGCGGCGGACATCGCTCTGCTCGAAGAGCTCTGCGAGACGCTCACCTATGGATCGCTCTGCGCGCTGGGTGGCTTCACGCCGTTCCCGGTGTTGAGCGCGCTGCGACACTTCCCTGAAGATTTCACGTCCGGGCCCAAGGCGCGGACGGCGGAGTTGGCCTGATGTCCGCTGCTGTCCTCGAGATCGACTACGGCACGCCCGCCGCGTCTGGCGAGCCGGTGACGCTGACCATCGACGGACGGGCCGTGACCGTTCCCGCGGGAACCTCGCTGATCCGCGCGGCGAAGGCGATCGGGACCACGGTCCCCAAGCTCTGCGCCACCGACACGCTCGAGGCGTTCGGCTCCTGCCGGCTCTGCCTGGTGGAGATCGAGGGCCGCGCCGGGACGCCGGCCGCCTGCACGACGCCGGTCGCCGCGGGGATGGTGGTCCGCACCCAGACACCGCTGCTGCAGCGGCTGCGCCGCAACGTGATGGAGCTCTACATCTCGGACCATCCGCTCGACTGCCTGACCTGCGCAGCCGACGGCGAGTGCGAGCTGCAGGACATGGCGGGCGCCGTCGGCCTGCGCGAGGTGCGCTACGGGACAGAGATCGAGACCCACCTCGCCCTGCCGTGCGACGAGTCCAACCCCTACTTCGCATTCGACCCGGCCAAGTGCATCGTCTGCTCGCGGTGCGTGCGGGCCTGCGACGAGATCCAGGGCACGTTCGCGATCACGATCCAGGACCGGGGCTTCGCCTCCAAGGTCGCGGCCAGCCAGGACGAGCCGTTCATGGGCTCGGAGTGCGTTTCGTGCGGCGCCTGCGTGCAGGCTTGCCCGACGGCCGCGCTCACCGAGACGGCGGTGATCGAGATCGGCCTGCCTGAACGCTCGGAGGTGACGACCTGCGGCTACTGCGGCGTCGGCTGCGCCTTCAAGGCGGAGATGCGCGGCGAGACGCTCGTGCGCATGACACCCTGGAAGGACGGCAAGGCCAATCACGGCCACTCCTGCGTCAAAGGCCGGTTCGCCTGGGGCTACGCCACCCACCGCGACAGGGTGCTCGAGCCGATGATCCGCGGCTCGATCGAGGAACCCTGGCGGAAGGTCCCATGGGACGAGGCGATCGCCTACGCGGCCTCGGAATTCAAGCGGATCGAGGCCAAGTACGGCGCGCACGCTCTCGGCGGCATCACCTCGTCGCGCTGCACGAACGAGGAGACCTACCTCGTCCAGAAGATGATCCGCGCGCGCTTCGGCGTGAACAACGTCGACACCTGCGCCCGCGTCTGCCACTCGCCGACCGGCTACGGCCTCAAGACCACGCTCGGCACCTCGGCCGGCACCCAGGACTTCGACTCGGTCGATCATTCCGACGTGATCGTGGTGATCGGCGCCAATCCCACCGACGCCCATCCGGTGTTCGCCTCGCGCATGAAGCGGCGCTTGAGGGCCGGCGCGAAGCTGATCGTGATCGATCCGCGGCGGATCGACCTTGTCCGCACCCCGCACATCGAGGCCGCGCATCACCTGGCGCTCAAGCCCGGCACGAATGTCGCGGTGCTGACCGCCATGGCGCACGTGATCGTCACCGAGGGGCTCGCCGACGAGGCGTTCGTAAAGGCCCGCTGCGACCTCGAGGACTACCGCGCCTGGGCCGACTTCGCCGCCCGACCGGAACACGCGCCCGAGGCTGTCGCCGTCGCCACCGGAGTCAATCCGACCGAGCTGCGCGCCGCCGCTCGGCTCTACGCGACCGGCGGCAACGCCGCGATCTACTACGGCCTCGGCGTGACCGAGCACAGCCAGGGCACGACCGCGGTGATGGCGATCGCCAACCTCGCGATGGCGACCGGCAACATCGGCCGGCCGGGCGTGGGCGTGAACCCGCTGCGCGGCCAGAACAACGTGCAGGGCTCATGCGACATGGGCTCGTTCCCGCACGAGCTCACTGGCTACCGCCACATCTCGGACCCCGCGCTGCGCGCGTCGTTCGAGGCGGAGTGGGGCGTGCCGCTCGACGCCGAGCCCGGCCTGCGCATCCCCAACATGCTGGACGCCGCGACCGAGGGCCGGTTCAAGGCGCTCTACATTCAGGGCGAGGACATCCTGCAGTCCGATCCGAACACGCACCACGTGGCGGCGGCGCTGGCGGCGATGGAGTGCGTCGTCGTCCACGACCTCTTCCTCAACGAGACCGCGCGCTACGCGCACGTCTTCCTGCCGGGCTCGACGTTCCTGGAGAAGAACGGCACCTTCACCAACGCCGAACGACGGATCCAACCGGTCCGCAAGGTGATGAGCCCGATGAACGGCTACGAGGACTGGGAGGTGACCCAGCTCTTGTCGACCGCGCTGGGCTATCCGATGACCTATGCCCATCCGTCCGAGATCATGGACGAGATCGCGCGGCTGACGCCCACGTTCTCCGGCGTCTCCTATGAACTGCTCGACCGTGTCGGCTCGGTGCAATGGCCGTGCAACGAGGCCGCGCCCGAGGGGACGCCGGTCATGCACATGGAGCGGTTCGTGCGAGGGCTCGGCAAGTTCGTGATCACCGAATACGTGCCGACCGACGAGAAGATCGGCCCGCGGTATCCGCTGCTGCTCACCACCGGGCGGATCCTCTCGCAGTACAACGTGGGCGCCCAGACCCGGCGCACCGAGAACGAGATCTGGCACGAAGAGGACCTGCTCGAGATCCACCCGCACGACGCCGAGGAGCGCGGCGTGCGTGACGGCGATTGGGTGCGCCTCGCGAGCCGCACGGGCGAGACGACCCTGCGCGCCCAGGTGACCGACCGGGTCGCCCCGGGCGTGGTCTACACGACCTTCCACCACCCGACGACGCAGGCGAACGTGGTGACGACCGAGTTCACCGACTGGGCGACCGACTGCCCCGAATACAAGGTGACGGCGGTGCAGGTGTCGCCGTCGAACGGGCCGAGCGCCTGGCAGCGCGAGTACGAGAACCTCTCGCGCCGGACCCGGCGCGTGGCGGAGACGGAGCCCGGCGAGTGACCGACCCGCCGGAGAACCTGATCCGCCGGGCCAACCAGATCGCCCGGTTCTTCGCCACGCAGCCGGAAGGGGCCGCAGGCGCCGCGCAGCATCTGCGCGCGTTCTGGGATCCCTCGATGCGCGCTGCGATCACGGCCTGGCGCGCCGCCGGCGGCGGCGGCCTCGAGCCCGTCGCGGCCGCGGCCGTCGACCTCCTGGACGAGGCCGCGCCGCAGCGATCGGCGACCTCCTGATGCAGAGGCCCGAGCGCGCCGCCTTCGAAGCCGCGCCGCGCGCCCGCTGGCAGGCGGGGCGCGCCGAAGACGGCGTGCGCGAGCTGCCTGAGGAGACCGCCGTCGCGCTCGTGCACGATGCGACGACAACCGCCGTGATGATGGCGACGCCGGCGGATCTCGAGGACTTCGGCCTCGGCTTCAGCCTGACCGAGGGGATCGTGACGGCGCCGGACGAGATCGGCGGCCTCGAGACGGTCGAGTGCGAGGCGGGCCTCGAGGTCCGCATGTGGCTGCGGCGGGACGCGTCGGTGCAGCTGGCCGCGCGGCGACGGCGCCTCGCCGGTCCGAGCGGCTGCGGCCTCTGCGGCGTCGACAGCCTCGCCGAGGCCGTCCGCCCGCCACACCGTGTCGGCGACGGGCTCCGCGTGGGCGGATCCGCGCTCCTGGAGGCGATGAACGCTCTGGCCGTTGCGCAACCGCTGGGGTCTCGCACGCGGGCCACCCACGCCGCCGGTTGGTGGACCCCCGCCGAGGGCCTGACGCTGGTGCGCGAGGACGTCGGGCGTCACAACGCGCTCGACAAGCTCGTGGGCGCGCTGGCGAGGGCGCACCCTGTGAGGGGCGACGGCGTCGTGCTGATCACCAGCCGCGTATCGGTGGAGATGGTGCAGAAGGCCGCCGTGGCCGGCGCCCAGATCCTGGCGGCCGTCTCGGCGCCGACCACGCTTGCGGTCCGCATGGCCAAATCGGCTGGCATGACCCTCGTCGCCGTGGCGCGCGAGGACGGTTTCGAGGTGTTCACTGGGCGCGAGCGGGTTCTGGGATGACCCTCCCTGAGCGGCCGTCCATGACGCGGCCTCTAGCATGTTAGTAGCCGCCGACGGATACTAGCCTGGGGCTGGTGCGCTCGAACGGGTGCAGGCTAGAATGTCAGAAGCCGTCACCGGTTGAGGCAGAGCATGACCGATCAGTCCGCCGCGCACGCCGAGGATCGCTATGAGCGGATGCGCTACCGGCGCTGCGGACGAAGCGGCCTGAAGCTGCCGGCGATCTCGCTCGGGGCCTGGGAGACATTCGGCGGCTATCGCGACGCCGCCGTGGCGCGCGAGTGCATCACCCGCGCGTTCGATCTCGGAATCACCCACTTCGACTTCGCCAACAATTACGGGCGTCCGCCGGGCAACGCCGAACGGGTCTGCGGCGAGATCCTGCACGACCTGCCGCGAGACGAGATCATCGTCTCGACCAAGGCCGGGTTTCCGATGTGGGCGGGGCCGTACGGCGACTTCGGCTCGCGCAAGCACCTGATCGCGAGCTGCGACCAGTCGCTGCAGCGGCTGGGCCTCGACTACGTCGACATCTTCTACCACCACCGGCCTGACCCGGAGACGCCGATGGAAGAGTCCATGGGCGCGCTCGACACGGCGGTGCGCTCCGGTCGCGCCCTCTATGCCGGCATCTCCGCCTATACCGCCGAGC
>DATKMZ010000093.1:0-4145 GCA_035541575.1 Caulobacteraceae bacterium | reverse complement strand
TCCAGAGGCGCGCTTCCAACAACGCGTTCGTCTCGCCGTAACGCCGCGCGATGGTCTCTCGCTCGAGATCGTAGCTGGCCTGGACGTTCGCCAACTGCAACTGCTGTTGGAAGTTCGCCGGCTCCCGACCAGGCGCGGTCCAGGCGATCGTCGGCGGCGCGGGCGTCTTGGTTCGCTGCTCGAGCGCGGCGAACTGCCAGACCAGGATCACCGTAAAGACGATGGCGCTGAAGATCACGGCGCCCGCCATCAGCGGCGCCATGCGCGTTTGCCATCGAATGGGCTCGCCGCCTGCGGCCATTGTCCGCCCCCGGTCGGCGGATAATCTACTTAGCCGTGCATATGGTCAAGATTCAATGCTATAGCATTGCCTGGCTCAAGTTCTGCGCGCCGAGAGGCCGGAACTACATCCCCGCCGGCTGGGGCTCCCGCTGCCCGACCGGGATCGCGTCGTAGGCTGTCGGCGGCGTCAAGCCCAGCCGCGCCCGGACGGCCTCGAGCGGCTCGGACATCAGCGTCACGTAGTCCTCGCCCGGCAGCCACGCGCAGGCCTTGCCGCGCCGGTAGCCCTGCCAGATCGCGCGGATCACCGCCGCCCGGTTCGTCCGCGGCCGCAGGCACGCGCCCAGCGCGATCACCAGCCATCCCGTCGCGCGGGTCTGGGCGTAGGAGAAGGCCACCAGGCACGCCTCGCCCAGCCCGTCGCGGCCGTAACCGCTCAGCACGTGCCAGATGTCGTGCGAGTCTCGGTTGCGCCGACCGAACCAGGCCAGCGGGTGCTTCTGCTCGAGAGCGCCTGCGCCCTGTCCCTGGCGGCTCACCTCGGCCAGCCCCTCGGCCGAGATGCTCTCGGATCGGACGAAACGCCGGTAGGCCGCCCCCACGGATCCCTCGGCGAAACTGTCGAGCCAGGCGTCGTCCATCAGCAGCGGCGCGAGCTCGACGTGATCATAGGCTATCCGCCCGCCCTCGGGCGTCGAGATCAGCCGCGCATAGTTGCGCTGGTTGGCCTTGCCGTTCAGCGCCCTGAAGATTTCGAACACCTGGCCGGTGTCCTCCTTGTCGGCCAGCAGCCGGCGCAGCGCGCCGAGCGCGGCGAGCCACCCCCGGCGCTGCGCGGTCGGCGCGGCGGCGCGCGGCGCTGCGGTGATCGTATCGACGATGGCCATGGCGGGGTCTCCTTCGGGCTATCGGGTCTCGGCGCGGGCCTGATCGGTCAGGATGGCGGAACGGATCATCTCGCGGATCAGGCGCCCGCAGGCTTCCAGATCCAAGCGCTCGCCCCAGGTGGTCTGCAACACCAGGCCCTGGAACAGCGCGATCAAGGTGCGGGCGGCCGCCTCGGGGACGACGTCGGCGCGGACGAGGCCGCTCGCCTGTCCGCGCTCGACCAGGTGGACGATGGCGCGCCGCACGGCGGCCTGGCCCTGCGTGACGCTGGCCAGGATCGTCGGGCTGCGCAGCGCCTCGCCCCATCCCTGCACGCCGACCCGGCGCGCCTCGCGGCGCTTCGGGTCGGCCAGGCCCCGCCCGTAGAGTTCGATCAACAGCAAGAGCCCCTGAACCGGATCGTGCTCGGCTTCGGCGAGCGCGTTCAGGAACGCATCGCCTTGATGCCGGTCGTCGGCCAGCGCCGCGACGATCTCGTCCTTGGTCGTGAAGTAGAGATAGAGCGTCCCCTGGCTCACCCCGCTCTCGCGCACGATGTCGGCTGTGGTGGTCGCGTGAAAGCCGTCGCGCGAGAAGCAGCGCGCGGCCGCCGCCAGTATCTGCTGGCGCCGCGCATCCTTCTGGGCCTGTGAGATCTTGGGCATCGACACTCGAAATAAACTGACGGATCAGTCATTATAGCGAGCGGGCCCAGCGGTCAAGCGCCGGTGGTCGCGCGGCAGACTGAGCCGTCGCTTCGTGGCATTGTCGCACCTCGCCGGAACGCGGCGGACCGGACCGACCTAGGGGGTATATGTTGACGGAGACGATGGGGCTTGGGCGTGTCGCGTTCCTGGCCGGGGCGATCGCGCTGGCGGCGGGCGCGGCGTCGGCGACACCCGCGTTTCACCCCGCGCAGTCGCCCGCGGAACAGGCGCTGGCGCGGATCCTGAAGCTGGACGAGAACCCGCCGGGGGCCGTCGACCCCGTCGGCGCCGAGGGCGCCAGCGGTCGTCGGCCGCGCACCACCCCGCCGCCTGGCGCGCCTTACCTGAAGCACCTGACGACGCCGCTGGCCACGGCCATCCTCGCCCAGGAGGCGCGCGCGGTGAAGGCCAGCTGCGGCGGCGTCTACAAGTCGGGCGAGCTCTGCGGCCTCGACGCCGACCCGATCATCTGCGCTCAGGACTTCCCTGACAGCTACCTGTTCCGCACCGTCCAGAGCGGACCCAGCCTCGCCGTCGTCGAAGCAGCCTGGCCGCCAGACCCCGGGGCGCAGACCACCCGCAGCGGGTCCTATCGTCTCGCGCTCAGCGGCGGCGTCTGGAAGATCGACGGCATCGCCTGCGCCGCGGGCGACCGCTACAACTGGCCGGGGCGCTGACGCCCTAACGCGCCATCTCCGGCGCGCGGACTTGACAGCCCCCGCCGACGGGGTCCCGCTAAAGCTCCCCTCACCGGCCAAGGACTGCTCGATGTCGCTCGCAGGCAAGACCATCTTCATGACCGGCGGCTCGCGCGGGATCGGGCTGGCGATCGCGGTGAAGGCGGCCCGTGACGGCGCCAACGTCGCGATCGCGGCGAAGACGGCCGAGCCGCACCGGCATCTGCCCGGCACCATCTACACCGCGGCCGAAGAAATCGAGCGCGCCGGCGGCGCCGCCTTGCCGCTGGTCGTCGACGTGCGCGACGCCGGGGCGGTGCAGTCGGCCGTCGACCGGACCGCCGAGCGTTTCGGCGGCATCGACATCCTGGTCAACAACGCCTCGGCCATCGACCTGCGCGGCACGCTCGGGACGGAGGTCAAACGCTACGACCTGATGCATCAGATCACCGCGCGCGGCTCGTTCGTCGCCAGCCGCGCTTGCATCCCCTACCTGAAACAGGCGGCGAACCCGCATGTGCTGAACATGTCGCCGCCGATCGACCTCGATCCGAAGTGGCTGGCCCGGCACGTAGCTTACACGGCGGCCAAGTACGTGATGTCCATGTGGACGCTCGGCATGGCCGAGGAGTTCCGCGACGACGGGATCGCCTTCAACTCGCTCTGGCCGCGCACCGGCGTGGCGACCGCCGCCATCGAGTTCGCGGTGTCGGGTCAGGAAGGCATGCGCCACTGCCGCACCGTCGAGATCATAGCCGACGCCGCCTACGTGATCCTGACCAGGCCCGCGCGCGAGTTCACCGGCAACTTCCTGATCGACGACATCGTGCTCTACCAGGCCGGCGAGCGCGACTTCGACAAGTACCGGGTCGATCCCACCTGCGACCTCGGCAGTGGGGACTACATGATCCCGAAGAGCATGCCCCCGCCGCCTGGGGTCAGCCTTAGGGCCCTCCGTCCCGCCTGAGCTGGCGAACTGCGCTGGGGCGGAGAGCGCGAAGGCCTTGAAGCCGCCTGCGGCGCTGCAAGCTGCGGTGGGGCGAGCCGGCAAACGCTGCCGCCACAAATGGGCTCATCGCCGCGGCATAGTATTCGCGTTCGCCTCGGCGCGCCGTGAACCGTTTCAATGGCGGCGCGCCCAAGCCCGAAGGAGCTTCACCGATGTACGTCTGCGGCCTGGTCATCCCCGTGCCCGAGGACAAGATGGACGCCTATCGCAAGTGGGCTGAGAACGGGGCGCAGATCTTCAAGGACTACGGCTGCCTGGAGATCGTCGAGAGCTGGGAGGATTACGTGCCCGAAGGCCAGACCACCGACTTTCGCCGCGCTGTGGCGGCCGAGCCGGGCGAGAAGATCGTCTTCAGCTGGCAGGTCTGGGCCGACAAGGCGTGCTTCGAGGCGGCCGAGGCCCGGATGCACGAGGACCCGCGGATGGATACATCCGGCGAGCCGCCGTTCGAAGCACGCAGGCTGATCCTGGGCTGCTTCCAGCCGGTGTTCGCCATGGGGCGGGCCTGAGCTGGCTCAGGATCAAGCACGGCTTCGTTCACCTCTTCATTGCGCTGTTCCTTCTCCCCCCGCGGGAGAAGGTGGCCCCCGCAGGAGGTCGGAT
>DATKMZ010000092.1:0-29778 GCA_035541575.1 Caulobacteraceae bacterium | reverse complement strand
CTTCTTCGTCATGGCCCGCGACGGCCTGCTGCCGCGCGCGCTGGCCCAGGTCAGCGCCCGCACCGGGGTCCCGGTGCGCATGACGCTGGTCACCGCGCTCGTCGTCGCCGCGCTCGCGGGCCTTGCGCCCCTCTCCGACATCGCCGCGCTCGCCAACGCCGGCACGCTGACCGCCTTCATCGCCGTCGCCGCCGCGATGCTGGCGCTGCGCCGGCGCGACCCGGCCGCGCCGCGCCAGTACCGCACCCCCGCCGCCTGGCTCGTCGGCCCGTTCGCGATTCTCGGCTGCCTCTACCTGTTCGCCAGCCTGCAGCCCAAGACCCAGATCTTCTTCGCGATCTGGAACGCCACGGGCCTGGCGCTCTACTTCGTCTGGCGCTGGCGCCGTGCGTCCTTCGAGACGCCCGCTGGCGCGGGCTCCTCAGGATGACGAGAGCTGGAGCTCCTTCGTCATGGCGAGGAGCGCCATCGGCGCGTCTCGAACCTGGTTCAGCGCATGTGCTCCCAGAGCTGGCGCTCTTCCTCGAGGCGGGAGTGCTCGTCGCCCTGGAAGTCGCCGCGCGAGACGCAGCCTTTCAGCTCGCCGGCTTCCACCAGCGGCAGGTGGCGGAAGCCGCCGTCCCACATGCGCCGCAGCGCGTCGATCGCGGTCTTGTCGGCCGAGATCGTCGCCGGGTCGGGCGTCATCACCATCTTCAGCCGGGTGTGCGCGGGGTCGCGGCCCTCGGCCACCACCCGGCAGACCGCGTCGCGGCCGGTGAAGATGCCGGAGAGCTGCCCCTCGTCGTCCACCACCAGCACCGAGCCGGCCCGGCGCTCGCGCATCTCCTCGCACGCCCGCTTCACGCTCGCGCTCTGCGGCAGGATCAGGGGGTCTTGGTTGCAAACAATGTCAGACAGCCGCCGCATGGTCTCCTCCCGGGCCCCCGCGCCGTCACCTTTTGCCCCCGCGCCGCCCCCGCGTCCTTGACCCCGATCAAAACCGAGTCGGGCGTCGCGGGATCGAGCGTCTAGTCCGCCGACGCCTCCGGGTCGCCCGCCGTGCGCCGGCCGCCTTCGAGCCAGGCGGCGAGGCCCGGCGTGAACTCCTCGGCGACGCGGCGCTGGTAGTCCGCCAGGTCCGCCGCCGAGCACACCCCCTGCCAGCGGCCGTTCGTCCCCTTGTGCAGGAAGGTCTGCGAGCCGCCGACCCAGATCATCCCGGCGTCGGGCAGCAGCGCCTCGCCGGCCTTCTTCATCTGCTCGAACCCGGCCGCCTCGACGATCTCGGCCATGGTCGCGGCCGGCAGGTCGACGTCGATGAACTTGGCGATCCGGGCGATCTCGCCGGCGCGGTCGGCTTTCAGGTCGTTGTAGTGGACGAGCAGCATGTTCGGATCGCGCCGCGCGGCCCAGTAGCTGCGCTCCATCTCCCAGTACGACGCGCCCGGGTCCCCCACCGCCCCGCCGTCGCTCAGCCAGAACCGGAAGTACGCGGCCGGGTCCTCCGGGGTCTGAGGCAGCGCGTCGCCGAACTTCGGGTCGTTCCGGCTGACCGCGTTGGCCACCTCGGTCATCTCCGGCTGGAAGTTGATCATGTGGTTGTGGAAGCTCATCGCCGAGTCGCGCCCGTCGCGCGCCACGTGGATGAACTTCACCCCCTCGTAGACCGGCAGCGAGTCGTAGGGCACGTGGCTCTTGATGTAGCGCCGGCCGGTCATGCCCTCGAGCTCGCCCAGCGTCACCTCGATCGGCGGACCCAGCCGGAAGTCCGGCCACGGCCCCATCACCGACGCCGGCGCGGCGCTGCCGGCCAGGAGCATGCCGACGATCCGCTGGGTCCAGGTGGTGCCGCACTTGGGGTAGGTGCAGATCACCACGTCCCCCTCGCGCGCCTGATAGCCGGCCCACCGGGCCGAATCGAAAATCCGGTTGCGCACCTCCCGCACCGGCCCCCGCACCAACGCCGTCATGGTGGCCCCCCAGC
This sequence comes from Caulobacteraceae bacterium, assembly GCA_035541575.1. Classification (GTDB taxonomy): domain Bacteria; phylum Pseudomonadota; class Alphaproteobacteria; order Caulobacterales; family Caulobacteraceae; genus Acaudatibacter. The sequence goes on along the minus strand of DATKMZ010000092.1, from coordinate 27,812 downwards.
CTGTCTCCGCGATCGGAAACGCTTAAGCCCGGGCCTGGCCCCACGCAACCGACCGCCAGCGCGCGCCGCTGGCGCAGTTTTTCACCGCGGAGGCGCGGAGCGCCGCTGCGCGGCGAACGCAGAGGACACGGAGGCGCGCCCATGGCGCGCCGCCAATCTCCAGGCGCCACGCCTCGGGTTAGCCTGCGCGCCGGAGGGCGCGCCTCTGCGTGCTCCGCGCCTCCTCTGCGCCTCTGCGGTGAAAAACAGCGCCGGCCGCCCACGCCGGCCTATAAGGACCGGGCGCAACGGAGGGGAGCCGATGTCCGAGATCGTCATCCACGCCGGCCGGCTGATGGCCGAGGCCGGGCAGCCGGTGAAGGCGCGGCAGTCGGTCCGCATCGACGACGGCCGCATCGCCGCCGTCGCCGACGGCTTCGTCGACCCGCCGCCCGGCGCCAAGCTGATCGACCTGAAGGACGCGTTCGTCCTCCCTGGCCTGATCGACTGCCACGTGCACCTCTCGATGCAGCTCGGCCCCAACGCGCGCCTCGCCTTGGTGGAAGACTCCGATCCCAAGACCAGCCTCGAGGCGGCCCACCGCGCCAAGCTCACGCTCGAGGCCGGCTTCACCACCGTGCGCGACCTCGGCGCCCGCAATCCCGAGGTGACCTACGCCCTGCGCGACGCCATCGCCGAGGGCAAGGTCCCCGGCCCGCGCATCCTCGCCGTCGGCGCGATCCTTTCGCCCACCGGCGGCCACGGCCAGGCCTACGGCTATCGGCAGGACGTCTGCCGCTGCGTGCAGTCTGGCGTCGGCGTCTGCGACGGCCCCGACGGGTGCCGCCGGGCCGTGCGGCTGCAGGTGGCGCAGGGCGCCGACGCGATCAAGTTCGCCGCCACCGGCGGCGTGCTCTCCAACATCAAGGCCGGCGTCGATCAGCAGTTCACCACCGCCGAGCTGACCACCATCATCGAGACCGCCCACACGATGGGCCGCCGCGTCTCGGCCCACGCGCACGGAACCGCCGGCATCAACGCCGCGCTCGCCGCCGGCGTCGATTCGATCGAGCACGGCAGCTTCCTCGACGACGCCTCGATCGACCTCTTCCTGAAGTCCGGCGCCTTCCACACCCCCACGCTGATCGCCGGCGCCACCGTGCTCGGCATGGCCCAGGGCGGGCAGGTGCTGACCCCCGCCCAGCGCGAGAAGGCGCTCGTCGTCGGCGACCAGATCAAGGCCGCGCTCGCCCGCAGCTACCGCGCCGGCGTCAGGATCAGCTTCGGCACCGACATGGGCGTCGGCCCCCACGGCGAGAACGCCAAGGAGTTCGCGCTGATGGCCGAGTGCGGCGTCAGGAACGCCGACGCCATCAAGGCCGCCACCCTCACCGCCGCCGAGCTGCTCGACCGCGCCGACGACCTGGGAACCCTCGCCCCCGCCAAGTCCGCCGACCTGATCGCCGTCGCGAACGACCCCCTGGCCGACATCACCGAGCTGGAACGCGTGAAGTTCGTGATGGCCCGCGGCGAGGTGGCGAAGGCCGCTTAAGGCCGACAAACCTTTTCCCCCGGGAGCGACAATGGGGGCGTGTGCGATGCGTCGCTCATGCGCCTGCGCGCCGCTTTCCCCCGGAGGGGAGTATCGCCGCACCCGCCCTGCGTGGTTCGAGACGCGCCCTGCCGGGCGCTCCTCACCATGACGAAATACCGGGGCGTCGCACCCATCTTCGTCATCCTGAGGAGCCCGCGCAGCGGGCGTCTCGAAGGACGCACCCCCGAAGCGCGGCGGGACATGCAAATGCGCGCAGAGACGCGGCGCCCCGAACGCCGCGTCCGACGCTGACTGAACTCAGAAGCGGACGACCGGCACGTGCGGCGTGGGCTCGTGGTGCGGCGGCAGGTGCGGCCCGGCCCAGCGGGGCGGCAGCGGCTGCGGATTGAGCGCCATCGCCTGGCCGGCGACGGCGAAGCTCGCCAACGCAATGGCGAGGCTGAGGGCGAACTTGGTCATGGAGGGTCTCCGATGGAGAGTTTCGCCGCCCGGAACGGACGACCCTCCCACCCTGCACGGCCCCGCTTGAACGCCCCTTGATCCCCCCGTTGCCTGCCGTTCAGGCCCGCGCCAGGCTAATGCACCCCCGTCTCCGCCCCGCGCCGCTCCAGCATACGGTCGAACGCCGTCCACACGCCCTCTTCGCCGTGCCATGAGCCGCGGGTGGCGGCCTTGGAGTATTCGGTGGCGCGGGCTTCGAAGAAGTTGGCGTGTTCGACGCCGCTGAGCAGGCTCTGCAGCCAGGGCAGGGGGTTTTCCTTCACGCCGTAGACCTCGGGCAGGGCAAGCTGGCGCAGGCGCCAGTCGGCGATGAAGCGGATGTAGGCCTTGATGTCCTGCGGGGTCATGCCCTGCACCTCGCCGGCCTCGAAGGCGAGGTCGATGAAGCGGTCCTCGAGGTCCACCACGTGCTTGCAGCAGTCGACGATGTCGTCGGCCACGGCGCCGGTCACCGCCTTCGTCTCGGCGTTGAAGGCGTGGTAGAGCCGCACCATCCCCTCGCAGTGCAGGCTCTCGTCGCGCACGCTCCAGCTGATGATCTGGCCCATGCCCTTCATCTTGTTGAAGCGGGGGAAGTTCATCAGCATCGCGAAGCTGGCGAAGAGCTGCAGGCCCTCGGTGAAGGCGCCGAACATGGCCAGCGTGCGGGCTATGTCGGCGTCCGAGTCGACGCCGAACTGCTGCATGTAGTCGTGCTTGGCCCTCAGCGCCTCGTATTCGAGGAAGGCGGAGAACTCCGCCTCGGGCATGCCGATCGTCTCCAGCAGCAGCGCGTAGGCGGCGATGTGGATCGTCTCCATGTTGGAGAACGCCGCCAGCATCATCTTCACCTCGGTCGGTTTGAACACCCGGCCGTAGCGCTCCATGTAGTTGTCGTTCACCTCGACGTCGGACTGGGTGAAGAAGCGGAAGATCTGGGTCAGCAGGTTGCGCTCGCGGTCGTTGAGCTTGGCCGCCCAGTCCTTGCAGTCCTCGCCGAGCGGCACCTCCTCGGGCATCCAGTGCACCTGCTGCTGGCGCTTCCAGAAGTCGTAGGCCCAGGGGTAGCGGAACGGCTTGTAGCCGAACGACGGCGTGAGCAGCCCGGGCAGGGTGCGGACGTTTCCGTGCGTCTTGGGGGACTGCGTCATGGCGGGCTCACTCTAGACCAGAATCGGCGTCGTTGGCGTTGCGTCTCGAGCCTCACCGTACCAGCGCGGCCCGCTCCATCTAGTACCTACTATGCCGCAACCCCCAACATCTTGTGAATGGCCTGGGGACAATCCGCGGGGGTGGCGCTCGCCACAGGTTAACTTTTTTGTTGCCGCGGAGGCGCGGAGCGCCTCTGCGTTCTCCGCGCCTCCGCGGTAGGAGAGTGAGCGCGCCACGCGCGCCGGCTCCTGCCAGTCTTGCGGCGGTCCGTGGTTCAGAGAAGGTCCGATGAGCGAGTACGTGGTCTATGGCGGGAAGGGCACCGGGTCGGTGCCGGTGGAGGCGACACTGACGCTGCTCGGGCTGCCCTACCGGGTGGTCGAGACGACGATCTTCACCGAGGGCGGCGAGAACGACCCGCAGCTGCGGCGCGCCAACCCGATGATGCAGGTCCCGGCGCTGATCCTGCCCAACGGCGAGCTGATGACCGAGAGCGCGGCGATCCTGATCTGGCTCGCCGACGACCACCCCGAGGCGCGGCTCTCGCCCACCATGGCCTCGCATCAGCGGCCCGCGTTCCTGCGCTGGATGAGCTTCGTCTCGTCGGCGATCTACGCGCTCTACTGGATCCGCGACGACCCCAGCCGGATCATCGATGATCCCGAGCTGGGCAAGGCGGCCAAGGCGCGGATCGCCGAGCGGTTCCTGGCCTGCTGGCGGATCATGGAGGCCCAGACCGACCCCGGCCGCTACATCCTGGGCGACGACCTGACCGTGCTCGACCTCTACGTCGCCGTCGTCTCGCGCTGGGCCCCCGGCCGCGCCCGCTTCGCCGACGCCGCCCCGAAGCTGGCCGAAGTCGCCCATCGCCTCGATGCCGACCCCCGCCTCACCGACTTCTGGGCCGAACGCTTCCCGTTCCCCTGAGCCGGACTTGCAGGCGTCGGCGCACGGCTCGTCCCTTTCACCGCCTCTGCGGCAAAGAGGTGAGCCTGCGACGCGCGCCAGGGTCGCCGGACTGGCTCTCGATCAGCGCCCGTGCAGGACGACGCTGAAGCCGAGGACGCCGGAGCTCTGGACGTTCGGGGCCTCGTTGGGGTCGCGGCTGGCGCGGCCGAGGGGGCGCGGCGCCTTCGGGCCATAGTCGTGCTGTTCGAAGCCGACCAGCGCCGCGGCGCGGCCGCCGCGCCAGCCGTAGCCGGCTTCGACCTCGTTCGGCTGCACGCGCGGATCGTCGGCCCAGTCCATGCCGCTCACACCAAGATCGGTCGAGCGCCCCTGCCAGGTGGCGTAGAGGCCCCAGCCGGCGGAGAGGCGCCCGTGGGAGGCGGCCGGCGGCTGCACGGCGTAGGCCGGCGTGGCCGCGCCCGCCGGGGTCGCCGGCTTTGCCGCTGCGCTTTGCGTCACAGCGCTCTGGGTCGCGGCCCCCTGCGGGTCGGCGAGCGCAATCGCCGGCCAGAGCCACAGCATCAACGCCAGTCTGCCCATCGGCCACTCCCTTCGTGGCGATCACACTGGCTGGGCAGGGCCGGGGCGCCGGAAGCGTCCCAATTCCGCCCACCGCTTTCAAACTAAAGCATACCCCGCGCCACCCCGCCCAGCCTTGATCCAAAGCAACCTATGTGCGTGTCAGGCTGGCGGCCGTCAGCGCGCGCTGCGGGCGCACACCGCAGAGGCGCGGAGCGCCGCGCCGCGGCGAACGCGGAGGACACGGAGACGCGCGAAGCGCGCCGGCTAACCTCAATCTCAGCCCGAGGGATTGGCCTGCGCGCCAAAGGCGCGCCTCCGCGGTAACAAGTGCAGCCTGCCGCGCGCTACCCCCGCAGGACGGGACCCTCTCACTGGCAGGCGAGGCACTCGTCGTAGTCGGTGCGGTCGCCGGCGGCCTTTTCGGCCATCGCGGCGATGCCGTCGCCGCCGGCGAAGGCGGCGCGCTGCACCGATTTGGAGCGCAGGTAGTAGAGGCTCTTCACGCCCCGCTCCCACGCCGTCCAGTGCAGCATGTGCAGGTCCCACTTATCGACGTCGCCGGGCAGGAAGACGTTGATCGACTGGCTCTGGCACACCTCCGGCGCGCGGTCGGCGGCCAGCTCGATCACCCAGCGCTGGTCGATCTCGAAGGCGGTCTTGTAGACGTCCTTCTCGTCCTGGCTCAGGCAGTCAAGGTGCTGCACCGAGCCCTCGTTCTCGAGGATCGAGGCCCAGATGGCGGGCGTGTTCAGCCCGCGTTCTTCCAGCAGCCGCTCGAGGTAGGGGTTCTTCACCGCGAACGAGCCCGAGAGCGTCTTGTGGGTGTAGATATTGGCCGGGATCGGCTCGATGCCGGCGCTGGTGCCGCCGCAGATGATCGAGATCGAGGCCGTCGGCGCGATCGCGATCTTGTGGCTGAAGCGCTCCATCACGCCGCGCTCGGCGGCGTCGGGGCAGGGCCCCCGCTCCTCGGCCAGCACGCGGCTGGCGGCGTCGCAGCCGCGGCGCAGGTGCTTGAAGATGCGCATGTTCCAGCTCTTGGCCATCGCGCTTTCGAACGGCACGTTCTGGTCCTGCAGGAACGAGTGGAAGCCCATGATGCCGAGCCCCACCGAGCGCTCGCGCCAGGCGGCGTACGACGCCGCGCTCATCTCCGGCGGCGCGCGGTCGATGAAGTCCTGCAGCACGTTGTCGAGGAACCGCATGGCGTCCTCGATGAAGGTCGGATGGTCGCGCCACTCGAGGAACTTCTCGGCGTTGAGCGAAGAGAGGCAGCAGACCGCGGTGCGCTCCTTGCCCAGGTGGTCGAGCCCCGAGTGCAGCAGGATCTCCGAGCAGAGGTTCGACTGGCGCACCTTCAGGCCCAGCTCGCGCTGGTGCTGCGGCATGGCGCGGTTGGCCGTGTCGGAGAAGATCAGGTAGGGCTCGCCGGTCTGCAGGCGCAGCTCCAGCAGCTTCTGCCAGAGCGTGCGCGCGTCGACCTCGCGGATCGCTTCGCCGGTCTTGGGCGAGCGCAGCGCGAACATCGCCCCATCGCGCACCGCCTCCATGAACTCGTCGGTGATGCAGACGCCGTGGTGCAGGTTGAGGCTCTTGCGGTTGAAGTCGCCGCTAGGCTTCCTGATCTCGACGAACTCCTCGATCTCCGGGTGCCAGACGTCGATGTAGACGGCTGCAGAGCCGCGCCTAAGCGAGCCCTGGCTGATGGCGAGGGTGAGGGAGTCCATCACCCGGATGAACGGGATGATGCCGCTGGTCTGGCCCGCGCCTTTCACCTTCTCGCCGATCGAACGGACCCCGCCCCAGTAGGTGCCGATGCCGCCGCCGTTGGCCGCCAGGAACACGTTCTCGTTCCAGGTGCCGACGATGCTCTCCAGCGAATCGCCGACTGCGTTGAGGAAGCAGCTGATCGGCAGCCCGCGGCCCGCGCCGCCGTTCGAGAGCACCGGCGTGGAGGGCATCAACCAGAGCTTCGAGATGTACTCGTAGATGCGCTGAGCGTGGTCGGCGTCGTCGGCGTAGGCTGTCGCGACTCTCGCGAACATGTCCTGGTAGCTCTCGCCCGGCAGCAGGTAGCGGTCTTCGAGGGTGGTGCGGCCGAAGTCGGTGAGCAGTGAGTCGCGCGAGCGGTCGATCTCGACCTTGCGCACGAGTTGCAGCGGCGGCCGTTCCGTCGGTCTCGGCCTGGCCCCCGCCGCCGACACCCCCCCTTCGATAACCCTCTTAGGCTCGCCCATCATCCACCCGTACCCATAACCCCTGCCGGGTTACGCCCGGGAGTCGTTCATCGCTCCCTGACGCCCTACATCTTGTGGCCACCCGGCCCTGAAAGCCCAGGATATGGGGACATATGGTTTCCAACTGGTCAACGGGAGTCGGGTTCCCAAGCGCCAATTTATCTGTTGATCGGCGCCGTGTTTCCGAGGCGTAAGCCAGCCTCATCAACGCGTTGCGCGGATCGTCGCGCGACCGGTAACGGAACTGTGACATCAGGCGCCGGCGCCTAAAATGTCACGCGCGAGAACGGTTGGAGCCGGCGCGCTCGGCCAGCGCAGCTTCCGCGCCAAGCGCGCCGGACAACTTCAAGCATCGAGCCCAGGGAATTGCCCGCGCGCCTCGAGGCCCGCCTCCGTGTCCTCCGCGCCTTCTTGCGCCTCCGTGGTGATAGAGGTGCGCCAGCGGCGCGCGCAACTGGGGCGGAACTGAGCCGGTGGCGCCGGATGAACAATATTTAAGGGGCGAGGCTCGCCGCGAAGTGGTTGGAGCGGGGCAGTTCTTGCAAGGAAACGACGAATCTCGATGAAGACACTCCTCGGCGTAGCCGCGATCGGCGCGGCGGCGGCGCTCGGCCTGGCTTCGGTCACTCTCGCCGCCGGCGCGCACCTGCCGCCCTGGGGCTTCGATCTCGCTGGCCGCGACACCGCCGTCTCGCCCGGGACCGACTTCTACGAGTACGCCGACGGAACCTACGTCAAGAACCTGACGATTCCGGCCGACCGGTCCCGATTCGGCAGCTTCGATGCGCTGCAGGCCGCCGCCGAGGACCGGGTGCACAAGCTGCTCGACGCCGTCGCGGCCGACAAGGACGCGACCGGCGAGCGGGCCAAGGTCGGCGCCTTCTACCGCGCGTTCATGAACGAGGGCCGCGCCGATCAGCTGGGCGCGCGGCCGCTGGCCGCCGATCTCGCCCGCATCCGCGCCGCCGACACCAAGTCCGCGATCGCCCGGCTGATGGGCCATGCGCCCGACACGGTGTTCTCCAGCTTCTTCGACGTCGACATCGGCGGCGACGCCAAGGACCCGGACCACTATGCGGTCTACATGGGTCAGGCCGGCCTCGGGCTGCCCAACCGCGACTACTACCTCGACCCCGCCTTCGCGACCCAGAAGGCCAAGTACGAGGCCTACGTCGCCCAGATGCTGCACCTGGTGGGTTGGCCCGATGCGGATGCGCAGGCGCAGGCGATCGTCGCGACCGAGACCGACATCGCCAAGGTCAGCTGGACCCGCGCCCAGCAGCGCGACCCGGTCGCCACCTACAACCCCATGACGCCGGCCGAGCTCGCCGCGTCCGCGCCGGGATTCGACTGGGCCGCGTTCTTCGAGGGCGCCGGGATCGGCGGCGAGGGGCGGGTGGTCGTCGCAGAGAAGTCGGCGCTGCCGCAGATCGCCGCCGTCTTCGCTGCGACGCCGGTGAAGACGCTGCAGGCCTGGCAGGCGTTCCACGCCGCCGACGCGGCCGCGCCGTTCCTCTCCAAGCCGTTCGTCGACGCCGACTTCGAGTTCCGCAACAAGACGCTGAACGGCCAGCAGGAGCTCCGCGCCCGCTGGAAGCGCGGCGTCGCGCTGCTGAACGGCTACATGGGCGAGGCGGTCGGCAAGCTCTACGTCGCCGAGTACTTCCCGCCCGCGTCGAAGGCGGCGATGGAGGCCCTGGTCGGCAACATCAAGACCGCGCTCGCCGCGCGCATCCAGCGCGTCACCTGGATGAGCGACGAAACCAAGGCCAAGGCCGAGCAGAAGCTGGGCATGCTGACGGTCAAGATCGGCTATCCGGTCAAGTGGCGCGACTACTCGGCGCTGAAGATCGACGAGGACGACCTCTTCGGCGACGTCGAGCACGCCTCCGCGTTCGAGTGGCGACGCAAGCTGAGCCGCCTGCATCAACCCGTCGACCGGACCGAGTGGCATCTGACGCCGCAGACCGTGAACGCCTACTACAACCCCACGGTCAACGAGATCGTCTTCCCCGCCGCGATCCTGCAGCCGCCGTTCTTCGACCCCGCGGCCGACCCGGCTGTGAACTACGGCGCGATCGGCGCTGTGATCGGCCACGAGATGACGCACGGCTTCGACGACGGCGGGCGCCACTTCGACGGCACGGGCCGCCTCACCGACTGGTGGACCCCGGACGACGACGCCAAGTTCGTCGCCGAGACCAGGCGGCTCGGCGCGCAGTATTCGGCGTTCGAGCCGATCGCCGGCGCCCACGTGAAGGGCGACCAGACCATGGGCGAGAACATCGCCGACCTCGGCGGCCTGCTGCTTGCGCTCGACGCCTACCACGCCTCGCTGGGCGGGCGGCCGGCGCCGGTGATCGACGGCCTCACCGGCGACCAGCGGCTCTTCCTCGGCTTCGCGCAGATCTGGCGCAGCGCGATCCGCCCCGACGCGCTGCGCCGCCAGCTGGTTTCCGACGTCCACTCGCCCGAGGTCGACCGCGTCAACGGCACGATCCGCAACGTCGACGCCTGGTACGCCGCCTGGAACATCAAGCCCGGCGACCCGCTCTACGTCTCCCCCGAGGACCGCGTCCGGATCTGGTAGGTCCGGGCGTCGGTCAGCCTGGAGGCGGAGGGCCTTCGGCGCGTCCGCCGCGGACGATGTGCGGCGTGATGACGATGTAGAGGTCGGTCTTGGTCCGGTCCGAGTTCTCGGTGTCGAACAGGCGCCCCACGATCGGAAGGTCGCCGACGCCCGGCAGCTTGTCGTGGCGCGAAAGATTGCTCTCCTGGGTGAGGCCGCCGATGACGAACGAGGCGCCGTCCTTGACGGTGACCGATGTCGAGGCCTCCCGCTGGCTGATGGTCGGATAGCCCTGCGAATAGCCGGTGACGCCCGAGACGACGGCGAACACGTGCGAGGTGACGAACCCGTCGTCGCTGACGCGGGGCGCGATCTGCAGCGTCACCCCTACGTTCACATACTGCACCTGCTGCTGCACCGCGTTGACGCCTGAGAGCGCGATCGATGTCAGGATCGGCAGCGCATCGCCGGTGACGATCTTGGCGGTCGAGCCGCTCTGGGCGGCGATCCTCGGCTTGGAGACGATGCGGCCCTCGCCCTTGGCGATCTGCGCGTAGAGCGCCGCCTGCAGGTTGACGGTGACCGCCCCACCGCTCGGCGTGGACGCCAGTCCCGGAAAGCCGTTGGTGGTGAAGACGTAGGCGGCGGTGGCGATCTGGTTGTTGGCGTTGTTGAAGTCGAGGCCGAGGTTGCGGGCGCCGCGCTCGGTCAGCTCGACGAACACCGTCTCCAGCACGACGCTGGTCACCGGCACGTCCAGCTTGGCGATCTGCGCCTTGAGCGCGGCCACCCGCTCGGGCGGGCCCCTCAGGATGATCGCGTTGAGACGCCGGTCGATGCCGATGAAGTCGTCGACCGCGCGGCCCAGTGGCTCGGCCGACGCGACGGTAGGCCCTGCCGCGAACGGCGGGGCCGGCATCCCGCCTCCGCCGTAGTAGCCCCCCTGCAGGGCCGCCGAACCGAAGTTGGGCTCCTGCGGGGCGAAATTGTCGTTCGGCCTGACGGTCTCGGCGCCGGTCAGCAGGCCCACGACCTCGCTGACGTCGGCGTACTTCAGCGGAACCACCTCGAAGCTGTCGCCCGGCGCGGCCGCCAGACCGGCCGGGCCCGGCGGGATCGCTGGCGCGGGCGGCGCCGGCGCGGCTTCGGCCACGGGCGCGGGGAACCAGCTCGCCGCGGTCGCCGCAACGGCCGGACCGGCTGCGAGCGCGGCGAGTCCGGCCAGGCCGGCGCAGAACGGAAGCGACGGTCTCATGGCGAACACTCGAAGCGAAAGGACTCCCCGACCCGCGGCTCAGGGGCGCCGCGGGCCGGGGACAGGGCTGCGCGATCGTCAGTTCGCCGTTAGCCGCCGGCCGGTGACCTGGCCCGCCACGTGCTGCAGCAGCGTTGCGCCGGTGGGATCGTAGACGTCGATGCTGAAGGGCCCGCTGAACGTGTCGCCGCGGCCGCTCAGGGTGACGTCTTCCTTGATGTTCACCTTGGCGTTCAGGTTCCCTGTCGTGGCGTCGTAGCTCAGCGCGAAGTGGTTCAGGTGGTAGCTGAAGGGCCCGGTCTGGCTCCAGACGCCCATGCAGAAGTTCTGGGTCGCGGGCGCCCTCGTGCCGCTGTTCATGATCTCGGTTCCGTCGGAGTGCCACTGAGCGTAGCCGAAATCGAACTGGGCGCCGTTGATCAGGAACTGCACGCTCCACAGGCCGACGATCGACTGGCGAAAGTCGGCGGGGTGGCGAAGATCGCCGTCCGAGCCGGGCCGCCAGTCCGAAGGCTGAACCATCGCGCCCATGCCGCAACCCGCCCAGGCGCCGGGCGCCACGGCCGCCGCGCCGAGCGCGGCGAGGCCCAGCAGCGCGCCTTTTAAGGAACTACGCATTGCTAATTCTCCTTGCGTATCAGACGCCTGGGCCGCCCCCAGGGCCTTGGCGCAAGTATGGTCGGGCCGCCGCGAACCGGTTCCGATTTCTGGCCGACCTCTCGCCGATCTCTCGCCGATCTGGCGCAGACTTCGCCTGTGACGCGCGTCGGATGCCGGCGGAACTGCGCCGTGGTATAGCTTTCTGGCGGACAGCCCACGGCCCCGCCGGTTCTTTGTGAATGGACAAGCTTGCCCAAGCATTTGTCCCGCCGAGCCGGATCGATCTGGCCCGGGAAGGGGACTTCAGACTCGGCGCGCTCTGGATTCGCCCATCGCGCCGCGAGGTCGAGGCCGACGGCGACTGCCACGTCCTGCAGCGCCGGGTCATGCAGGTGCTGGTGGCCCTCGCGCAGTCGACCAACGAAGTCGTCTCGCCGCACGAGCTGATCCTGCGCTGCTGGGGTGGGCTCTCGGTCAGCGACGACGCGATCGGCCGCTGCATCGGCCAGCTGCGGCGCCTGGCGGCCAGCTGGACCGACCCGCCGTTCGAGATCGAAACCATTGCCGGCGTCGGCTACCGGCTCGAGCCTGCGCTGCGCGGCGCGCCCCGCATCAGCCTCGCGCCGCCGCGCCCGCGCCGCGCACTTGTTATCGCCCGGCCCCGCGCCACCGCCGCGGCGGTGATCGCCGGCCTTGCGGTCTTCGCGGGCCTTTGGTTCGCGTTCGGGCGCGGCGACAAGCCGCCTCAGCTGGCGACGCCAGTGGTCGAGGTGCGGCCCTTCAGCGTGATCGGCGACGACCCCGCGCTGAAACCTTTCGCCGCGCGCGCGGCCGATCAGATCGCGGGATTCCTCGGCGATTCCGATGTGCGCGTGGTCGCCGGGCCGCCGTCGGCGGCGGGCGCGTCGGCCAGAACCCAGCTGGCGTTCGGCGGCGCGGTCTCGAGCGACGCCGGCCAGTTGCGTCTGCGGCTGTTCCTCGAGGACATGCGCACGGGCACGACCCTCTGGAGCCGCGACTTCGTCGAGCCGGCGGCCCGGGCCGATGCGTTGGTCGACGAGGCGAAGGGCGGGGCGATGGAGACCGTCAATCTTGTCCGCCCCGTCTACGGCGCCTCGGGCCTGCTGCTCGACTCCGATACGCTTCAGCTCGGCATCCGGGGCGGCGAGGATCTGGTGGTGCCGACGTTGGCCAACTGCAACGATGCGGTGCGCCAGTTCGAGCAGGCTCTGGCGCGTCGGCCGGACTCCGGCGGTCTGCGCGGGGCCTACGCTAACGCGCTCGCGCTCACCGGGCTCGGCGCGCCGCCGGCCGACCGAGCCGAGCTTCTGCGGCGGGCGCGCGCCGAAGCGGAGCGGACGATCCGCGAGCATCCCGAGCAGTCGGGGACGGCCTACAACACGCTTCTCGTCATCCAGCAGGCCGCGGCGCCGCGTGATTGGGTCGGCGCCGGGGCCAGGCTCCTGGCGACCCTCAAGGCGGCGCCCGAAGACCCGTTCATCTACGGCAACATGTGCGGCTTTCTGCAGTCCGTCGGACGCGCGGTCGACAGCCTCTACTACTGCCAGCGCGCCCTCTCCTTGCGCCCTCACACAGCGCCGTTCCTGCAGAGTTACGCACAAGCGCTCGACATGCAGGGGGACCTTCCACAACTCGCCGATCAGCTTCTCGACGAAGGCTCGCGGCTCTACCCCGACTACCAGGGAATCCGCGTCTACCGCTTCGGAAAGGAGGCGTTCAGCGGCTCGCCGGACAAGGCGCTCGCCCTGCTGCACGACCCCGACGCCACGCCGCCGATAGCGCCTGAAGAAGTCCGGGCCGTCGAGCTGCTCGAGAAGGCCCGCAAGACCGGTTCGGCCGCCGACGCCGATGCGGCGATGGCCGCGATGCGCAGCGGCGGCGGACACGATCCGATCGACGAATTCCGGTTCCTGTTCCCGATGGCGCTGGGACGCATGGACGAGGCCTTCGCCGCGCCGGACGTCGTACAGATGGAGGCGCCTGACGAGATCCTGCTTGTCCTGCATTTCTCCGAGCGCCTGCGGCGGGACGCGCGCTACTGGCCGCTGGCGGCGAAAGCCGGCCTCGTTCGCTACTGGCTGACCACCAACAAGTGGCCGGACTTCTGCAGCGACCCGACCTACCCTCTCGACTGCAAGGCCGAGGCGAAGCGCGTCGCCGCTCTGAGCCCGACCGGCGTCGGCTAATCGAAGAACCGATAGCGCAGCTCCAGCCCGAACGTGCGGGGCGGATTCGGGAAGTAGGTGGTGACGATCCCCATCGGATTCGCGCCGGCCACCTTGTCGTTGAACCCGGCCGGACCGTTGACGCCCTGCACGTAGTTGATCGGCCGGTAGGAGCCGTCCGGTTGCAGCACGTCGGTCGTCCCGGCCAGACGCGACCCGTTGGCGCCTTGCTCGTAGCCGATCGTGTTGAAGGCGTTCTTGACGAACGCGATCGCCTCGAAGCGGCCGTTCGCCGAACGCCACGAGAGCCGCGCGTCCCACTGGTCCCACGCCGGCGCGATGTTGTAAGGCCGGGTGAAGAAGACGCCGTAGGTCACGTCGCGCCAGAGGTAGCTGACCGACGGGGTCAGGTCGCCCAGCGGAAGGTGGAACGTGTAGAGCACGTTGACCGCCAGCTTGTTGCGCGGCGCGTTGGGCAGGCGCTGGCCGGCGAGGCTCTGCGGAATGTTCCAGCCTTGTCCCGCATCGCCGGGGATCGGCGGCGAGTTCCCGCCCTGCGCGGGCGTCGCCGTGAAGACGTCGGGCGCGCAGACCGGGTTTCCGGTCAGGGCCGCGGCCGCGCACTGATCGCCCGTGAAGAGCGGTTTCGCGCCCGGCGCCATCGCGTTGGGGTCGGCAGGATCCTCGCCGACGCCCTCGCGCACGAAGGCGTCGAGGTAGGAATAGCTGAGCGAGACGACGAGTCGCGGCCTCGGCGACCACAGCGCCTCCAGCTCGACTCCGCGCGAGACCGAGCGCGGTACGTTGTAGAAGGCGCCGAAGTTCTGCGCCTGCCCGCCCGCCGTCGCGATCACCGAGATCGGGATCTGCAGGCCCCGGTAATCGTACCAGAAGGCCGCCAGATCGATCGTGAGCTGGCGCGCGAAGGTCTTCTTCAGCCCGACCTCGAACGAGTTGACGAACTCGGCGTCGGTCCAGGGCTCCGGCGTGACCGCCTGGAAGACACCGATGTTGAAACCGCCCGACTTGTAGCCGCGGCCGTACTTCGCATAGGCCAGCGTCGCATCGTCGGGGGTCCACTCGGCGCCTACGACGCCGCTCGGCGCGGCCCAGCTGGCGTCGTAGCGGCGCTCGGCGAAACCGGTCGCCGGGTCGTAGGTGGTGACGCCCGTCACCCCCTTCGGTAGCGGACCGCCCGGCGGACCATCGTCGATCACGCCCGGAACCTGGGTGAAGTCGATTGTCGGGAAGAACGTCCCGAGATCCTCGGGCGTGTCGTCCGAGGTCGGATCGCCGGATAGGCAGTCCGGGGACGCGAAGCACAGCACGCGCGCCCTCTCGTAGCCGTACTTGCGGTCGTAGGAGTAGCGCAGCCCGAGCGTCAGCCTGAGCTGCGCCCTCACGCGCCAGTCAATCTGACCATAGACGGCGAGCGTATCGGCGCTGAGACTGGGATCGCTCTGGAACACCGCGAAGTTGGTCTGCGGCGCGCAGATCGGCCCGTACTGGAAGCAGACCCCCGCGAACGGTCCGTTGAGCTGCGGCTGGCCAGGGTTCACGTCGCTCGTGGGCTGCCGATAGTGCTGGTGGAACTGGTAGAGCCCGGCGACCCATTGCAGCGACCCCGAGCCCGTCGAGATGAACGTCAGCTCGTTGGAGAAGAAGCCGTTCTTCTCCTCGTATCGCGGCCGGTCGTCGAAATTGACTGTCAGGCTGGAGCAGGCGGAACCGAGCAGGTTCGCGAGGAAGCAAGTTCCGAAGCCGCTGCCGAGGAAGTCGCCGCCCGTCGCGACCGGCAACTGCAGCGAACGGATGACCCCGGCGCCGCCCTCGTTGACGTAGTCGTAGTAGGCGCCGCCGCCGATGTATTTCAGGTCGAAGCCATCGGCATGCCAGGTCCACTGGCTGTCGATCAGGGCCGAGATCGGCAGCGTCACGCGGGTCGGCCGCGCCAGCGCCTCGCGCCACGGCGTGGTCAGGCCCGGATTGACGCAGCCGAGCGGCGAGACGTTGATCACCGCCGAGCCCGGAAACGACGGCGAACAGGCGTAGTTCGCGCTCACGCCCAGCGCGCCTGGCGGGAACTCGGCAGTGAACGGGCCGGCCTTGGTCCAGCCTCCCGCGTCGGCGCCGGGGCCGCCCGAGCCGTTACGCCAGCGCGCCAGCTGAACCTTGGTCCACATCTCCAGCCGATCGCCGAACCGCCCCTGGATCTGCCCGTCGACGTACCATTCGTCGATCACGTTGCCCGAGTCGGCGACGCCCGGGACCACGTTGTGGATCCAGCCCTTCGTCTGATCGTCCCAGCTGCCGTAGAGCCGGTACGCCCAGTCGTCGTTCAGTGGCCCGGAGACATCCCCCTCGAGCGTGAGATGACCGTAGTTGCCGGCGGTGAGCCGCATCTCGGCGAACGGCGCCCGGGTCGGCCGGTTGGTGATCTCGTCCAGCGCGCCGGCCAGCGCGTTGCGGCCCGAGAGCGTGCCCTGAGGCCCGCGCAGCACCTCCACCCGGTCGAGCTCGAGCGACGAGCGGCCGGCCGCCACCGCGAAGGTCTCGTAGAGCCCGTCGTCGTAGTTCGCGACTGGGGTGTCGGCCGAGAGCACGTTGGTCGTGCGCCCGACGCCGCGCAGCGTCATCCGGTCGCTGGAGGTCGCGTAGTCGAGGCCCGGCGTGAAGTCGGCGATTTCGCCGACCGTCTCGATGCCGATCGCATCGCGTCGCGCCGCATCGAAGGCGGTGATCGCGATCGGCGTCCGCTGCAGCTTGGTCTCGCGCTTGTCGGCGAGCACCGTGAGGTCGGCGACGACCGCCGCGGAGTTGGAACGGCGGTTCTCGCCCGGGGTGGCTGCGCTCGCCCAGCCCGCGATCGCCGCCGCGCTCGCGGCCAGCATGAGGCCCGTCAGCCGTACCGCCTCAGCCATCATGGCGTCGCCCCCGCCGCCTGGGACCGAGGGTAGCTGGGGCGCCGGACGATGGCAAAGTTGGCCGGTGCGCCGACGGCGCGACGCTGGCCGCGCCCGCGGCCCAGCCGGACCACGTCGTCCAGTGACCCTGTGGCTAGTTCTGCGGCTGCGATGACGACGAGGAGGAGGACTCGCCGCTCGAGCTCTGGCTGTCGGTGGTCGAGCTGTCGGGTGGCGTGGTCTCCGGCGGCGCGGCCTGGTTGGACGGGTTCTGCTGCTCGGCCGACTCGGTCGCCGCGGCAGCCTCGTTGGCCGCCTCCTGGGCCGCGGCCGCTTGCTGCGCCTGCTCCTCGGGGGTCAGCGTGTTGGTCGCGCTCGTGTCGTTCGACGCCGGCCCAGGCTCGCTGATGGCGTTGGTGTCGCTGGCGCTCGCCTGGTCGAGCTTCCTGAGCACGGGACCGTAGGCCACGATATCGAAGATCAACGCCGCCGAGACCAGCAGGTAGAGGCCGCCGTAGACCGCCAGGCCCTTCGCCACGTCCGCGCCGCTGTAGTGCTCGGCGCTCAGCTGGTCGATGTCGGGCGCGAGGCCGGGGTTGGCCGCCTCGAACCGCTCGAACTGCTCCGGATAGCGTCGCTTGGCGAAGGCGACCAGGTCGACGAAGCGGGCGGTCATGTGCGGGAATGGGCTCGCGAGCCTGGCCCAGAAGCCGAACAGCGAGCCCTTGATCTGGCGGTGCTGCTCGACCAGGCCGACCGGGTTCACCGAATAGCCCAGGAGGCGGCCGACGAAGAGCTTCTGCATCGCCGAGGCGGCGGTGGAGATGTCGCCGCCGATCGCCGCCAGCGCCAGCCGGTCGCCGGTGTAGACCATCGCCCGGTCGTAGGGCAGCGTGAAGACGCCGGTAAAGCCGAGCTGCTGGGTCATGCGGATCAGCCAGCCGGCCGGTCCCGAGCGCCGCTGGCATCGCAGGTAACCGACGAAGCGGCCGACCAGCCATCGTACCTCGTCGTCGCTGACGCCGGTCTCCAGGATCTCGGAATTGAGGAACACCGCGCGGCGGAAGAAGAGCCGCATGAGGAAGGCGTTGAACGAGCCCTGCTCGTAGACGAACACATAGACGTTGCGCGTTACGCCCAGGGTCTCCTTCAGCTCCTGCGTCAGGTTGTGGATGCGCGGATAATTGAGCTCGGAGACCATGATCGCGTTGCCGCGGAAGTGCGCATAGGCCGTCTCGCGCGCCAGCCAGACCGCCAGCACCAGTAGCGGCAGCAGCAGGATCGCGGTGAAGAGGGCCGCGCCGGCGGCCAGGATCGGCGCCAGCGCCAGGCAGAACACCAGTGCGAGCAGGAATCTCGGGAACTGCCGCGGGTGGGTGCAGGCCGAAACCTCCGCTTCGCTGAGCGCCGCCATGCCCCGCACCCCGACAGAGAGAACGCCCGCCCCGGCCGGCGGTCGGATTATGCTATGGGCCGGGCTGAGCCGCGGCAAGACGAGCGCGGTCGGGGGCAGGGCGCGCTTGGCGGACGTCTTCATCAGCTACAAGAAGGAGGACCGCGCCTTCGCCGAGCGGGTCGCGGCCGCGTTCGCGGCCGACGACGTCAGCGTCTGGTGGGATGACGAGATCAAGCCGCGGGAGGCCTGGGATAAGACCATCGAGCGCGAGATCGCCGACTGCGCGGCCGTGGTGGTGCTCTGGTCGCCGCGCGCGGTCGCCTCCGACTGGGTGCGCACCGAGGCGCACTTCGGCCACGACCGCGGCAAGCTCGCGCCGGCGATGATCGAGGCCTGCGAGCGGCCGATCGCCTTCATGCTCACCCAGACCGTCGACCTCGTGGGCTGGGCGGGCGACCGCGACGACCCGCGCTGGAAAAAGCTCGCGGCCTGGGTCGCCGACCTGCGCGCGGCGCGCGACGCCCCGCCCGGCGCACCGCTGACGCCGGCGCAGAACCGTTTCCGCCAGGCGGTCGGGCGCCTCGCCTCGGGCGAGCCGATCATGGACGGCGCCTTCGTCAACCTCGCGACCCCGGCCGGCACGGTGTTCCGCGACGCCGACACCGCCCCGCCGGTGCGGATCGTGCCACGCGGCGAGTTCCTGATCGGGGCCGCGCCCGGCGATCCCGACCGCGCCAACGTCGAAGGGCCGCAGAAGCGCATCGAGATCCACCGCCCGTTCGCGCTCGGGGTCTATCCGGTCACCCGGCGCGAGTACGAGGCGGTGATGGGCGCCGCGCCCGCGCCAGCGCCCGCCGCGCCGCCGAAGCGCGGCTGGTTCGGCAAGGCCAAGGCGCCGGACGCCGCGCCCGTCGTCGCCGACCCGGCGCTGCCCGCCACCCACGTCTCGTTCGACGACGCGACGGTCTTCTGCCAGCGGCTCTCGGCCGCCACCGGACAGACCTACCGCCTGCCGTCGGAAGCCGAGTGGGAGTATGCCTGTCGCGGCGGGTCTCGCTCGCGCTACGCGTGGGGCGACGACGTCGAAGCCAGCCGCGCCGCCTTCCGGCACAGCGCAAACCCGCCTGCCGGGCCGGTCGCGCCGGGCGCGTTCGAACCCAATCGCTTCGGCCTCTACGATATGCACGGCAACGTCCGCGAATGGACGCTCGACATCTGGCACGAGTCCTACGAGACGACGCCTGCCGACGGCGGCGCGGCGCTCGAGGGCCAGGCGTCGATGCGGGTCGTGCGCGGCGGCGGCTGGTCGGACCCGCCGGCGCTGCTGCGCGCCTCGGCCCGCGGCCGCGCCACCCAACAGATCCGCTCGGACGTGATCGGCTTTCGCCTCGTGAGGGTGCTGGAATGAACCGCCATGGATGACGACGACCTCGCGCGGATCGAGATCCGGCTGCAGGTGCTGGAGACGCTGGTCGCGTTCCAGTTCGCCGCCCAGCACATGCAGTCGGCCGATCCCGCCGCCGCGATCGCCCGCCTGCGCGCGCTGCTGCTCGAGCGCCAGCTGCCGATGCCGGGTCTCGACCCGGCCCTCGCCGACGCCGCCCAGGCCGAGCTCGCCGCCGCGGTCGACCGCATCCTGGCTTTGCAGGACCAGCTGCCGCGCCGGCTGGTGGACTAGGGCCGCACGCTCGAGGCCGGCCGGCAGGGTCAGACGAAAAAGGCGTTCAGCATCGACACGTCGGAAACGAGCGTCTCCGCCCGATAGATCCTGCCGTCGCGGAGGCGCAGCAGGGTGATCAGCTGTTCGTCGAGGACCCTGCCGTCGCGCTCGCCGGTATTGTGGAGAAGGACGGCGACGTCATCGCGGCCATAGAGAACATGGCGCAGGTCGATGTTGACGCCGCTGCCGGCGACAGTCTCCAGGCGGCGGGCCACGCCGTCACGCCCGCGAACCTCGCCCGACATCGTCGAACGGCCTGGCAAGGTCCACACGACGTCCTCAGTCAGCAGCGCATCCAGCAGAGCCGGATCGCGCGTGCGCGCCAGCCGTATCCAGCCTTCGGCGATCCGCTTTCGCTCGGCGTCAGTCATCCCGGGGCGCCTACGCCATCGCCTTCATCTGCACCGCGCCCAGGAAGTCGCGCTTGCCGATCGCGACGCCCTTGTGGCGCAGGATGTCGTAGGCGGTGGTGACGTGGAAGAAGAAGTTCCCGTAGGCGAAGGTCAGGAGGTAGCCCTTGGCCGTGAACGTCAGTGTGCGGCCGGGCAGCGCCAGCGAAACGTCCGTCTCCGGATCGATCCTGAGGTCGCCGGGCGTCACGCCGTCGAGGTAGGCCACCGCCGCATCCATCGCCGCCTTGCAGGCCGCGAGCGTCGGCAGATCGCTCGCGCGCGGATAGCTCTCGCCGCGCAGGGTCGCGACCGCGCCGGCCGAGTGCCCGATCGACTGCATGACCTGGAACGTGAAGGGCTGCATGTCCTCGAAAAGGCGCGCGCCGAGCAGGTCGGCCTCCGGAAGGCCGCTCGCCTGCGCCTTGCCGAGCACGCCGGAGAGCGCGCCGAGGTATTGCCGGAACACGGGAACGGAAACGTCGTAAAGCGAAAGCGACATCAGGGGTCCTTCGAACGGCTTGGCTTGAAATGAGGCGTGGCCTCTAGCAGGCCGCTCGCGGCGCCGTCGAGCATCGACGGCGGGGGCGAGCGTCAGAGCCTGACGTCGCCGAACTCGAGCCCCAGGCGCACCTTGCCGATGCGGCCGAGCACCGCCGGAGTCAGCTGGCCGTGCTTGAGGCCGGTGAAGAGGTCCCTGAGCGCCCGCTGCAACGGGTGCGTGGCGTAGACGACCGTCGTGCCGGCGTGGTCGAACGCGAACACCGCAGCGTCCCGAGCCGCGCGCGTCAGCGTCTGGCCGGCCTGCATCAGGTCGAGGCCCACCGCGGGGGTCCGCCCGGCGGCGACCGCGGCGTCGAGCTCGCGGACCAGCCCCAGGTACCAGGCCCGCGCCGCGCGCAGCCGTCCCTCCAGCTCACCGACCCCGAACTGCACGGTGTTGTCCTGCGACTGCACGCCCTCGACGAGCAAGCGCTTGGTCTTCGGCGCCAGCGCGACCAGCTCGGCGAGGGCGGCCTGGCCGACGCCACTCGCGAACGCCACCATGCCCATCTGGCCGAGCAGCGTGCCCTCGCGCCCGAACACGCCGCCGGGGTTGGCCTCCGACGCCATCGGGTACTCGAACGTGCGGTGGACGGGCACGAAGGCGTCGATGTCGTAGTCGACGCTGTGGGTGGCCTTCAGGCCCATCACGTCCCACGAGCCCTCCTTGAGGGCGACGTCCGCCTTGGGCACGACGTGCGCCCGGAACCACTGGAAGCCGGCTCGGTCTGGCAACGCGGCTGTCACCACCACCCAGCTGGACATCGAGCTGCCCGAGCCCCAGCCGAACGCGCCCGTCAGCCGGAAGCCGCCCGCCTCCGGCGTCGATCGCCCTCTCGGCAGCAGCGAGGCCCAGCATGACACCGGGCCTGCCCCGAACACCTCCTCGCGCAGCGCAGGCGTCGCGCCGCGATGAATGAAGGCGTTGATGCCGTTGCAGAGGCCGACACACCATCCAGCCGACCCGTCGGCGCGCGCGATCGCCTCCGTCGCCTCGAAGAAGCTGGCCCGCGACTCTCCTAGGCCGCCGGCCTCGCGCGGAACCATGATCGAGCAGAGATTCTGCGCGAGGATCGCGTCGGCCGCCCGGTCGGTCAGCCGCCCCAGCCGCTCCCCCGCCTGCGCCTCCTCGCGGATGATCCAGCCGATCGCCGTCGCGCGGTCGACGGCGGGGATCTGGAGCGCGACATCGTTCATGGCGGGCCTCATGGCTGGCGGGAGCCTCCAAACAGCCATACCAGCGCCAACCCCCGCGCTCCTAACCCAAGCTTGCGGAGCGGGCGGACTGGTTTTCGGCCGGAGCTGCGCCTAGACTGCCGGCTTGCGCGCCAGGGACGCGTCCGGTCCGCGGGAAGGGCCTCAGGCCCACCTCACTTCAGTTCCAGCGTTTCGCGATCGATCCCGATCCTTCTTTCGGCCCCGTGCGGACCCGGGCCTGATGAAAGGAGGCTCGCCATGTCCCGCGCCCTGCCACCCCGTCCGGATCTCGAGCGCCTGCGCCGCGAGGCGCGCGCCCTGCAGCGCGCCACCGGGCAGCCGCTGAGCCAGTCGCAGCTTTCCCTCGCCCGCGACTACGGCTTTCCAAGCTGGCCGGCGCTGAAGACCGAGGTCGAGGCGCGCCGCGCCGCGCCCTCGAGGTCAGCCGCCCAACTCGACGCCGAGTTGCTGGCCGCGCAGTGGTTCGCCCTCGCCGAGGCCGGGCAGCTGCGCGCCCTCGACCGCGCGCTGGCGGTCGGCAAGGGCCGCAAGGAAGCCGCGCGGACGGTCATGCGCCGCTCCCGAGCCCGCTACGCCGCGTTCCAGCAGGCGCTGGTCGCGGGACTGTCGGCGCCGCGTGAGCGCGTCCGCTTCGGCTGCGCGGCCGCGCTCGACACGTTCGGCGACGCCGGCGCCCGCGAGCCGCTGGCGGCGCTGATGGACGACCCCGTGCCGCGCGTGCGCTGGATGGCGATGCATGCGCTGAGCTGCCACGCGTGCGGCGAGAAGCCGGCCGAGCTCGAGCCGCCGATCCGGGCGCGCATGCTGGCGGCGCTGGCGAACGACCCCAGCCCGCAGGTCCGCCGCCACGCCGCGTTCATGCTCGCCGCGGCGCGCGAGACGGCCGCCGCGCCGATCATCGAGGCGATGCTGGGCGGCGAGCCCGGCCCCAAGCTCAGACGCGGCCTGGAGTGGGCGCTTTCCGAGCTCAGGCGCCCTGCCAACCCTGCGCGGGCTGGTCTATAGTCAGCCCTGACGACAACAGTCGCAGGGAGAGACGGCCATGGCGGTGATGGAACTGGAGATCGAGGCGCCGGCGAACGTGAAACACGGCGACCTCGCGGTCTCGGACGGCGTGCGCATCCACTGGATGGAGGCTGGAGAGGGCACGCCGGTGGTGCTGCTGCACGGCTACACCAGCTGCTGCGACGCCGCCTGGTTCGCCAACGGCGTCGCCAAGGAGCTCGCGCGCGACCATCGGGTGATCGGCATCGACGCGCGCGGCCATGGCCGCAGCGAGAAGCCGCACGATCCGGCCAGGTACCCGGGCGACCGCATGGCCACCGACGTGATCGAGGTGCTGGATCACCTCGGCGTCGGCAAGGCGCACTTCCATGGCTACTCGATGGGCGGCGGCCTGGTCGGACAGCTGATGGCGCGCCGGCCGGATCTCTTCATCACCGCCAGCTTCGGCGGCTCGGGGGTGCGGGAGTCCGACGAAGCGCTGGCCAAACAGGCGGCCGAGCGCGACCCCAAGGGTCACGATCCGCAGCAGGAGGCCGGCCAGAAGCACCTGCGCGAGCGCGCCGACCGTGACGACGTCGCCTTGAAGTGCGTGCAGGACGGCCGCACGGCCCAGCCTTCGACCGCGCCGCCGCTGGACCTGACCAGGATCGACTTCCCGATCCAGGCGATCAACGGCGAGTACGACGCGCCGGTCTCCAAGACGCAGCGGCTGAAACGCGAGGCGAAGGACTTCTTGGAGGTGATCCTGCCCGGCCGCGGCCACAACACGGTGACGACCTGGCCGTTCACGCCTAGGCTCTACGTCGACTCGATCGCCGAGTTCGTCCGCGCCCACGATCCGAGGTAGCCCTCGCCCTTGCAGCTGAAGCCCGGCGCCCGCTTCGAGGACCAGACGATCGCGGACGCCGACTGGGCCGAAGCCGACGTGACCGAGGCGGTCTTCGCCGGCTGCGTGATCGAGGCCGCGAGCTTCGCCTCGACCGTGTTGCTCGCGGCGAGGTTCGAGCGCTGCCGGTTCGTCGGCTGCCGCTTCGCCCATGCCGATCTGCGCGAGGCGGTCTTCGAGGCCTGCCAGTTCCCCCCGGAGCGTCAGACCGGCGCGGCCTTCGCCTTCAGCCGCCTCGACGAAGCGCGCTTCGCCCGCTGCGAACTGACCCACGCGCGGTTCGAAGGCTGCGACCTCTACGACGCCGCCTTCGACGCCTGCAACCTGATGGCCGCAGCCTTTCCGCGCTCGAGCTTCGCCCGCACGTTCGGCCGCAAGGTCGAGCGGATCGCCGCCGCGTTCATGGACTGCAACCTCGAGCTCGCCGATCTCTCGGGCCTGCGCCTCGCCGGCGCGCGGATGGCGCTGAGCCGGCTGCGCGAGGCCGATCTCTCCGGCGCCGATCTCGAGGGCGCGGACCTGACCGGCGCCGACCTCTTCCAGGCCATCGTCGACGAAACGAAGCTCGCCGGCGCCGACCTGCGCGGCGCGGAGGTCAGCGGCCTCGACCTCCGGCGCCTCGCCACCTACGCCGACCTCAAGATCGCCGCCGACCAGCAGTTCCGCCTGCTCGACGCCATGGGCATCGACGTCCAGGTGGAGTGAAGCGCGGGGCGTGGTTCGAGACGGGCTCTTCGAGCGCTCCTCACCATGGCGAAGAGGGTGTGGCGTCTCCGACGTTCGTCATCCTGAAGAGCCCGCGCCAGCGGGCGTCTCTATGGACGCACGTCCGCGCGGCGTCAGGAATCCCTTGACATCTCACTCTGTCAGGATATTCCTGACTGTCAGGAAGTGCCTGACGGAGAGCGCAACATGCCGGAAGCGAAGAAGGAAGCGGAGGAGGCCAAGCTGCCGCCGCCCTACCAGGGCAAGGGGCCGCTGCACTGCTCGTTCTGCCTGAAGTCGCAGTACGAGGTGGCCAAGCTGATCGCCGGGCCAGGCTTCATCTTCATCTGCGACGAGTGCGTCGGCCTCTGCGACACGATCATCGCCGGCCGGCCGCTGGCGATAGACGAGGCCCGGTTCAAGATCGCGAACATTTCGACCGACACCCTGCTCGCGCGGCTCAAGCCAATCGAGCAGACGCTGCAGGGCATGGGCAACCAGCTGCAGACCGTGGTCGAGGAACTGCGCGGCCGCGAGGTCAGCTGGGCGCGGATCGGCGAGGCGCTCGGCGTCTCGCGCCAGTCGGCCTGGGAGCGGTTCTCCTGACTCGTGCGGCGGCGGCGACCTGGGCCGGCCTCGCGCTCGCGCTGGCCGGGCCGGGGCTCGTCGCCTGGGTCTCGCGCCAGGCGACCGGCGAAGCGCCGACGCTGGCCGCGAGCGCGCCGTGGCTTGCCGCGTTCGCCCTGCTGACGCTCGCGGTCGCGGCGATCGCCCGCTTCGGCGAGCGGCTGACGGCTGCGGACGTCGGCTTCGGGCGCCTGTCGTGGCTCACGCTCCCTGGCGCGCTCGCCCTGGCGGCGTTCTTCATCTTCGTCTTCGGGCCGCTGGCCTACTGGGCGCTGGCGCGCCTGCCGCTGGGCTCGTTCGCCGCCGGTCAGGTGCGGCTCTCGGCGCTGCCCACCTGGTTCCTGGCGCTCGACGTCGTCATCGTAGCCGCGGCCGAGGAGTGGCTCTACCGCGGCTACGCGATCGGCCGGCTCGAGGCGCTGACCGGCCGGGCCTGGCTCGCGGGCCTGATCTCGCTCGCCGCTTTCGCGCTCGCCCACCTGCCGCTCTGGAGCGTCGGCGCGGCGCTCTCGACCGTGGTCTCCGGCGGCTTGCTGACCGCGGTCTATCTCTGGCGGCGCGACATCGTGCTGCTGATCCTCGCGCACGTCGCCACGGACCTCTGGGGACTCGTCGTCGCCCCCGCCCTGCGCTGAGCGGCGCTGCGCTGAATCTGCTGACAGTCAAAGCTCGGCGTTCGGTGTATGCTCGCGCCCGAAGCATCGTCGGGCCGGAGGGCATGGTCGCCAGAACGCAGGACCGCAGGGGACTGATCGCCGGGATGGCCGCACTGGGCCTCGCGGCGCCGGAGCTCGCGCGGGCGGCCGTCGGCACGATCGTCGAGATCGGCGGCAACGCCAGCCGCCTCACCGAGATTCCCTCGCCGCAGACGACGCCCCAGGGGCCGGCTTACCTGCCGCCGGCCAAGATCAGCACCGTGCTCGACATCTACAAGCGGATGACCGCGCCGGTGAGCGTGGCCGGCGCCGGGCCGTTCGCCTTCGTCGCCGACACCGGCGCGAACCAGTCGGTGATCGCCGCCGAGCTCGCCCAGCAGCTCGGCCTTGCGATCGGCGACACGCAGGCCCTGAACGGCGTCGCCGGGGTGCAGATGACGCCGACCGCCACGGCCAGGATCCAGATCGGCTCGCGCGCGGAACGCGAGGCTACGCTCTCGGTGCTGCCCGGCGCGGCGATCGGCGGGCCGGGCCTGCTCGGCCTCGACCTGCTCGACGGCGGCCAGGTGACGCTCGACTTCGGTCGCCAGACCCTCACCATCGACGGCGGACCGGCGATGTCCGGCTCGGGCGACGAGGTCGAGCTCAAGGCCCATCGCCGCGACGGCCAGCTTACGCTGGTCGACGCTGACCTCGCCGGCATCCGCCTGACCGCGTTTATCGACTCCGGCGCGCAGGACACCATCGGCAACATGGCGCTGCGCCAGCTCGCCGTGACCCGCTACCCGCTGATCCCCTGGCGGCCGATCCCGATCGTCAGCGTCACCGGCCAGACCATCGACGCGGTGTTCGCCGACCTGCCAGGCCTCAGAATCGGCGGGCTCAGCGTGCCGACCTGGCCGGTCGCCTTCGCCGACCTCCACACCTTCAAGCTTTGGAACCTGGTCGACCGCCCGGCGATCCTGATCGGCGTCGACGTGCTCAGCCGCTTCGAGAGCGTCTGCCTCGACTTCCGCCGCGACGAAGTCCGCCTGAGGCTGCCGCAGCGCGTCTGAGGCCGTTGCGCCGCGCCGGGTCCCGGGCTTAGCTTGGAATACCAGCGTCCGCGCAGTGGTCGGCGCGGCGAGCGGCGGGCGTTCAGCAGGGACGACTCGGGTGAGAATCGCGATCGACTTCGACCTCTACAAGACCGATCCGTTCGGATTCACCGAACCGAGCTGGACGACCATCCACGATTTCCTCAACCTGAGGACGCTGGCGGAGCCGACTTACTTTCCCGCGGCCGGCCGGCTGGGTTTCAGCCCGCCCGCCAATGCGCAGTTCGGCGTGTGGAGCTCGGCCAGCATGTATCTCGGCAAGGAGACGAGCGGCAAATATTACATAGCCGAGGACGTCGAGTTTCCGGAGCAAGGGCGCTGGGTCGGGATCGAGAGCCCGGTCGGCCTGTTCTTCGATTCCTCGTCCGCGACCGAGCCCTTCCTCATCCTCTACGCGTTCAGGGTGTACAGTCAGAAACTCGATTTGGAACACGGCAAAGGGAAGCTCGACAACAAGGGCCCGGCCCCGGTCGACCGCTGGGTGGAGTGGTATCCCTACAGCGGATAGGCCGCTTCGCCGGGTGAGTGATGCGCCCATGCACGCTTGCCTTGCGTGCAGCCTTCTCGCGACGGGAGACGACACCGTGAAGATAGCGATCGATTTCTGGTTCTATCCGGCCAAGTCGCCCGACGGCTTCCTTCGGGACTACAGCAACAAGACGACTGTCCACGCCTTCCTGAACCTCGACACCGTCGTGCCGGTCACCCAGAACCCCAAGGCCGGGATGGACGGCTTCAAGCCGCCGAGCGGGGCGCATCTGGGAGTCTGGCGGTCGTCCAGCATGTACCTCGGCAAGGAGTCCAGCGGCAGTTATTACATCACCATGCTCGACTTCCCGGAGCCAGGCCGCTGGAAGGGCATCAACAACCCGGTTGGCTTCTTCTTCGACTCCACGTCTGACAGCCGGCCCTTCCTGACGATCTATGGATTCGAGCTGGAGCACCTCGATTGGTTGCGCGACCCGCTCCTGGGCATGCTCGAGAACAGGGCCCCCGCCAAGATCGACACCTGGGTCGATTGGCATCCCGACCTGAGCTAGCGGCCCCCTAACGGCCTCCGCATCAGCCGGCCCACGCGGCGGGCTAGCCCCGCGTAACTCCGTTCGTTGACGCCGGCCCGCGCCTTCACTAGGTTCCGCGCCCCTTCGCTCACGCCGTCGGCCCCGCCATGTCCCAGATCCTCG
>DATKMZ010000091.1:0-36778 GCA_035541575.1 Caulobacteraceae bacterium | reverse complement strand
ACGGTCTTGCCGTCGCGCACGAGGTCGCCGAACGCGTATTTCGCCGGCTCCGACTTCACCAGCCAGTGCGCCATGGCGAGCCCTCCCTGCAGCCCGGCCGCTCTTGGGCGAAGAGCGCCGCTGCGTCAATGCGGCCGACCTCCGACATTCTTGCCCTGCCGGCTTTGACGGGAGATTCCGCAGGCGCTAAGCGAGCCCCATCCAAGCCGCCACAGGCGCCCCGGAGCGACATGCCCAAAGCCAAGGTCAACGGCGTCGAGATCGAATTCGAGAACGGCATGACCGTGCTGCAGGTCGCCGAACTCGCGGGCGAGGAGATCCCCCGCTTCTGCTACCACGAGCGGCTCTCGATCGCGGGCAACTGCCGCATGTGCCTGGTCGAAGTGAAGCCCGGCGCCCCCAAGCCGCAGGCGTCCTGCGCTCTGCCCGCCGGCGACAACATGGAGATCATCACCAACTCGCCGATGGTGAAGAAGGCCAGGCAAGGGGTGATGGAGTTCCTGCTGATCAACCACCCGCTGGACTGCCCGATCTGCGACCAGGGCGGCGAGTGCGACCTGCAGGATCAGTCGATGGGCTACGGCCGCGACGACTCCCGCTACGCCGAGAACAAGCGGGCGGTCGAAGAGAAGTACATGGGTCCGCTGATCAAGACGGTCATGACCCGCTGCATCCAGTGCACGCGCTGCGTCCGCTTCATGACCGAAGTGGCCGGCGTCTCCGAGCTCGGCCTGATCAGCCGTGGCGAGGACGTCGAGATCACCACCTACCTCAACCAGGCGATCACCAGCGAGCTCTCGGCCAACATCATCGACCTCTGCCCCGTCGGCGCGCTGACCTCGAAGCCTTACGCCTTCAACGCCCGCCCCTGGGAGCTGAAGAAGACCGAGAGCGTCGACGTGATGGACGCGCTGGGCTCGGCGATCCGCATCGACGCCCGCGGGCCGGCGGTGCTGCGCGTGCTGCCGCGCACCAACGACGACATCAACGAGGAGTGGATCTCCGACAAGACCCGCTACGCCGTCGATGGCCTGTCGCGCCAGCGGCTCGACCGGCCCTTCATCCGCCGTGGCGGCAAGCTCGCCCCAGCGAGCTGGGGCGAGGCGCTCGATCTGGTCGCCGAGAAGCTGAAGGAGGCATCGTCCGACCGGATCGGCGCGATCGCCGGCGACCTGCAGGACGCCGAGTCGATGAAAGCGCTCGCCGACCTCTTCCGTGGCTCGGGCATCGCCAATCTCGACTGCCGGCAGGACGGCGTCGTGCTCGGCGGCGGGCCGCGCGAGAGCTGGCTCTTCAACTCGACGCTGGCCGGGATCGAGGCGGCGGACGCGGTGCTGCTGATTGGGACCAATCCGCGGCTCGAGGCGCCGGTGCTGAACGCGCGCTTCCGCAAGATGTGGCTCACCGGCAAGACCCGCTTCGCGCTGGTCGGCGCGCCGGCCGACCTGACCTATCGCTACGAGCACCTGGGCGCGGGCGCCAGGACGCTGGGCGACCTCGCCAAAGACAAGTCCGACTTCATCAAGGCGTTCAAGGCCGCCGAGCGGCCGGCGATCGTAATCGGGCAGGGGGCCCTGACCGGCGCGGCGACGCTCTCGGCGATCGCCGACCTCGCCAGAACCTTCAATGTCGTGCGCGAGGGCTGGAACGGCTGGAACGTCCTGCACACCGCCGCCGCCCGGGTGGGCGGTCTCGACCTCGGCTTCACGCCCGGCGAGGGAGGCAAGAGCGCGCGCGAGATGGTCCAGAAAGGCGCGCTCGACGTGCTCTTCCTGCTCGGCGCCGACGAGATCGAGCTTTCGACGTCGGACGCCTTCGTCGTCTACCTCGGCACGCACGGCGACGCCGGCGCGCACCGCGCCGACGTGATCCTGCCCGGGGCCGCCTACGCCGAGAAAGCCGGGCTCTACGTCAACACCGAGGGCCGCGTGCAGCGTGGCGAGCGTGCGGTGTTCCCGAAAGGCGAGGCGCGCGAGGACTGGGCGATCATCCGCGCGCTCTCCGAGCGCCTGGGCGCAACGCTGCCGTACGATTCGCTTGATCAGCTGCGCGCCAAGCTCTTCGCCGACCATCCGACGTTCGGACAGCTGGACTATGCGCCGGGCTCGGTCCCGACGGCGTTCGACCTCTCCGGGCTGGGCGCGGCCGGCGACCTTTCCGACGCGCCGCTCGCCTCGCCGATCAAGGCTTTCCACCTGACCAACCCGATCGCACGGGCCAGCGTGACGATGGCCGAATGCGCCGCGCTGGCGTCCGGCGCTCAGAAGATGGCGGCGGAGTAGGCGATGCTGAGCTGGAACACGCCCCTCGGCTGGTCGCTGCTGACCCTCGGCCAGATCCTGCTGGTCACGGTCGGGATCCTGCTCTCCTGCGCGTTCCTGATCTGGGGCGACCGCAAGCTCTTCGCCGGCGTCGGCATGCGCAAGGGCCCGAACGTCGTCGGGCCTTTCGGCCTGCTGCAATCGTTCGCCGACCTCGGCAAGTTTCTCTTGAAGGAGCGGGTGATCCCCGCGGGCGCCGACAAGTTCGTCTTCCTGCTCGCGCCGCTGATCAGCGTGACGCTGGCGCTGGGCGCCTGGGCGGCGATCCCGCTCGCGCCGGGCTGGATCGTCTCCAACATCAACGTCGGCATCCTCTACCTGTTCGCCGTCTCGTCGATGGGCGTCTACGGCATCATCATGGGCGGCTGGGCGTCGAACTCGAAGTACCCGTTCCTCGGCGCCCTGCGCTCGGCCGCGCAGATGATCAGCTACGAGGTCTCGATCGGCTTCGTGATCGTGACGGTGATCCTGCTCGCCGGCTCGATGAATCTCGACACCATCGTACAGAGGCAGGCCGGTGGCTTCTGGCACTGGAACCTGCTCGGCGGGGGCGGCTTGAAGGGCCTGCCGGCGGCGATCGTGATGATCCCGATGGGCGTCATCTTCTTCGTCTCGACGCTGGCCGAAACCAACCGTCCGCCGTTCGACCTGCCGGAAGCCGAGTCAGAGCTCGTGGCCGGCTACCAGGTCGAGTACGGCTCGACGCCTTATATGCTGTTCTACCTGGCCGAGACCTCGAGCATCATCCTGATGAGCGGGCTGACGGCGGTGCTTTTCTTCGGCGGTTGGCACGCACCCTGGCCGGAGCCCTACCTGAATGGCTGGAACCCGATCGTCGTCAGCCTCTGGGGTTTCGGGTGGTTCGCGGTGAAGACGCTGTTCTTCTTCCTGCTCAACGGCATGGTCCGCGCCGTCGTGCCGCGCTACCGCTACGACCAGTTGATGCGACTCGGCTGGAAGGTGTTCCTGCCGACCTCGCTGGTTGCGGTGGCGCTCGTCGGCGCCATCCGCGTTTTCTGGTTGAACGCCTGATGCGACCGCTCGCGATCCTGATCTTCCTCACGGTGCTGGCCTCGTGCGCAGACAGGGCGGCGGAAGGGCCGGCCTGGTACGAGCGCGGCAACGCCGACTACGACTCGCTGAGAGCGGCCGAAGACGCCTGCAAGGAAAAGGGCGGCGACTTCCAACTCAAGCCGGGCGGGGATCCGACCCACCTCGGCGACTATGTATGCAACCCGAAGAAGGCAAGCTGATGCTGGAGCGGATCAGTCAGGCCGCGCGCGGCGCGGCGCTGATGGACTTCATGGGCGCTTTCCGGCTCGGCGTGCGCTACCTCCTCGCGCCCAAGGCGACAGTGCAGTACCCGCACGAGCGCAATCCGCAGTCGCCGAGGTTCCGGGGCGAACACGCGCTCAGGCGTTATCCGAACGGCGAGGAGCGCTGCATCGCCTGCAAGCTCTGCGAAGCGATTTGCCCGGCGCAGGCGATCACCATCGAGGCCGAGCCGCGCGAGGACGGCAGCCGGCGCACGACCCGCTACGACATCGACATGGTCAAGTGCATCTACTGCGGCATGTGCCAGGAGGCCTGCCCGGTCGACGCGATCGTCGAGGGACCGAACATCGAGTTCGCAGTCGAGACGCGCGAGGAGCTCTACTACGACAAGGAACGCCTGCTCGCGAACGGCGATCGCTGGGAGCGCGAGATCGCCCGGAACCTCGAGCTCGACGCGCCTTACCGTTGATGCCGCGCCTGATTTCGCCAGCCTGGCCGCAAAAGCGGTTTCCAGATCGCTCGAACGCGCTAAGAGGGCGGCGCGATCTGCGGGGGCTCGCCGGCGCCGTTGGGCGCCTCGGCGCAGGACGGGAGTAGCGACGCCGAGATGGACCTGCAGGCGATCGCTTTCTGGCTGCTCTCGGCGGTGACGATCGGCTCGGCGCTGGGCGTCGTTGCGGCGCGCAATCCGGTGCACTCGGTGCTGTTCCTGATCGCCGCCTTCTTTTCGGCCGCGGGCCTGTTCGTGCTGCTCGGCGCCGAGTTCCTGGCGATGCTGCTGGTGATCGTCTACGTCGGTGCGGTCGCGGTGCTGTTCCTCTTCGTCGTGATGATGATGGACGTCGACTTCGACGCCCTGAAGCAGGGCTTCGCGCGTTATCTGCCGCTGGGCGGCGCCGTCGCCGGCGTACTCGTGATCGAGATGGCGGTCGTCGCCATCAGCGTGGCGCACAACGGCGCGGCCGCGAAGAACGCCGCGCCGGCCGCCTCGTCCGCGGGGGTCACCAACGCCGAGACGATCGGGCGCGTGCTCTACACGGACTACGTCTACTACTTCCAGGCCGCGGGCCTCGTGCTGCTGGTGGCGATGATCGGCGCCATCGTGCTGACGCTGAAGCACAAGCCGGGTGTCCGCCGCCAGAGCATCGCCGACCAGGTCGCCCGCACGCCCGCCAGCGGCCTGCGCGTGGTCACGATCAAGTCGGGTGAGGGGATCGCGCCATGAGCCACATCGGCCTTGCGCACTACCTCGCGGTCGCCGCGGTCCTCTTCACGATCGGGGTGCTCGGCATCTTCGTGAACCGCAAGAACGTGATCGTCATCCTGATGTCGATCGAGCTGATCCTGCTGGCGGTGAACATCAACCTGGTCGCGTTCTCGGCCTTCCTGCACGAAGTCACCGGGCAGATCTTCGCGATGATCGTGCTGACCGTCGCCGCGGCCGAGGCGGCCGTGGGCCTGGCGATCCTGGTCACCTTCTTCCGCAACCGCGGCGACATCGCCGTGGACGACGCGTCGATGATGAAGGGCTAGGGCGCCATGAGTCCCGAAACTCTCGTCACGGTGCTGGTGTTTGCGCCCCTGGCCGGCGCGATCATCGCGGGCCTGTTCGGCCGCCGGATCGGCGACACGGCGTCCATGGCGGTGACGACGGGGCTGTTGTTCCTGTCGTGCCTGCTGGGCTGGATCGCCTTTTTCAACACCGTCGCCGGGACCTGGCACTTCACCCACCAGGTCGCGCCGTTCATCGACGTCGGGACGTTCCGCTCGGCCTGGAGCGTACGTGTCGACAGCCTCTCGGCGGTGATGCTGGTGGTGGTGACGACGGTCTCAGCGCTCGTGCACCTCTATTCCTGGGGCTACATGGCCGAGGACGACTCCAAGCCCCGGTTCTTCGCCTACCTCTCGTTCTTCACCTTCAGCATGCTGGCGCTGGTGACGGCCGCCGACTTCATGCAGCTGTTCTTCGGCTGGGAAGGCGTCGGGCTGGCGAGCTACCTCTTGATCGGCTTCTGGTTCAAGAAGCCGACCGCCAACGCCGCGGCGATCAAGGCGTTCGTGGTCAACCGCATCGGCGACTTTGGCTTCGCCCTCGGCATCATGACCACATACTGGGTTTTCGGCACGATCCGCTTCGCCGAGATCTTCCCGCAGGTGGCGGCGCATGCAAAGCAGGGCTGGGAGTTCGCCGGCCATTCGTTCTACGCGGTCGACCTTGCCTGCGCGCTGCTCTTCGTCGGCGCGATGGGCAAGTCGGCGCAGTTCTTTCTGCACACCTGGCTGCCGGACGCGATGGAGGGTCCGACCCCGGTCTCCGCGCTGATCCACGCGGCGACCATGGTGACGGCCGGCGTCTACATGGTCTGCCTGCTGTCGCCGATGTACGAGTACGCACCGGTGGCGCGCGACATCGTCTGCATCATCGGGGCTGTGACGGCGCTGTTCGCCGCGACCGTCGGCCTGGCGCAGAACGACATCAAGCGGGTGATCGCCTACTCGACCTGCTCGCAGCTCGGCTACATGTTCTTCGCCGCCGGCGTCGGGGCCTATCAGGCCTCGATGTTCCACCTCTTCACCCACGCCTTCTTCAAGGGCCTGCTGTTCCTGGCCGCCGGCAGCGTGATCACCGCCATGCACCACGAGCAGGACATGCGCGCGATGGGCGGGCTCTGGAGGAAGACGCCCTGGACCTACGCGGTGATGCTGGCCGGCACGCTGGCCATCACCGGCGTCGGCATTCCCTACGTCGACCTCGGCTTCGCCGGCTTCTACTCGAAGGATGCGATCATCAACGCGGCCTACAACGCCGCGGCCCACGGCTCCGGCGTCGGCTGGTTTGCGTTCGTCATCGGTGTGCTAGCGGCCGGCCTGACCTCGTTCTACTCCTGGCGGCTGATCTTCATGACCTTCCACGGGACGCCGAAGTGGGCAGGTGGAGGTCATGACGACCACGCCCATGCGGATGCGCATGACGGCGGCCACGACGATCACGCCCGCCACGGTCCGCTCGATCCGCACGAGAGCCCCTGGGTGATGCTGGTTCCGCTGCTGCTGCTGGCGCTGGGCGCAGTCGCGGCCGGCGCGGTGTTCGCGCCGCAGTTCATCGGCGAGGGTCGCGGCGAGTTCTGGAAGGGCGCGATCTTCAACCTCGGACCCTCGATGCTGACCGACGCGCCGAACCTGCCGCTCTGGGTGGTGCTGGCGCCGCTGACTGTCACCGCGATCGGCTTCGTCTCGGCCTGGTGGGTCTATATCCGCCACGAGGGCATGGGCGCACGGATCGCAGCCCGCCGCGGCCCGGTCTGGAGCTTCCTCTACAACAAGTGGTACTTCGACGAGCTCTACGACGCCACGTTCGTGCGGCTGGCGCGCTGGCTCGGCGATCTCTTCTGGAAGGGCGGCGACCAGCGCATGATCGACGGCCTCGGCCCGGACGGTGTCTCGGCCGTTTCCTACGCCGTCGGCCGCCGCACGGGGCGGTTCCAGAGCGGCTACGTCTACCACTACGCGTTCGTGATGCTGGTGGGGGTCGTTGCGCTGCTCTCCTACGGGCTCTGGTTCTTCTCGCGGGGAGGGCGCTAGGCGATGGGCATCCTCTCGCTGGTCACGTTCCTGCCGCTCGCCGGCGTCGTCGCGATCCTGCTGCTGAAGGCGCTCGCGCCCGAAGGCGACGATCGGGCGCCGAACGCCGCGCGCTGGATCACGCTGGCGGTGACGCTGGCGACCTTCGCGCTCTCGGTCGTTCTGGTGGTCCAGTTCAACGGCGCGAACCCGGGCTTCCAGTTCGTCGAGGACGCGCCCTGGTTCGCCGGCCTGCACTACCGGATGGGCGTCGACGGGATCTCGGTGCTGTTCGTGCTGCTGACGGCGTTCCTGATGCCGCTCTGCATCCTCGCCAGCTGGACCTCGATCAAGGATCGCGTGCTCGAGTACATGGTCGCATTCCTGGTGCTCGAGACGCTGGTCATCGGCGTCTTCTGCGCGCTCGACCTGATCCTTTTCTACCTGTTCTTCGAGGGCCAGCTGATCCCGATGTTCCTGATCATCGGCATCTGGGGCGGTCAACGGCGAGTCTATGCGGCTTTCAAGTTCTTCCTCTACACGCTGCTCGGCTCAGTGCTGATGCTGGCGGCGATCCTCTGGATGATCAGCGTCGCCCACACCTCGTCGATCCCCGAGCTGATGCGCTTCAAATTCGCGCCCGCGGCGCAAACCTGGTTGTGGCTCGCCTTCTTCGCCTCGTTCGCCGTGAAGATGCCGATGTGGCCGGTCCACACCTGGCTGCCCGACGCGCACGTCGAGGCGCCGACCGCAGGCTCGGTGATCCTGGCCGGCATCCTCCTGAAGATGGGCGGGTACGGCTTCCTGCGCTTCTCGCTGCCGATGTTCCCCAACGCGAGCGTCGAGTTCACGCCGCTGATCTTCACCCTCTCGGTGATCGCGATCGTCTACACCTCGCTGGTCGCGTTCCGGCAGACCGACATCAAGAAGCTGATCGCCTATTCGTCGGTGGCGCACATGGGCTTCGTCACCATGGGCATCTTCTCCGGCAACGCGCTCGGCGAGCAGGGCGCGATCTTCCAGATGCTGAGCCACGGGGTGATCTCCGGCGCGCTCTTCCTTTGCGTCGGCGTCGTCTACGACCGCATGCACACGCGCGAGATCGCCTTCTACGGCGGGCTCGTGAACCGCATGCCCTGGTACGCGGCCACCTTCATGCTGTTCACGATGGGCAACGTCGGGCTGCCGGGCACCAGCGGGTTCGTCGGAGAGATCCTGACCATGACCGGCGCTTACCGCGCTTCGACCTGGACCGTGATCATCGCCGCGACCGGCGTGATCCTCTCGGCGGTCTACATGCTCACGGTCTACCGGCGGGTGATCTTCGGCGAGATCACCAACTCCGCGCTGAGTGCGATCACCGACCTCAACCAGCGCGAGGTGCTGATCTTCGCGCCGCTGATCGTCGGCACCCTTGCGCTGGGTCTCTCACCGGGGATGGTGTTCCAGGTGACGGGCGCAGCAACCGACGCGCTGGTCGCGGCCTTCCACGCGGCGACGGGCGGGTAGGGCGATGACGCTTTCACACGACGCCCTGCTGGCCCTGCCCGAGATCATCCTCGCCGGCGCCGCCATGCTGCTCTTGATCTGGGGCGCCTACGCGCGCCGCACCGGCCCGGTCTTCAACCTGGCCGCCGTCGCCGCGCTCGCGGTCGCCGCCTACGCGGCCGCCACCGGGCCTGCCGGGCGCGCGTTCGGCGGCGCGCTGATCGCCGACGACTGGGCCGGTTTCGCCAAGGTGGCGATCTTCGCCGCCAGCGCCGTCGCGATCCTGCTCTGCGACCGCTGGTTCACGCAGAAGGGAACCCAGAGGTTCGAGCTGACCGTGCTGGTCATCCTCGCCGCGCTCGGCATGGGGGTGATGGTCTCGGCTGGCGACCTCGTCTCGCTCTACGTCGGCATCGAGCTGCATTCCCTGGCGCTCTACATCCTGGCCGCTTTCCAGCGCGACGACGCCAAGAGCTCGGAAGCCGGCCTGAAGTACTTCGTACTGGGCGCGCTTTCGTCCGGCTTGCTGCTCTACGGCGCTTCGCTGGTCTACGGCTTCGCCGGCTCGACGAGGTTCGTCGACATCGCCGCCGCCACCCATGGCGGGGCGGGGACGGGCGTCATCTTCGGCCTCGTCTTCCTGATCTGCGGCATCGGCTTCAAGGTCTCGGCCGCGCCGTTCCACATGTGGACGCCCGACGTCTACGAGGGCGCGCCGACGCCCGTTGTCGGCTTCTTCGCCGGCGCGCCGAAGCTGGCGGCGATGGCGCTGTTCGCGCGACTGCTGACCGAGGCGTTCGGAGGCGCGACCGAACAGTGGCGGCAGGTGGTGCTGATCGTCGCGCTGCTCTCGGTTTTCGTCGGCGCGTTCGCCGGCCTCGCCCAGTCGAACCTCAAGCGCCTCTGGGCTTACTCTTCGATCGCGAATATCGGCTACGCCCTGATCGGCCTCGCCGCCGGGGGACCGGCCGGCGTGCAGGCGATGCTGATCTTCATGGTGCTCTACACCATCGACGTAACCGGCTTCTTCGCGTGCCTCGCCGCGCTGCAGCGGTCGGGCCGGGCGATGGAATCGTTCGACGACTACGCCGGCCTGATGCGCGAGCGGCCTGGCTTGGCGCTGGCGATCACGGCCTTTGCGCTGTCCGCACTAGGCCTGCCTCCGTTCTCCGGGTTCTGGGCGAAGTTCTACGTCTTCAAGGCCGCGCTCGCCGCCGGGCCGCTGACCACCTGGGCCGCGGTCGCCGGCCTCGTCGGAAGCGTCGTGGCGGCGTTCTACTATCTGCGCCTGATCAAGGTGATGTGGCTCGACGAAGCGCCGGGCCGGACCGACGCGCCGGCCGGCGGGGCGGTCGCGGTGGCTTACGTCACGGCTCTCTTCGCCATCCCCGGCGTCTGGTTCGCGCTGGTGGCGCTCGATCCGTTGGCGACCGCAGCGGCCGCGTTCGCGCGCTGACGTGACCCTTCCCCTGATCGAGGCGCTGGAGGAGATCGACTCCACCAACGCCGAAGCGCGTCGCCGCGCCGAAGCCGGCGCCACGGGGCCGCTCTGGATCACGGCCAAGCGCCAGTCCGCGGGGCGTGGCAGGCGCGGGCGTAGTTGGGAGAGCCGCAGCGGCAACCTCTTCGCCACCCTGCTCGACCGCACCGACAAGCCGCCGGGCGAGGCCGCGCAACTGTCGTTCGTCGCCGCGCTCGCCGTCGCCGACTTGGCCGCCGCCTACGTTCCGGCGTCGCTCGTCAGCCTAAAGTGGCCGAACGACCCGCTGATCGCCGGCCGCAAGACCAGCGGGATCCTCGTCGAGTCGGGCCCGCATCCGAGCGGCGGCCTCTGGCTCGCGATCGGCATCGGCGTGAACCTCGCCTGGGCGCCCGACAATCCCGAGCGCCCCGCCACCGCGTTCGCCGAGCATATGCGCGCGCCCCCGCCGTCGCCGCTCGAGGCGCTGGGCGTGCTCGCCGAGAGTTTCGCACGCTGGCGCGACGTCTGGGCGCGGCTCGGCTTCGCGCCAATCGCCGAAGCGTGGACGGCGAGGGCCAGCGGCCTCGGCGAGGCCTGCACCGCGCGCCTGCCGGGCGAGACGGTCTCCGGAATCGCCGAAGGCCTGGACACGGACGGAGCATTGCGGCTTCGAACAGCCTCGGGCCTCGTCCGCCGCATCACCGCCGGCGACGTCTTCTTCGGACCAAGCTAGGAATGAACCACGGAAAGCACGGAGAACACGGAAGTCTGCTCTTCGCCGAAGAGACGTTCCGAATTCGCGGCGCTGTGTTTGAGGTGAGCCGACACCTTGGCGCCGGTTTCCTCGAAGCGATTTATCAGGAGGCTCTCGCACTCGAGTTCGACGCACAAGGCATTCCCTACGTCGCCGCGCCCGCGCTGGGTGTGACCTACAAGGGAACGCTGCTGGCCCAGTCCTATCGGCCGGACTTCGTGTGCTTCAACGAGATCATTGTCGAGCTCAAGGCGGTGCGCGACTTAGCGCCCGAACATCGCGCCCAGACACTGAACTACTTGAAGGCGACAGGTTTGCGAGTTGGTCTGCTGGTCAACTTCGGATGCGCGCCGAAGGCGCGCGTGGAAAGGCTCGTACTGTGACCGGCTTCCGCGCTTCCGTGCCTTCCGTGTTGTCCGTGGCCACTCCTTCCGAAGGGAGCGCTTGAGATGCTGCTGGCGATCGAACAGGGCAACACCAACACGCTCTTCGCGGTCCACGACAGCAAGGCCTGGATCGCCCAGTGGCGCGCGGCGACCGAAAGCACGCGCACCGCTGACGAGTACGCGGTGTGGCTCGCGCAGCTCTTGGCGATGGCGGGCCTCAGCCTCAGCCAGCTCGACGCCTGCATCATCTCGAGCGTCGTGCCGCAGTCGCTGTTCAACCTGCGTAACCTGTCGCGCCGCTACCTGCACGTCGAGCCGCTGGTGATCGGCGAGAACGTCGACCTCGGGATCGAGGTGCGGATCCTCAAGCCCTCCGAGGCCGGCGCCGACCGGTTGGTCAACGCGATCGGCGCCCATGCCGCCTATGCTGGCGATCTGCTGGTGATCGACAGCGGCACGGCGACCACGTTCGACGTCGTCGCCGCCGACGGCGCATTCGAGGGCGGCGTCATCGCCCCAGGCATCAACCTCTCCATGCAGGCCCTGCACGACGCCGCAGCCCAGTTGCCGCGGGTGGCGATCCGACGTCCGACCGGCAACCGCGTCGTCGGCGTCGACACTGTCGGCGCGATGCAGTCGGGCGTCTTCTGGGGTTACATCTCGATGATCGAGGGCCTCGTCGCGCGGATCAAGGCCGAGTGGGCGAGGCCGCTGACCGTGATCGGCACCGGCGGCATCGCCTCGCTGTTCGAAGGCGCCACGACCGCCATCGACCACTTCGACCACGACCTGACGATCCGCGGCCTGCTCGAAATCCACCGCCGCAACACCCATCTGGCGGCGGGATGAACGCGACGAGGAACCCTTCCCCCTCAGGGGGAAAGCGGCGCGTCGTCGCGCAGCGACGCGTCGCCGATGGGGGGAATCACCGACACGCCCCCATTGTCGCTCGCCTTGGGCCTCGCGACGTTTCCCCCGCTTGCGGGGGAAAGGTTGGGACCGCATGACGCCAAGCCCCAACGACGAGCTCGTCTTCCTGCCGCTGGGCGGGTCGAACGAGATCGGGATGAACTTCAACCTCTACGGCTACGGCCCGCCGCATGCCCGCAAGTGGATCGTGGTCGACCTCGGCGTGACGTTCGGCGATCAGACGACGCCGGGCGTGGAGATCATCCTGCCCGACCCCGCGTTCATCGAGGAGCACGCCAAGGACATCCTCGGCATCGTGCTGACCCACGCCCATGAGGACCATATCGGCGCGGTTCCCTGGCTCTGGGAGCGGCTGAAGGCGCCGCTCTACGCCACGCCCTTCACCGCCTTCCTGCTGCGCGAGAAGCTGCGCGAGGCGGGCCTGCTCGACGAGGTCCGGATCACCGAGGTTCCACTTTCCGGGTCGTTCCAGCTCGGGCCGTTCGAGCTGACCCTGATCACGCTGACCCACTCGATCCCCGAGCCGAACGGCTTGGCGATCCGAACGCCGCTGGGCGCCGTGCTCCACACCGGCGACTGGAAGATCGACCCCGACCCGTTGCTCGGCCCCGTCACCGACCAGGCCGCGATCCGCCGCCTCGGCGACGAGGGCGTGCTGGCGATGGTCTGCGACTCCACCAACGTCTTCGTCGACGGCGAGGCGGGTTCGGAAGCGACCGTCCGCGTGGCGTTGCGCGAGCTGATCGGCCAGCTGAAAGGCAAGGTCGCCGCCGCCTGCTTCGCGTCCAACGTCGCGCGGATGGACTCGATCATCCGCGCCGCCGAGGCCAATGACCGCCGCGTCTGCCTGGTCGGCCGCTCGATGATCCGCATGGCCGCCGCCGCCCGCTCGGTGGGCCTGCTGTCCGACGTCCAGCCGTTCGTCACTGACGCCGACGCCGGCCACTTCCCGCCCGACAAGGTGCTGTTCCTCTGCACCGGCAGCCAGGGCGAGCCGCGCGCGGCGCTGGCGCGGGTCGCCGACGGCACGCACCCGCACCTGAGCCTGGGGCAGGGCGACGCCTGCGTCTTCTCCTCGCGGGTGATTCCGGGAAACGAGATCCCGATCCGCAACCTGCAGAACAAGCTGGCCGATCGCGGCGTGCGCCTGTTCACCGAGCGCGACCATCCGGGCCTGCACGTCAGCGGCCACCCCTGCCGCGACGAGTTGAAGCGGATGTACCAGTGGGCGCGCCCACGCATCGCGGTGCCCACCCACGGCGAGCGCCGGCACCTGCTGGAGCACGTCAACCTCGCCCGCGACATGCAGGTCGCCGAGCAGGTCGCGCCGCGCAACGGCGACATGGTGCGCCTGGCGCCTGGCCGCGCCGAGGTGATCGACGAGGTCCCGGCGGGCCGGCTCTACGTCGACGGTGGCATGGTCACGCCCGAGCACGGCGAGGCGCTGCGCGAGCGCCGCCACGCCGCCTTCAACGGTATGCTGACCGTCGCGGTCGCGCTCGACCGTCGCGGCCGCATCGTCTCCGGACCGCAGGTGCGCGCGCTCGGCCTGCCCGGCGACGCCGACTACGACCTCGAGGAGGCCGTCGACGACCTCTCCGCCGAGGCCGAGACCGCGCTCAAGAAGCTGTCCAGCGAGGACCGCGACGACGACGGAGCGGTCGAGCAGGCGCTGTCACGGGCGTTGAAGCGCGCCGCCTTCCGCATCTGGGAACGCCGCCCGGTCGTCGAGGCGACGGTGCTGAGGGTTTAGGGTCCGGACCCACAATCATCCCGGCCGGAGCGCGTCAGCGCGGAGAGCCGGGATCTACTTTGCGCCGGCATCGGAAGCAGATCCCGGACGAGTCCGCTGCGCGACTCTCCGGGATGACAGCTGTCAAGCCGCGACGTCCGCCAGCCCGCCGAACCGGCGTTCGCGGCCGCGGAAGTCGGAGATCGCCGCGGCGAGGTCGTTTGCGCCGAAGTCCGGCCACATGCGGCGCGTGAACCAGAGCTCGGCGAAGGCGCACTCCCAGAGCATGAAGTCCGAGAGCCGCTGCTCGCCGCCGGTGCGGATCAGGAGGTCGACCGGCCCGGCGCCGCCGTCGATCAGCCGCTCGAGCTCGTCCGCCGAGCCCGATGAGCCCAAACGGCCGGCGGCCTCGGCAATGGCCTCCCTCGACGAATAATCGAGTGCGATCCGTAGGTTGAGTCGATCATTTGAAGCGGTCGCGGCCTCCACCTTCGCCACCGCCTCGGCGAGATCCGATGGCAACCGGTCGCGCCGGCCGAGCATGGTCAGGCGCGCGCCGCCGTCGATCAGGCGAGGGGCGTCGCGCGCCAGGTAGTCGCGGAAGAGCGCCATCAGCGCGCCCACTTCACGCTCAGGTCGCCGCCAATTCGCCTGCGCGAAAGCGAACAGGGTCAGCGTGGTGACGCCGAAGTCGGGCGCGGCCTCGACGGTCCGGCGCACGGCGTCGGCGCCAGCGACGTGTCCGTCGGTGCGGCTGAGGCCCCGGCTCACGCCCCAGCGGCCGTTGCCGTCCATGATGATCGCCACGTGAAGGGGCGTGGAGACAGTGCTTTGCAAGACAAAGTATCCTTCCAAAAAAGGGTCAGGCGGGCGCCAGCCCGGAGAGAGGCCCTTCGGTCGTCTCGGACTTGGCGGCGGCGGCCGCCTCGCGGACGACGCGGTCGAGCACGTCGAGGTACTCGAGGAACCGCGCGCGGCCCTCCGGCGTGATCCGGCACAGGGTGAGGGGGCGGTTGCGCTCGAAGTTCTTGGTCACCTCGACCAGGCCGGCGTCCTGCAGCGTCTGCAGGTGTCGGGCGAGGTTGCCGTCGGTCAGGCCGCAGAGCCGGCGCAGGTCGCTGAACGCCAGGCCCTTCGGGTTGGCCGCGAGCGAGGTCAGGACGCCGAGGCGCGCCCGCTCGTGGAACACGCGGTCGAGCCCCTCGTAGGCGAACGGGGCGGGCTCAGGCATCGCGCGGGCTCGAGAAGCGCAACACCGCCGCCACCAGCAGCTGGCCGGCGCCGAACGGCAGGCCCATCGCCGACGGGGCGAAGGCGTGCGCGCCTTGCGCCAGCGCCAGGCAGCCGACGCCGGTCGCCAGATACCAGGCGCCGACCAGCAGCATGCCGCGCGGCAGGAAGCGGCACGAGGCGAAGATCCCGAGCGAAAAGCAGATCTGCCAGAGCGCCGGCGCGG
This sequence comes from Caulobacteraceae bacterium, assembly GCA_035541575.1. Taxonomy (GTDB): domain Bacteria; phylum Pseudomonadota; class Alphaproteobacteria; order Caulobacterales; family Caulobacteraceae; genus Acaudatibacter. The sequence continues at coordinate 21,413 of DATKMZ010000091.1, read as the reverse complement.
CCCAGAGCGCTTGCGGCGCAAAGCCGTAGAGCACCGCCGTGATCAGCACGCCAGCCGCGCCGGCCGGCAGGAACTGCTGCACCGCCGCGACGATCATCTCGTCGGCGAGCGGGGAGTGGAGTCGCCGCGAGCGCCCGACCATCTCGACGCCGATCACCGTGGCCGAGATCGCCGCCACCGCGATCCAGACCGTCAGGAACGCGGCGGCGTGCGGGCCAGGGTCCGGCATCCAGCGCGCCTCGCCGATGGCGACCAGCAGCGCGAGCACGCCGGTGGCGGCGAAGGCGGTCGGTCCCAGGCCGTGAAACGTCTCGCTGCGCGCCAGCTGCGTGCGGATCGCGCCGATCTCGGCCAGCGCCTTGTCGAGGTCCTGCATCGGTTCCTTCCAGATGCTTTGTATTGCAAAGTACATGAGGCGCGGCGAATTGCAATATGGCGAGGACCGCCAGCTCGCTCCCCAAGGACTGCAGGACGATGCTGCGTCCTTCGACACGCCCGCTGCGCGCGCTCCTCGGGATGACGACGTTGGCGACTTGCACAGTCGTCCGTCATGGTGAGGAGCGCCCGCGAGGGCGCGTCTCGAACGACGCACGCTCGGCCTGCGCCTTCATTCTGCTCGGCAACGGTGCTAGGCGTGCGGCATGATTGGCCGCCTGAACCACGTCGGCGTCGCGACGCCTTCGATCGAACAGTCCTGGAAGCTTTACCTCGAGGTGCTGGGCGCGACGAAGGTCACCGAGAAGCGCGCGCTGCCCGAGCAGGGCGTGTGGGTCAGCTTCGTCGAATTGCCGAACGCCCAGATCGAGCTGATCGAGCCCTACGGCGAGAACTCGCCGATCACCGCCTTCCTCGAGAAGAACCCGCGCGGCGGTCAGCACCATGTCTGTTTCGAGGTGCCCGACATACTCAAGGCGCGCGACGAGATGCGGGCCAAGGGCGCGACCGTGCTCGGGACTGGCGAGCCACGCATCGGCGCCCACGGCGTGCCGGTGATCTTCGTCCACCCGAAGGACATGGGCGGGGTCCTGATCGAGCTGATGGCAGAGCCGCAGCACGCGGAGGCCGCGCACGGATGAACCTCGAGACCTCGATCGCGGTCTACCTGATCGTCTGGTGGGTAGTGCTGTTCAGCGTGCTGCCCAGAGGCGTGATCAGCCATGCCGAGGCGGGCATCAAGGCCCCCGGAGGCGGCGATCCCGCCTCGCCCGTGGATCCTAAGCTGACGCGCAAGTTCATCACCACCACCTGGATCTCGGCGCTGATCTTCGCGCCATTCTGGATCGCCGTGCACTTCCACTGGATCTCGCTCGGCATGCTGCGCGCGCCGGGTTCCTGACCCGATGAGCGACACGCCGGCGGCCGCGCCGCCTTTCAGCGCCTGGGAGCGCGAGATCGCCGTCCGCTACCTGCGCGCCCGCCGCAGCGAAGGCGGCGTCGCGCTGATCTCGATCATCTCGTTCGTCGGCATCATGCTGGCCGTCGCGGTGCTGATCATCGTCATGTCGGTGATGAACGGCTTCCGCGCCGACCTCTCGAACATGATCCTGGGGTTCAACGGCCACGACTACGTCGTCGCGCCGGCCGACACCCCGGCGCAGCGGGACGCGCTGATCGCGAGACTGAAAGCCATCCCGCACGTCGTGCAGGCGACGCCGATCATCGAATCCCAGACGCTCGCGCAGAGCCAGTCGTCGGCGGCGGGCGCGATCGTCCGCGGCGTGCGGCCCGTTGACCTGCGCGCCACCCGCATCATCGCCGGCAACATCAAGTCCGGTTCGCTGGCCGGATTCGGCGACGGCGACGACGGCGGCAACCTCGTGCTGGTCGGCGCACGGCTGGCAGACGCGCTGAACGTGAAGCCGGGCGATCCGATCACGCTGATCTCGCCGGCGAGCACAGCCACCGCCATGGGCGTGGTGCCGATCCAGAAGACCTACGTCGTCGCCGGCGCCTTCCAGGTCGGGATGAGCGAATACGACCAGGCCTTCATCTACATGCCGCTCTCGCAGGCGCAGCTCTTCTTCGGGCGCGACGCCGCGGTCGACTACATCGAGATCAAGCTCGACGATCCGGACCTGGCCCCGAGCCTCAAGCCGGCGCTGGCGGCCGCGGCCCACGTTCCGCCGGACGACGTCACCGACTGGACCCAGAAGAACGAGGCCTACTTCGGCGCGCTCGCGGTCGAGCACAACGTGATGTTCCTGATCCTGGCGATGCTGGTGCTGATCGCCTCGCTGAACATCATCTCGGCCCTGGTGATGCTGGTGAAGAACAAGGGCCGTGACATCGCGATCCTCAGGACCATGGGCGCGGGGCAGGGCGCGATCCTGCGCATCTTCTTCCTCTGCGGCGCGACGGTCGGCGCGCTCGGCACGATCGCCGGCCTTTTGATCGGCGTCGTCTTCTGCTGGCGCATCGGCGACATCCAGAAGTTCGTCGAGTGGGCGACGCACCAGCAGGTGTTCAACCCGCAGATCTATTTCCTCTCGCGCGTGCCGGCGAAGATCGAATGGCACGAGGTGGCCGCCATCACGGTGATCGCGCTCGCCGCGTCGTTCCTCGCCACACTGCCGCCGGCCTGGCGCGCCTCGCGCCTCGATCCGGTGGAGGCGCTCCGCTATGAGTGAGCCAGTCCTCGTCGTCCGAGGCCTGAAGCGCAGCTACAAGACCGGCGAGCGGACCCTGGAGGTGCTGAAGGGCATCGACCTCGAGATCCGCCCGGGCGAGCTCGTCGGGCTCGTCGGCCCTTCGGGGTCGGGCAAGTCGTCGCTGCTGCACGCTGCGGGCCTTCTGGAGCACCCGACCGACGGGACCATCGTCATCGACGGCGAGGATTGCTCGGTGCTGGGCGACCGCGCCCGCACACGGATCCGCCTCCGGGAGATCGGCTTCGTCTACCAGTTCCACCACCTGCTGCCCGAGCTCTCGGCGCTCGACAACGTCGCCCTGCCGCTGATGATCGCCGGTCGGCCCCGCACCGAGGCCGAGACGCGGGCGAAGGCGCTGCTCGAGGATCTCGGCCTCGGCGATCGGCTGACCCACCAGCCGGCGAGGCTTTCTGGCGGCGAGCAGCAGCGGGTCGCGGTCGCCCGAGCGCTCGCCAACAGTCCGCGCCTGTTGCTCTGCGACGAGCCGACCGGCAACCTCGATCCGGTCACCTCGAAGGCGGTGTTCAAGGCTCTGCACGACCTCGCCCGCCAGCGCGGCGTCGCGGCGCTGGTCGCGACCCACAATCTCGAGCTCACCAGCTTCATGGACCGCGTGCTGGCGCTCCGGGACGGCCGCCTCGAGCCGCGCACGCCATGAGCCGGATCCGCGTCGTGGTGTTCGACGTCGGCGAGACGCTGGTGGACGAGACGCGGCACTGGGGCGAGTGGGCCGACTGGCTTTGCGTGCCGCGCCTGAGTTTCTTCGCAGCGCTGGGAACGGTGATCGAACGAGGCTGGCATCACCGACGCGTCTTCGAGCTGGTGCGGCCGGGCCTCGACGTCGAGGCCGAGCAGCGCCGCCGCATCGAGGCCGGGTGGACCCATCGCTTCGAGCCCGGCGACTTCTATCCCGACGCGCTGCCCTGCCTCGCGGCGCTCCGGGCGGCCGGCTTCCGCGTGGGCCTCGCCGGCAACCAGCCGGAGACCGCGGAGGCGGCGCTCGCGGCCGCCGAGGCGCCGGCCGACTTCATCGCCTCGTCGGCCCGCTGGGGCGTCGAGAAGCCGGATCCGGACTTCTTCGCCCAGGTGGTCGCGGCCGCCGGCGCACCGCCCGGGGCGATCGCCTATGTCGGCGACCGGCTCGACAACGACGTGCTGCCCGCCAAGGCCGCCGGGATGCTCGCCGTCTTCCTCCGTCGCGGGCCGTGGGGCCTGGCGCACGCCGGACGCGCGGAGGTCGCGCAGGCGGATCTGAGGCTCGAGTCCCTCGACGGGCTGGCCGGCCGGCTCGCCGCTATCGAAGCTTGACAATGTGGAACAAAGGGGGAATAAGCACAAAAGAACAAAACGGGTACATCGGAGGGATTGTCCCCATGATTCGACTGGCGCGCGAGGGTCTGGCCCTTGCCTCGGTGGCGGGGTTCGTTTGGATGGTCTGCCAGATGGCGAGTTTCGCCGGCTGAGTCGCGGCGCGCGTCTGGCCGGGTGAGGGGAGGGACGTTTGGCGCGGCTCGGCGAAGGGTTTGTCCATCTTCGCACCCGGTCGGCCTATTCCCTGCTCGAGGGTGCGATCAAGGCCGATGCGATCGGCAAGCTAGCGCGAACCGCCGGCATGCCGGCCGTCGCGCTGACGGACCGCGCCAATCTTTTTGGCGCGCTGGAATTCTCCGTCGCCACCAAGGACGCCGGCGTGCAGCCGATCGTTGGCTGCGCGCTGCCGGTGACCGGGATCGGGGAGGGGCCCGCCGAGCGGTGGGCGCGCATCCCCACTGTCGTGCTTCTGGCGCAGGATGAGACGGGCTGGCGCCACCTCACCGAGCTCTCCACCGCCGCCTACCTCGACGTCGCGGCGACCGACCTGCCGCATGTGCCCTGGGCGAAGCTGGCCGAGAAGGCCGAGGGCCTGATCCTGCTGTCCGGCGGACCGGACGGCCCGATCGACCCTCTGCTGGCCGCCAGCCGCATGTCCGAAGCTGAACGGGCGCTCGCCGAGATGCGCCGAGTGCTCGGCGACCGGTTCTACATCGAGCTCCAGCGCCATGGACTTGCCAGCGAGGCGATCGCCGAGCCGGGGCTCGTGGCCTACGCCTACGAGCACGACGTCCCGCTGGTGGCGACCAACGACGTCTATTTCGCCGAGGCCAAGACCCACCGCGCGCACGATGCGCTGATCTGCATCGCCGACGGCGCATTCCTGGGACAGGACGACCGTCGGCGCGTCTCGCCCGAGCACTGGTTCAAGAGCGCCGACGAGATGCGCCAGCTGTTCGCCGACCTGCCCGAGGCCTGCGACAACACCCTCGATATCGCCCGCCGCTGCGCCTTCATGGTCAAGAAGCGCGACCCCGTGCTGCCGCGCTTCCCGACCGTCGGCGGCCGCAGCGAGGACGAGGAACTGGCGGCCCAGGCGCGCGAGGGCCTGAAAGCCCGGCTCGCCGGCCACACCCTCTACGCGCCCGAGGCCGAGTACTGGGCGCGGCTCGAGCGTGAGCTCGGCGTCATCACCTCGATGGGCTTTTCCGGCTATCTCCTGATCGTGTCGGACTTCATGAAGTTCGCGGTCGCCAAGGGCATCCCCGTTGGGCCGGGACGCGGCTCGGCGGTGGGTTCGATCGTCGCCTGGTCGCTCTTGATCACAGGCCTCGACCCGATGCGGTTCAAGCTGCTGTTCGAGCGCTTCCTCGATCCGGCGCGGGTCTCGATGCCCGACATCGACACCGACTTCTGCCAGGAGCGGCGCGAGGAAGTGATCGCCTACGTGCAGGCCAAGTACGGCCGCGACCGCGTCGCCCAGATCATCACGTTCGGCACGCTCCAGGCCAGGGCCGTGCTGCGCGACGTCGGGCGCGTGATGCAACTTCCGCTCGGGCTCGTCGATCGCCTGGCGAAGATGGTCCCGGCCAACCCCGCCAACCCGGTCTCACTCGCCAAGGCGATCGAGATCGAGCCGCGTCTGCAGCAGGCCCGCCAGCGCGAGGAAGGCGTCGCCGAGCTGCTCGACATCGCCCTCCAACTCGAAGGGCTCTACCGCAACGCCTCCACCCACGCCGCCGGCATCGTCATCGGCGACCGGCCGCTCACCGAGCTCGTCCCGCTCTACCGCGACGCGCGCTCTGACATCCCGGCGACCCAGTTCAACATGAAGTGGGTCGAGAGCGCCGGGCCGGTGAAGTTCGACTTCCTCGGACTGAAGACGTTGACCGTGATCGACCGCGCCGTGCGGTTCCTCGCCCGGCGGGGCGCGGCGCCCGACGTCTCGGCGCTGCCGCTCGACGACCAGGACGTCTACGAACTGATGTCCGCCGGGCACACGGTGGGCGTTTTCCAGCTCGAAGGGCAGGGCATGCGCGACACGCTGCGCAAGCTCCGGCCAACCTCGATCGAGGACGTGACGGCGCTGGGCGCCCTCTACCGGCCCGGTCCGATGGACAACATCGACGCCTTCTGCGACGGCAAGTCGGGCCGCAAGCCGATCGAGTGGCCGCATCCCTGGCTCGAGCCGGTGCTGTCCGAGACCTACGGCATCATCGTCTACCAGGAGCAGGTGATGCAGATCGCCCAGATCCTGGCCGGCTACAGCCTGGGCGAGGCCGACCTGCTGCGTCGCGCGATGGGCAAGAAGAAGAAGGAGGAGATGGACCAGCAGCGCGCCCGCTTCGTCGCGGGCGCCGCGGCAAAGGGCGTCTCCGGCGCGCGGGCCGGCGACATCTTCGACCTCGTCGCGAAGTTCGCCGGCTACGGTTTCAACAAGAGCCACGCGGCGGCCTACGCCTACATCACCTATCAGACCGCCTGGCTGAAGACCCACGCGCCGGTCGAGTTCTTCGCAGCCTCGATGAGTCTCGACATCTCCAACACCGACCGTCTGGCGGTGTTCAACCAGGACGCCCGTCGTTTCGGGGTCGCGATCCGCCCTCCAGACGTGAACCGCTCGGGCGCCGACTTCGAGGTCGCCGACGGCGAAGTGCTCTACGCGCTGGGCGCGATCCGCAACGTCGGGCTTGCGGCGATGGAGCACCTTGTGGCCGTGCGCGAAGAAGGCGGGCCGTTCCACGACCTGTTCGACTTCCTCGAGCGGATCGATCCGCGACAGATCGGCAAGCGCGCGCTCGAGAATCTCGCCCGCGCCGGCGCGTTCGACGCCATCCACCCCAACCGCGCCCAGATCCTGGCCGCCTCGGACGACCTCATCGCCTACGCTCAGAGCGTGGCCTCCGAGCGCGCATCCGGCCAGGTCAGCCTGTTCGGGGCCGAGCATGCTGACGCCGCGCGCCCGCGCCTGCCGAAGACGGCGCCGCTGGCGCCGGCGGCGAAGCTCGACGAGGAGTTGGCCGCGGTCGGATTCTACTTCAGCGGCCACCCGCTCGACGACGTGGTCGAGGTGCTGCGCCGCCGCCGCACGACGCTCTACGCCGACGCCCTGCAGCAGGCCCGCGCGGGCGCCGAAGCGTTCCGGATGGCCGGCGTCGTGCGTCGGCGCCAGGAGCGGGCGGCGTCCGGCAGCGGCGAGAAGTTTGCCTTCGTCAGTCTCTCGGACCCCACCGGTGAGTACGAGGTGCTGTTCCCGCCCGAGGCGCTCAGGCGCTGCCGCGAGGTGCTGGAGGCCGGGGCCCACGTCGTGGTCAAGGTCCGCGCCAAGGCGGCGGAGGGCGACGTACGCTTCTTCGGCGACGAGGCCGAGCCGCTGGACCGCGCGATCGAGTCCGCCGCCGCAGCGCTGCGGGTCCACCTGTCGCCCGCGGCGGCGGACGCCGGGGCGCTGCGTCAGCGGCTCAAACCTGCAACCGCGGGCGGCGGCGACGTCGTGCTCGTGGCCGGTTTCGCCGGCGGCCGCGAGGTCGAGCTGAAACTGCCCGGCCGCTACGTGCTCGACGCCGCGGCCCGGGGCGCGCTCAAAACCGCGCCCGGCGTCAGCTACCTCGAGGACGCCTGAGGCCGGGCAGGGCGGTCACTTCACCCAGCCGGCCGTCGCGGCGACGCCCCAGATGCCCAGGATGAGGTAGACCACGGCCGCGGAGATGTGCAGCGCCCTGATCGGCAGCACGCGCGTCACCGCCTGGCCGAGGAAGACGGCCGGCGTGTTGGCCACCATCATGCCGGTCGAGGTGCCGGCGGCGACGACGAGCACGTTGTGGTAACGGGCGGCGAGGGCGGCGGTCGCGATCTGCGTCTTGTCGCCCATTTCCAGCAGGAAGAACGTGACCGCGGTGGTCACGAAGACGCCGAAGCGCAGGCGCCGCGACTGGTCTTCGTCATGCTTCTTCTCCGGGACAAGCGCCCAGATCGCCATGGCGACGAAGGAGAGCGAGACCGCGTACTTGAACCAGGTCGCCTGCAACACGCCGGAGACGAAGTAGCCAGCCAGCGCCGCGAGGACGTGGTTGGCCACCGTCGCGGCCAGGATGCCGAGCAGGATCGGAACTGGCTTGCGATAGCGGCTCGCCAGCATGATCGCGAGGAGTTGCGTGCGGTCGCCCATCTCGGCGAGCGCCACCAGCAGGGCGGAGACGAGGTAGGCTTCCATCCGGCGGCTAGATCACGCGCGCGACGGCCAGCCCGTCATGGCCCTTGATCCCGACCTGCTGCAGGATCACCGCCTCGATGCGCGGATGGGCGGCGATCATCGCGTTGAAGTCGCGGGCGCCGCGCGCGTTGGGATCGGCTGACTCGGCCTCGAGCACCCGTCCGGAGCGGATCACGTTGTCGGCCAGGATCAGCGCCCCGCTTCGCAAGCTGTTCACGATCATCGAGAGATAGGCGCAATAGCTGAGCTTGTCCGCATCCATGAACACCAGGTCGAACGGCGCGTCCGCGCCGTCGATCACGCCCGGCAATGTCTCGAGGGCCGGCCCGACGACGATCTCGACGCGGTCGGACAGGCCCGCGCGGGCGATGTTGAGCCCCGCCACCTCGGCATGCTTCGGTTCCAGTTCCAGCGAGACGAGCCGGCCGTCGTCGGGCAATGCTCGGGCGAGCCAGATCGTCGAATAGCCGCCCAGCGTGCCGAGCTCGAGGATCCGCCGCGCGCCGACCAGCTTGGCCATCAGATAGAGGAACTTGCCTTGCGCCGCCGAGACCTGGATCGGCGGCAGCCCGCCTGTGCGCGCATCGTGGAGCGCCGCCCTCAGCACCTCGTCTTCCGGTGCGAAGAGGGCGTCGATATAGGCGTCGACGACGTTGAAGAGGTCGGGGGCGTCGGGCATCAACTTCGCGCCTAAGGAAGATTATCGGAAATTCGAGACGGGCCTTCGGGCAGGCTCAGCGCCCCCTCCGAGATCCGCCTCAGTACGTCGACCAGCAAACCGCTTTCGAGCGCCGTCACCTTCGCCTCGATCGCCGCGGCGTCGTCGCCGGGCGCAAGCGGCGTCTCCAGCTGCGCGACGGCTGGTCCGTGATCGTACTCCTCGTCGACCAGATGCACTGTCGCGCCGCTCACCGTTTCTCCAGCGGCCGCAACGGCGTCGTGCACGCGCCGGCCGTACATGCCCGGCCCGCCGTACTTCGGCAGCAGCGCCGGGTGGACATTCAGGATCCGTCCCCTATAGGCCGCCAGCGTCCTCGGTCCGAGTTTGCGCAGGTAGCCCGACAGGACCACGAGCTCGGCGCCAGAGTCCTTCAAGGCGGCGGCGACCGCCGCGTCGGCGGCGTCGGGGTCGGCCTTGGTCGCAATCACGCGCGTCGGAACCCCGTGATCCCGGGCGAACGTCAGCGCGGGCGCCTCGCGCCGGTTGCTGATGGCGACGAGCGCCCTGGCGTTCAGCGCGCCGGCCTCGATCGCGGCCACGACGGCGCGCATGCCGGTGCCGTTATTCGACGCGAGGAAACCCAGCTTAAGTGGCGAAGCTTTCACGGAATTTCGCCTGCCCACTCGAGCTCGATCCGCTGCCCGTCCGTCGCGGCCTCGACGCCCTCGGGCAGCCGTGACGACAGCTCCGTGAAGTCGAGGTCTATGTGCAGGTTGGTCAGGATCGCGCGCCGCGGCTTCACCCGCTCGATCCAGCCCAGCGTCCGTTCGACATGCGCGTGGGTCGGATGCGGCGTGTAGCGCAGCGCATCGACGATCCAGACGTCCACGCCTTCCAGCGCCGCGAACGCCGCCTCGTCGAGCTCGAGCACGTCCGGCGAGTAGGCCAAGGGCCCGAAGCGATAGCCGACGCTGCGCACCGGGCCGTGGTCCTGGTCGAACGTCACGACCGGGATCGGGCCGGAAGGCCCGTCCACGCGCCAGGGCTCGCCGTGCAGCGGAATCCCGATGATGTCGGCGATCGGCGGATAGCCCTTCTCGCCGAGGAAGACGTAGCCGAACCGTCGCAGCATGGTCTCGGCCGTCGCGCCGTCCATCAGGCACGGGATGCGAGCGCGCTGATGGATGGCGAAGGCGCGGATGTCGTCGATGCCGTGCGACTGATCTGCATGGTCGTGGGTCATCAGCAGGGCGTCGAGCCGTTTGGTCCCCGCCGCGGCGGTCTGCAGCCGGAATTCGGGCGAGGCGTCGACGACGGCCGTCGTCCAGCGTTCCGGCCCCTCCTCGGCCGATACACGGCGGATCATCATCGAGCACCTTGTCCGCCGGTTCCTGAGGTCGGAGGGATCGCACGCGCCCCAGGCGCCGTCGGCGCGCGGCACGCCTCCCGAGGAGCCGCAGCCCAGGATCGTGACCTCCAGGGTGACGCTCATGGCCGCGGAATCCGGTCGAACAGGTCGAAGAACGCCCCCTCTGTGCGCGCCTCCGCCTCGGCGCGGTCCCAGCCGCGCAGCTCGGCGAGCTTGTCCAGCACGAGCCCGACGTAAGCCGGCTCGTTGCGGCGGCCGCGGTGCGGAACAGGCGCGAGGTAGGGGCAGTCGGTCTCGACGATGATCCGGTCCGCGGGCATCGCCCTCACCCGCTCGCGCACGTCGTCCGCGTTCCTGAAGGTCGCGATGCCGGAAACGGAGAACCACGCGCCGAGCGCCGCCGTGCGGGCCAGCAGTTCAGACCCGGAAGTGTAGCAGTGCATCAGCAGCTTGAATGCGCCCGCCGCATGCTCGGTCTCCAGGATCTCGGCCATTGTCTCGTCCGCCTCCCGGGCGTGAACCACCAGCGGCAGGCTTGTCTGGCGCGCCGCGGCGATATGCGCGCGAAACACCCGCACCTGTACGTCGCGGGGCGAGAGATCGTAGTGGAAGTCGAGTCCGGTCTCGCCGATCCCGACGCAGCGCGGGTGCGCGGCCAGCGCGATCAGCCGCTCGGGGCCTAGATCCGGATCCTCCTTCGCCTCGTGCGGATGCGTGCCCACGGTGTGCCAGATGTCGGGATGCGTCTCCGAGATCGCCCGCACCGCCGGCTCGGACGAGACCTTGTCGCTGATCGTCACCATCAGCCCGACCCCGGCCGCCCGCGCGCGCTCGATCACCGCCTCGCGGTCGGCGGCGAACTGCGGCGCGTGCAGATTGACGTGGCTGTCGATCAGCATCCGGCTCAGCTCAGCGCCGCCAGGCGGCCGATCGCGGTGAAGAAGGCGTCGCCGCGATCGAGGTTGATCGCCTCCGCTTCGCCCGGCAGGTCGCTGAACGCCTGCCATGCCTCAGCCCAGCGATCGGAGGGCGCCCGCCCCTCGAGCGCCGCCGTCGCGAGCCGCTCGTGCAGCGCCGCGGCGATCCGGTCCATCACCAGCTCGAACCGCTGCGCCCCTTCTGGGCCACGGAAGCTGTCCGCCATGTGCTGTACGGCGGAGGGATCGATCGTCGGCAGACGGTCCACGAGCCGTCGCGCGGCTTCGTCGATCTCGAGCGCGTTCGCCGTCGCCAGGCGCAGCGCCCTCCCCGGCGCGCCGCGCGCCATGCGCAGATAGCCGTGCGCAGCCTCGATCGACACGTCGGCGGCCCGCGCCACCCACCGCGCGGCTTCGTCGGACGGCGGGGGCGCGAACACGAGCCGGCGGCAGCGCGACTTGATCGTCGGCAGCAGCGCGCCCGGCCGGTGCGAGATCAGGAAAAGCACGCCGCGCGCCGGCGGCTCCTCGAGCGTCTTCAGGACGGCGTTCGCGGCGTTGGCGTTGAGGTCGTCGGCGGTGTCGATGATCGCGACTCGATAGGCCGCCCGGCCGGGCGACTTGGAGAAGAACTCCGGCAGCGCGCGCGCCTCGTCGACCGGGATCGACTTGCGCGACTTGCCCTCGTCGCTTTCGAGCTCCAGCACCATCAGGTCGGGATGCGCGCGGCCTGCCACCTGGCGGAACGCCGGATCGTCCGGATCGGCGCCCAGCGCGCCGTAGGCCGGCTCCGGCCGCGCGCCCAGCAGCCGGCGGGCGGCGCGATAGGCGAACGTCGCCTTGCCGACTCCCTCCGGCCCCACGAGCAGCCAGGCGTGATGCAGGCGTCCGCGCTCGAGTGCGGCGAGGAACGCGGCCTCCTGCGCCTCGCAGCCCTCGAGGCGCGCCGCGTCGCGCGGATGGGCGATCTCACTCACGCCGCCAGCCTCGCCTCCACGACCGCCCAGATCGCCGCCTCGACGGCGTCCGTGTCCCGCGTCGCGTCGATCACCACGCAGCGGTCGGCCTCGACGCGGGCGATGGCCAGGAATCCCTCGCGCAGCCGTTCGTGGAACGCCGCGCCTTTGCCCTCGAACCGGGTCTCGGCGTGCTCGCGGGCCGCCGCACGGGCGAGCCCCAGGTCGACGGGAAGATCGAGGATCAGCGTCAGGTCCGGCCGCGTCTCGCCGAGCACATGGCGCTCGAGCGTCTGGATCAGCGAGGCCGGCGCGCCGCCGCCAGCGCCCTGGTAGGCGCGCGTGGAGTCGGCGAAGCGGTCGCTGACCACCCACGCGCCTGCGGACAGCGCGGGAGTGATGGTCCGCTCGATGTGATCGCGCCGCGCGGCGTACATCAGCAGGGTCTCGGTCATCGGCGACCAGCGATCGGTCTCGCCGCTGACCAGCAAGGCTCGGATGATCTCCGCCCCGGGCGAGCCGCCCGGCTCGCGCGTCACGACCACGTCATGGCCGCGCGCCTTCAGCCGCTCAGCGAGACGACGCGCCTGGGTCGACTTGCCGGCCCCCTCCCCGCCTTCCAAGGTGATGAACCGACCCTTCGCCACGGCGGTCACATGGACTGCGTCCCGCCGCTTTGTCCAGCCGGGCGCAAGAGGCGTGGCGCAGGGTCCGTGGCGCCGCTAGAGACGTTCCCAGATCAGGAGGAAGACGCCGCATGCTGGAGCGCCAGATCGACATTCCGACCGCCGACGGGGCCACGACCACGTTCATCGTCCACCCGGAGCGCGGCGGCCCGCACCCGCCGATCCTGTTCTTCATGGACGCCCCGGCGATCCGCGAGGAGCTGCGCGACATGGCCCGGCGACTCGCCAGCTGCGGCTACTACGTGGCGCTGCCCAATCTCTACTACCGCGCCGGCGTCATGGAGCTGGGCCCGCTGACCGACGAGACGGCGCGCGAGCGGATGTTCGGCCTGATGAACGGGCTCTCGATCGCGATGGTGATGTCGGACGCGGGGGGCCTGATCGACTTCATCGACGCCGATCCGGCGGCCCGTCCCGGCGCCATCGGGGCCTTGGGCTACTGCATGAGCGGCCAGTTCGCGATCAACGCGGCGGCCAGCTTCCCGACCCGGATCGCCGCTGCGGCGTCGATGTACGGAACGTTCCTGGTGACCGACAAGGGCGACAGCCCGCACCTGATGGCCAAGGCGACCAAGGCCGAGCTCTACTTCGGCTGCGCCGAAGTCGACCGCTGGGCGCCGCTGGAGATGGTCGAGGCGCTCAGGACCTCGCTCGCCGACCAAGGCGATCGGATCGAGGTCGAGCTCTACCCCAAGGTCGAGCACGGCTTCGCCTTCCCGCAGCGCGCCGCCTACAACAAGGAGGCCGCCGAGCGACACTGGGAGCGGCTGGTCGCCCTCTACCGCCGCCGGCTGGGCTAGCGCGATGTACCGGATCGGACTCCTCGGCGCCTCTCGCATCGCTCCGCCGGCCGTGATCGCGCCGGCCAGAACCAACCCTGACTTCGAGGTGACGGTCGTCGGCGCGCGGGACGCCGACCGGGCTCGGTCTTACGCCGCCGAGCACGGCATTCCCGGCGCTGCCGGCTCCTACGCCGAACTGGTGCGGCGCGACGATGTCGACATCGTCTACAACGCTCTGCCGCCGGCCGGGCACATGGAATGGACCATCGCCGCGCTGGAGGCCGGCAAGGCCGTGCTCTGCGAAAAGCCGTTCGCGATGGACGCCGGCCAGGCCGGGACTATGACCGATGCGGCCGCGCGCACCGGCCAGGTGCTGCTCGAAGCGTTCCATTACCGACTTCATCGGGTCATGCGCGACGCGGTGGAGATCGTCCGATCCGGGGCGCTCGGGCGGTTGACGCGTGGCGAGGCCAGCTTCAGCGTCACGATCCGGCGCACGCCCGACGAGCTGCGCTGGCGGCGCGACCTCGGCGGCGGCGGCCTCATGGACCTCGGCTGCTACCCGGTGCACGCGCTGCGGAGCCTGATCGGCGAGGAGCCGCGCGTCGTCTCTGCGCAGGGGCGCTTCGAGGACGGCGTCGACGTCGAGATGGCCGCCGAGCTCGAATTCCCGGGCGGCGTCGCGGCGAGCGTCGCCTGCGCGATGGTCGCGCCCGCGCCCTCGGCGAGCCTGACGCTCGAGGGCGAGCGCGGCCGGCTCGAGATCGTCAACTTCCTCGCGCCGCAGAGGGGCTGCCAGTTCACCACGACGATCGACGGCCGCACCGAGCTGCGGCCCACCGACGGCCCGACGACCTACGAGGCGCAGCTCGCGCACCTCGGTGAGGTGCTGAAAGGCGAGGCGACGCCGCTCGTCGGCGGCGCGGACGCCGTCGCCAACATGGCCGCGATCGACGCGATCTATGCCGCGGCGGGCCGTCCGCCTTTCACGGCGTGACGAGCGCCGGCGTCGGCCCTTCCCAACCGGTTGCGTTGCGCAGGCGGACGCCGCTGGCGTGCAGCGACGTCGACCAGACGTCTCGGAGCGGCGTCAGGTTCGGCATGATGCGAAGTTCGACGCCCTCAGCGGCCATCGCTGCGGGCAAGTCCGTCAGCGCCTCTATCGCGATCGGCCGCTGCGCGGATCGCGAGACCCAGGCCCCGTAGTCGTTCAGATCCTCGAAGCCCTCGGTCGCGAACTCATATCTGTGGATCGTCGCGGTTCGGAGGCGCTCGAACCAGCGCCACTCGATGTGTGCGATCATTCTGCAGTCACGCGCGCCCCACCAGCGGTCCAGGTCCTCGGCCGTCGTCTCCGGCGTCCGCCAGAGCACGATGCGGGGGCACTCGCGCGGGAACAGGTAGAGCCCCTGGGTCGCAGCCTCGATCGCCCAGACCAACGGTCCGTTGAGCCACTCCAGTCCCGGCGCGCGCACCGAGGCCACGCGCACCGGCCTGGGCTCGAAAAGCTCGATGTTCGGGTCTTCGCTGAAGTGGAAGAGGCGCGGGTTTTCCATCGGACGTCGGCTGCCTGGCGGCCCGTTTGATGCGATAGAAGGGCGGTCTCCCTAGCGCAATTCGCGATTCCCGACATGGCCCCCGCTCCGCTCGCCGCCGACCACCCGATCTTCCGCCTGGTGGAGATCATGGCGAGGCTGCGCGCGCCGGAAGGCGGCTGCCCGTGGGACCTCGAGCAGACCTTCGCGACCATAGCGCCCTACACCGTCGAGGAGGCCTACGAGGTGGCCGACGCCATCGAGCGCGGCGACCTGGCCGACCTGCGCGACGAGCTGGGCGATCTCCTGCTGCAGGTGGTGTTCCACGCGCGGATGGCGGAGGAACAGGGCGCGTTCGACTTCGCCGCCGTGGCCGAGTCGATCAACGACAAGATGGTCCGCCGCCACCCACACGTGTTCGGCGAGGTCCGCCACCGCGACGTCGCCGAGCAGACCGAGGCGTGGGAACGGATCAAGGAAGGCGAGCGGGCCGCCAAGGCGGCGAGCGGCGCCCGCGGCAGCCTGCTCGACGAGGTGCCAGTCGGCCTTCCGGCGCTGACGCGCGCTGTGAAACTCTCCAAACGGGCCGCGCGCGTGGGCTTCGTCTGGCCCTCGGCGCGCGAGGTGCTGGAGAAGCTGCACGAGGAAGTGGCCGAGCTGGAGGCGGAGGTCGCCGCCGGCGACGTCGAGAAGGCGCGCGACGAGCTCGGCGACGTGCTCTTCGTCTGCGCCAACCTCGCGCGTGAGCTCGACATCGATCCGGAAGCCGCCTTGCGCGGCACGAACGCCAAGTTCGTCCGTAGATTCAAATATATCGAGGCTAAACTTGCAGCTCTTGGCTCCTCCCCCGAAGCCTCCAACCTCGCCGAGATGGACGCGCTCTGGGACGCCGCCAAGGCCGCCGAGCGGGCTGCCTAGTTCGTACGCTCGGTCCTGACGCTGCCGGGCGGCAGCGCGCGGAGCAGCTGCGGGCGCGGCTCGTCGGCGGTCAGCCACTCCTTCCAGTCGGCTGGCTGGATGATCACCACCTGGCGGTCGTGCAGCGCGGCGATCTCGGGGCTGGGGTCGCAGGTGAGCAGCGTGAAGCGGTCGTCGCGGACGAGCCCGGCGAAGCAGAACACCTCCTCCCCTTCCACCGTGCAGCGCCACTTGGTCTTGGGGTACTTGGTCCCGGTGAACTCGAAGAAGTGTGTCGCCGGCGCAAGGCAGCGGCCGTAGGTGAAGCGGCGGTTCTCGGAGCGGAAGTTGATCACCGGGCCCGCCTTCGGCCGCGCCGGTGGGAAACCCCACCGCAGTTGGTCGAGACGCACGCCGTCCTCGTACGCCCGGACCACAGGCGCGGGGTCCGTCGGGCGAATCTCTTCGAGCGGCGCGAGGTTCGGCGCGGCCTCGGGCCATCGGAACGGCAGGTCGAGCTGGCCGAACAGCTCGGCCAGGCGATGGTGGGGGGAGTTGTAGCCGTAGCGGTTGCACATGGCGCCCGTCCCTCTCCATTCCGCTCATCTCGGCGAAGACCGGGATAAGCGGGCTTGAGGGCTATGCCATGTCGACCCGCCCGTAGGCGATGAGGGTCTCGAGGTTCTCGCGGGTAATCCAGCCGCGCCAGTCGCGCACCGCCTCGGCGCCGGCCTTCCTATCGACGTAGCTCCAGTCCCAATCCGGGTTCCAGGCCCAGCCGCCGTCGCCTGTCTGGCTCTCGATCAGTCGCGCCAGCGCTGGCTCGATCTGGCCGTCGACGACGTCCGCGAATGGACTGGCGGGAGTCGCCGCGGCGTCGAACGGCGAAACGTGCTCGTCGTCCGGGGAGTGCGCGGCGATCGAGCTGCGGACCAGCGCCTCGAGCGGCTTGGCGAGACCGGCCGGCAAGCCATCGGCTTCGGCGAGCCGGATCGCGCATTTCAGGTCGTAAGCGCCTTCAATCAGATTCGTCTCCGCCAGCGTGCGTCGCAGCCCCGCCTCCGCGCTCTCGATGAGGTCGGCCGGCGCCGCGGCGCGATACCGGTAGAGGTGCGCCAGGATCTCGGCGGTCGGGTTGAGACGGAAGCCGTTCCAGTTTCCCGCCATGTCGGCCGACCAGGTCCACCACGGGGCGTGCGGGGCGCTCTCGACGTCCTCGCCGACGACCGGCCAGACGCCGGCGTCGCGGTCGAGCGCGCCGCTCAGCCAATCGATCAGCCCAACGACCGTGGGGTGTTTGGCTGGCGCTTCGACTCTCGCCAGCAGACGAAGTCCGATGCTGGCGGCGATCCCCGTCGACGCGGAGCTGCGCATGTCGGGCTCGAGCCCGCCGCCGAACCCGCCGTCGGGGTTCTGGAATCCGATCAACGCCACCATCACCGCCTCGGATGAACCGCGCCCGAGCGTGTGGTCGAGCAGCGCCGCGTCGAGCGGCCGCCCCCTCTCGCGAACGTAGCTGACGGCCGCCTCGAAACAGGCGCGGGACAAGATCGCCGACATCGCTGCTCTCCTCCCGCCCACTATGGCGAGCCCAGCGGGCGTTGACAAGAACAAAACAGGAACCTATGTGCGCAACCATTAGAGGAACGCGCCGCTACTAACAGGCGCACTCTACGCCGGAGTGCACGATGACCGGAATGTTCCCCGCCATGAACGCACCGCGGGCCGACGTGGGCTGGATCGTACGGACCACGATCAACGTGGTGCGGCGCCGTGCGATCGGCCTGCTGATGATCGGCCTGCCCACCATCTGGCTGCCGAGCCTGCTGGCCGCGCTGCTGCCACCCGAACTCGCCCCGCTCCGGTATGCGACAGGGATGCCCGCGCTCGTCTTCTTTGGCGGCGCCAGCCTTCTGGCCTACCGGGAGATCACCGGCGGCGAACGGGTCGGGGGCCTGAGGGCGCTGGGCGTGGGGCTGAGGCGCTTCGTGACCCTGTTTCTGATCGCGATGGTCTCCGGCTTCATGGCCGTCGTGGGCCTGGCGCTGCTCGTGGTCCCGGGCCTCTTCGTGCTGGCGGCGTTCATGGCGGCGACGACTGCGGCGGTCGCCGAGGACAAGGGCTCGGCGGCGGCCATGGACCGCGCCTGGCTGCTCAGCCGCGGATCGCGAGGGCGTCTGGCCGGCCTGATGGGGATCGCGCTCGTCGCCTACGTGCTGATGCTTGTCTTCGCGCTCCTGGCCGCGGCGATCGTGAGCTTGATCGGCCTCATGGACACCGTTCTGCCCGTCGACCAGCTTGTCATGGCGCCGATCATCAACATGGCGCTGTTCTCGATGACGACCGTCGGCGCCACGGCGGCTTACGTCAATCTGCGCACCCTCAAGGAGGGCGAGATCGATCTCGCCGAAGCGTTCGCCTGAGCCTATTCCGCCGCGGCGGCCTGCAGGGCGCTCGGGCGCAGCTGCTCGAACCGGGCCAGCGCCGCAGCGTCGAGGCGGGCGGTGACGACGAGGTCGTCGCCCTCTCCCGCTTCGCGCGACACCACGCGGCCATGCCGGTAGAGCCAGGCCAGTCCCTCCCCGTCGGAGGCCGCCAGCGAGAGGGTCAGCAGCGGGCCCTCGTCGACCAGCGCCGCGAGGCGCTCGGTCAGGCGCCCGATCCCATCACCCGTCGCGGCGGAAACGGCGACGGCGCCGCCCTCGCGGCCGGCGCGCGCCGCTAGGAACGCGCGCGCCTCGTGCGAGAGCAGGTCGGTCTTGTTCCAGACCTCGAGCACGCGCTGGCCGGCCTCCTCGCCCGCGCCGAGCTCGGCCAGCACTTCGCGTACGTCCGCGGCCTCGGCCTCGCTCTCGGGGCTGGCGATGTCGCGCACGTGCAGGATGATGTCGGCCTCGCGCACCTCGTCGAGCGTCGCTCGGAAAGCCTCGACCAGCTCGTGCGGGAGGCTGGAGATGAAGCCGACCGTGTCTGAGAGGATCGCCGGCCGCCCACCCGGCAGCTTCAGTCGCCGCATGGTCGGGTCGAGCGTCGCGAACAGCATGTCCTTGGCCGTCACCTCGGCGTCGGTGAGGCGGTTGAACAGCGTCGATTTGCCGGCGTTGGTGTAGCCGACGAGCGCGATGGTCGGGAACGGAACCCGTCGGCGCGCGCGGCGGGCCAGCGTACGCGTGCGCCGCACCTCCGCGAGCTCCCGCTTCAGCTTGGCGACCTTCTCGGCGATCAGCCGCCGGTCGGTCTCGATCTGCGTCTCCCCAGGGCCGCCCATGGTCCCGAAGCCGCCGCGCTGGCGCTCGAGGTGGGTCCAGGTGCGCACCAGGCGAGAGGCTTCGTAGGCGAGCCGCGCGAGCTCCACCTGCAGGCGGCCCTCGCGCGTGCGGGCCCGGCGGGCGAAGATCTCGAGTATCAGCCCGGTCCGGTCGATCACCTTGACCTTCCAGGCGCGCTCGAGGTTGCGCTGTTGTACGGGCGAGAGCGCGTCGTCGATCACGACGACGTCGAGCTCGAGCCCCGCGCAGAGCGCGGCGATCTCGGTCACCTTGCCGGCGCCAAGCAGCGTCGCGGGAACCGGCGCGCGCAGCGGCGCGATCCGCGCCTCGACCACGCTGAGGTCGAGCGCTTCGGCGAGGCCGACGGCTTCGGCCAGCCGCGCCTGCGCGGAGCGAAGATCGCCTTTGCGGCTCCGGTCCGGATGCAGGACCAGAGCCGACTGGACGGGAACGCTTCTATCGACGCTGGTTGCGGTCAATCGGTGCTGTCGAGACCCGGTTCGTAGAGCTGGACGGGCTGGGCCGGCATGATGGTGGAGATTGCGTGCTTGTAGACGAGTTGCGACTGGCCGTCGCGCCGCAGGAGCACGCAGAAATTGTCGAACCAGCTGACCACGCCCTGAAGTTTCACGCCGTTCACCAGGAAGATGGTGAGCGGGGTCTTCGAGCGACGGACGCTGTTCAGGAACGTGTCCTGCAGGTTCTGCTTCTTGTCGACGGCTGTAGCGGTGTTCATCGGGTTCGAGCCCTTTTTCTCGTCTTGGACGGCCGCCGCGCGCGACGGCCACACATCAGTTCGTTACGGCCCGGCCCAGGCGCTAGATCGCCGTTCGCCGAGCCTCTTCGATATAGAGCCGACGTAGCCGTTTCGCCACAGGACCGGGCGTCCCGTCCCCAACCGCGCGCCCGTCGATGCTGACGATGGGCAGCAACAAGGTGCCGGCGCCCGTAATGAAAGCTTCCCGCGCCTCCTTAGCCTCCTCGAGCGAGAACGGCCGCTCCTCGACCTTCAGGCCTTCGCGCGCCAGCACCGTCATGAGCGTCCGGCGCGTGACGCCCCGCAGGATGTTGGCCTGGGTGTCGCGGGTGCGCACGACGCCGTGCTTGTCGATGATCCAGGCGTTGCTCGATGCGCCTTCGGTGACGAGCCCGAGGTCGTCGACGAACCAGGCTTCGACGGCGCCCGCCAGGCGGGCCTGCTGCTTGGCGAGCACGTTGGGCAGGAGGCCGACGGTCTTGATATCGCAGCGCGCCCAGCGGGTCTCGGGCACGGTGATCACGGCCGCGCCACGCTCGGCGCGCGCGTCGCCGGCCGCCCGGTCGATGCTGTGCGAGGTGGCGATCACGCTCGCCGGCGTCGCGGGGCGCGGGAAAGCGTGGTCGCGCGGCGCCACGCCGCGAGTCACCTGCAGGTAGACCAGGCCCTCGCGCACGCGGTTGCGCCGCACCGTCTCCTTCAGCACCACCTCGAGCGCGGCGCGCGACATCGGCGGCGCGATCTGCAACTCGCCGAGGCTGCGGTCCAGCCGCTCGAAGTGTCCCTCGGCGTCGGCGAGCGCCCCGCCCAGCACGGCCCAGACCTCGTAGACGCCGTCAGCGAACTGGAAGCCGCGGTCCTCGATGTGCACCGCCGCCTCGCCGTGCGGGACGAAGCGGCCGTTGACGTAGGCGACGCGGCTCATCAGCCCTCCACTTCCTCCAGCGTCCGCGCCCCGCCGAAGCCGAGCGACTTCAGCTTGCGGTGCAGCGCCGAGCGCTCCATGCCGATGAAGGCGGCGGTGCGCGAGATGTTGCCGCCGAAGCGCATGATCTGCGCCTCCAGGTACTCGCGCTCGAAGAGCTCGCGCGCCTCGCGCAGCGGCAGGGCGATGATCCGCTCGGCGCCAAGGCCGCCCGTGGGCGGCTGCGCGCCGCTGTCGGAGGGCAGCATGTCGGCGGTGATCGGCTGGCTGGGGTCGCCGGGCGCCAGGATCAGGATGCGTTCGACGATGTTGATCAGCTGGCGGACGTTGCCCGGCCAGGGGTGCACCTGCAGCGTGGCGATGGCGTCCTCGGCGAAGACACGCTTGGTCAGCCCTTGCGCCGCGCCGATGCGCTCGACGCAGTCGCGGATCAGGTCGGGGATGTCGTCGCGCCGCTCCTCCAGGCCCGGCACGCGCAGCGGCACCA
>DATKMZ010000090.1:0-18456 GCA_035541575.1 Caulobacteraceae bacterium | reverse complement strand
CGCTCGGCGTCTACAGCACCTACTACGTGACGCCGCCGCGGACCTACGGCCTCGAGCTGCACTACAAGTTCTATTGATCGAGGGGGCTCACCTCCCAAGTGAGCGTGAGGGCCTGGCGGCGCGCCGTCAGGCCCTTTCTTTATCTGCGCCCGAACAGGCGCTCGATGTCGGCGAGCTTCAGTTCCACGTAGGTCGGACGGCCATGGTTGCACTGGCCGGAATGGGGCGTGGCCTCCATCTCGCGCAGCAGCGCGTTCATCTCAGGCGCCGTGAGCCGGCGGCCCGCGCGCACCGAGCCGTGGCAGGCCATCGTGGCCGCGACGTGCTCGAGCCGCTCCTTCAGCGCCAGCGCCGCGCCGTTCTCCGCGAGATCGTCGGCGATGTCGCGCACGAGGGCCGTGGCGTCGGTTTCGCCGAGCGCGGCCGGCGTCTCGCGCACCAGCACCGCGCCCGGCCCGAACGGCTCGAGCACGAGGCCGAGGTCGGCCAGCTCGTCCGCGCGCGCCGCCACCCGCTCGGCTTCCGCCGGATCCAGCTCGACCACCTGCGGCATCAGGAGCGCCTGGCGCGGCACGCCGCCTTCGGCGATGCCGGCCTTCATCCGCTCGTAGACCAGCCGCTCGTGCGCCGCGTGCTGGTCGACGATGACGACGCCGTCGCGGGTCTGGGCGACGATGTAGGTCTCGTGCAGCTGCGCGCGGGCGGCGCCGAGCGGAAAGTCGATCGGGTCGTGCGCGGCTGAGCCCGGCTCGGCGAAGCCGCCGGCGGCGGAGGGCGGCGCCGGCTCGAACCGCGCGGAGATCTCGGCGACACCGGCCAGCACGCCGGTCTCGGCCGGAGACGGCGTCCAGCCGCCGGCCCGCCAGGCCGAGAAGCCGGCCGCCGAAGCGCCCGGCCGGAATCCGGCCAGCGCTTCGGCGGCGACCGTGGTCGAGGCGCGGTGGCCGGCGCCCGCGAGGGCGTGGCGCAGCGCGCCGACGATCAGGCCGCGGACGAGCGCCGGGTCGCGGAAGCGCACCTCGGCCTTGGCCGGATGGACGTTGACGTCGACCAGGGTCGGGTCGAGCTCGAGGTAGAGCGCGGCGACCGGGTGGCGATCGCGGGCGAGGAAGTCGGCGTAGGCGGCCCGGAGCGCGCCCTGCAGCAGCCGGTCGCGCACCGGCCGGGCGTTGACGAACAGGTACTGGTGGGCGGCGTTGCCCCGGTTGAACGTCGGCACGCCGGCGTGGCCGATGAGCCGCACCCCGTCGCGCGTCTGGTCGATGGGAAGCGCGTTGCCCGCGAAGTCGGCGCCGAGCACGGCGGCCAGCCGCGCCAGCCTGCCGCTCTCGCCTGGAGCTTCCGCCGGCAGGCGCAGCGCCCTGCGGCCGTCGAGGTCGAGGCTGAAGGCGACCTCGGGGTGGGCCATCGCCTGGCGTTTCACCTCCTCGGCGATCGCCTGCGCCTCGGCGCGCTCCGACTTCATGAACTTCAGCCGCGCCGGCGTGGCGTAGAAGAGGTCGCGCACCTCCACTCGGGCGCCGTGGCCGCCGGCGAACGGCGCGGGCGCGACCGGCCCGACCGCGCCGCCTTCGACCAGGATCGCGTGCGCCGCCTCGCCAGCCCTGCGGCCGGTGACCGAGAGCCGCGCGACCGAGCCGATCGACGGCAGCGCCTCGCCGCGGAAGCCGAGGGTGGCGATCCTGAGCAGGTCGAGCGCGCCATCGGGGCCGGCCGCCAGCTTGGACGTCGCGTGGCGCTCGACCGCCAGCGGCAGGTCGTCTGCGGCAAGGCCGATCCCGTCGTCGGCGACCAGGATGCGGGTCAGGCCGCCGCCGTCCGCCTGGACCTCGATCCGCGCCGCGCCGGCGTCGATGGCGTTCTCGACCAGCTCCTTGACCGCGCTCGCCGGCCGCTCGACCACCTCGCCCGCGGCGATGCGGCTGACGAGTTCGGGCGGAAGGCGTCGGATCAGCATGGACGGGGCAATATAGGACGATTCCGGAAGGCCGGCAGCGACGGCCTGCTCGTCTTGCGCGCGTCTACTTTTCAACGCAGAGACGCAGAATGGTCGCGGAGCCGCATGGTGACAGAGAACGAGATCGGCCGAGGCGCACTTGGATGCGCACTCACTGTACATCGTGCGCTTGGCCCGGGACTCCTGGAGAGCATCTACGAGACCTGCCTCGCGCATGAACTTGTCAAAGCCGGGCTTCATATCGACCGGCAGCGTACGCTGCCGGTCACTTATGACGGACTCGTGTTCGAGTCGGGCTACCGGCTCGACCTCTTGATCGAGCGGAAGGTAGTGCTCGAGATCAAAGCAGTGGAGGCAGTCCTTCCCGTTCACAGAGCACAACTACTCAGCTACATGCGGCTCGGTGACTTCAGGCTAGGCTACGTCCTGAATTTCAACGTCGCTTGCTCAAAGACGGCATCCACAGGATCGCGAACGGACTCTGACCCCCTGCGCCTCCGCGCCAACTCTGCGCCTCTGCGTTGAAGTCTACAGCCCTGGGAGCTTGAGTTTTGAGCTGCCCTGGCGGGCGATCACGACGGTCTGGCCGTTGGTGAGTTTGCGAATACGCTCCTCCTCGACCGCGGGGTCGATCGGGGTGCTCTCGTTTGGGTCGCCCAGCTCCGGCTTCGGCGTCGCCGCGTCGCCGCGCTTCCAGAATATGACGTAGTCGGCGAAGCTCTTGTCCTTGTGCGCGAGGCTGCCGAACTCGTCGTCGACCACGTAGCGCACCAGCGGGTCTGCGCGGTCGGCGCCGGCCCTGGCGACGAAGAGCTTTTCGCCGTCCGAGCGCACATCGCCTTCGCGCTGGCCTTCGAGGGCCTGGCGCGCGGCGCTCTCGGGCTGCAGCTCCTGCGGCCGCGGTTCACCTGGCGCCGGCGGGCGCAGCGAGTAGTCGGGCGGCAGGGTCAGCGGCGCCTTGGTCACGACGCGGAACTCGTCGGGGGTCACCTTCGAAAGGCCGAACGCCCTGGATGCGGTGTCGCAGCCGGCGAGGCCCGCAGCGCCGACAAGCAGTGCGGCGGTCACGACGCGGGTGAACTTCATTCGCTGGTCTCTTCCTCGCAAGGGCCGCCCCCGGCCCAACACGCCAAATACAATATCGTCCGCATGGGCGCCAATCGCGATCAGGCGGCTGCGCGCTTACGCGGCGCCAGGAAGAGATCCCAGATCAGGAAAACGCTGCCGACACTGATGGCGCTGTCCGCCAGGTTGAACACCCAGGGGAACCAGGCCCAGGTGACGTGAATGAAGTCGGTGACGGCCCCCAGCCGGAGCCGATCGATCGCGTTGCCGACTGCGCCGCCGATGATCAGGCCGACGGCGAGCGCCAGCACCGGCCGATCGACGCGCCAGGCCCAGACCGTCAGCGCCGCCGCGACCGCCAGCGAGAACGCCGCAAGCGCCCAGCGCGTCCAGTCGGCGTCGATGTTGAGCACCCCGAAGCTGACGCCCTTGTTCCAGACCATCGTCAGCCAGAGCGGGCCGAAGACCGGGCTCGACACCCGCTCGGGCAGACGGAACACGTCGAGCACCCAGTACTTCAGCGCCTGGTCGGCGACGATCACGACGATCGCCAGGACGTAGGCGGCAAGGGCGAGGCGGGGGATGCGGTTCACAACCTTTCCTCCGCATGCGGGGGAAAGGTCGCGACACCGCGAAGCGGGAGCGACAATGGGGGCGTGTCGGCGATTTCCCCCATCGGCGACGCGTCGCTGGCGCGGCGGCGCGCCGCTTTCCCCCCGAGGGGGAAGGGTTTGAGCGTGCTCATACGTCCCGGGTGTCCCAGATCTCGACGGCTTCCTCGCAGCGCTCGCAGATGAAGGTCGGGGCCTTCACCTCGGGCAGCACGCGCCAGCAGCGCGCGCACTTGGCGCCATCGGCCGCCTTCGGGACGACGGCGACGCCCGCCGTCTCGTCGAGCCGGAACGCCGTGTCGGGCCCCTCGCCGGGCTCGAGCCGCGCTTCGCTGGTGCGGAACACCTCCGCGGGGTCGAGCCCCTCGAACGCGTTGCGCAGCTCCGGGTCGGCGATGAAGACCGCTGGCGCGGCTTCCAGCGCGGCGCCGAGGCGCTTGTCGCGCCGCTCGACCTCGAGCGCGCCGGTGACGACGCGGGTCACGCGCTCGACCTTGCGCCAGCGTTCGGCCTCCGCCTCGTCGCGCCAGGTCTGCGGCGTCTCGGGGAACACCCGCAGCGCGTTCGGGCCGGCGTCGGGGAAGCGGGTCGCCCAGGCCTCCTCGCAGGTGAAGGCGAGCACGGGCGCCAGCCAGATCGTCAGCCGCTCGAACGCCGCGTCCATCACCGTCCGAGCGGCGCGGCGACGCATGCGATGCGGCGGGTCGCAGTAGAGCACGTCGCGGCGCACGTCGAAGAACAGCGCCGACAGGTCGTTGGAGCAGAAGTCGGCCAGCGCGCGGACCACCGGCTCGAACTCATAGGCCTCGTAGGCGCCGCGCACCTTGCCGTCGAGCTCCCAGAGCCGGTGCAGGACGAAGCGCTCGAGCGGCGGCATGTCGGCCAGCTCGAGCCGTTCGGCGTCCTCGAACCCGGCCAGCGCGCCCAGCAGGTAGCGAAGCGTGTTGCGAAGCTTGCGGTAGGCGTCGATCACGCCTTGCAGGATCGTCGGACCGATCCGCTGGTCCTCGCCATAGTCCACCAGCGCCGACCAGAGCCGCAGGATCTCCGCCCCGCTGTCGCGCGTCACGTCCTGAGGCTCGATGCTGTTGCCCCGCGACTTCGACATCTTCTCCTCGCCCTTCTCGTCGAGGGTGAAGCCGTGGGTCATGACCGCGTCGTAGGGCGCACGGCCGCGCGTGGCGCAGCTCTCCAGCAGCGACGACTGGAACCAGCCGCGGTGCTGGTCGGCGCCTTCGAGGTAGAGGTCGGCCGGCCAGCGGGTGTGCGGACGGTCCTCCAGCGTGAAGGCGTGCGTCGAGCCGGAGTCGAACCAGACGTCGAGGATGTCCTCGACCTTCTCGTAGCGCTCGGGATCGTGGTTGCCGAGGAAGTCGCGCGGCGGCCGGGTGAACCAGGCGTCGGCGCCTTCGGCGGCGATCAGGTTGACGATCCGCTCGTTGACCAGCTCGTCGTGCAGCGGCGCCCCAGTCTCCTTGTCGACGAACATCGCCAGCGGCGAGCCCCAGGCGCGCTGGCGGCTGATCAGCCAGTCGGGCCGAGTCTCGACCATCGAGCGGATGCGGTTGCGCCGCGCCGCCGGGTAGAACTCAGTGGCGTCGATCGCCGCCAGCGCCGTCTGGCGCAGCGTCCGACCCTGATGGACCTCGTCCTCGAGCGGCGTGTCGATCGGCACGAACCACTGCGGCGTCGCGCGATAGATCACCGGCGCCTTGGAGCGCCACGAGTGCGGATAGCTGTGTTCCAGCCGCCCCCGCGCCAGGAGGGCGCCGGCCTCGGTCAGCTTCTCGGTCACCGCGTTGTTCGCCGGCCCGAACCTGCCGACGTTCTTGCCCTCGGTCTCGAGCACCTTGAGCCCGCCGAACAGCGGCACGTGGTCGTAGTAGGCGCCGTCCTCGTCGACCGTCTCGGGGATCTCGCGGTGACCGTGCGCGATCCAGACCTGGTAGTCTTCGGCGCCGTGGCCGGGGGCGGTGTGGACGAAGCCCGTGCCGGCGTCCTCGGTGACGTGGTCGCCGGCGAGCAGCGGGACCGGGAAGGCGTAGCCGGCGTCGAGCGGCGCCAACGGATGGGCGCAGACCATGCCTTCGGGGTTCACGCGCTCCAGCTTCAGCCACTTGGCCACCTTGGCCGCCGCGAACACCTCGGGCGCCAGCTTCTCGGCCAGCACCAGCACCTCGCCGGGCTTGGCCCACGGCGCAAACGGCAGACCCTCCTCGAGCGCTTCGACCCGGAAGGCGGCGTAGGCGATGTCGCGGTTGTAAGAGACCGCGCGGTTGCCCGGGATCGTCCAGGGCGTGGTGGTCCAGATCACCACCGACGCCCGGTCCGCGACCGCCGGTCCCTCGATCACCGGGAACTTCACCCAGATCGTGGGGCTGACGTGGTCGTGGTACTCGACCTCGGCGTCGGCGAGCGCGGTGCGCTCGACCGGGCTCCACATCACCGGCTTGGCGCCGCGGTAGAGCTGGTGCGTGGCGACGAACCTATGAAACTCGGCGACGATCGCCGCCTCGCTCTCGAAGTCCATCGTCGAATAGCGATGGTCCCAGTCGCCGAGCACGAACAGGCGCTTGAACTCGCGCCGCTGCTCCTCGATCCAGTGCGCGGCGTAGGCGCGGCAGGCGGCGCGGAACTCTTCCTTCGAGACCTCGCCCTTCTTGCGGCCCTCGGCGTTGAACGCCTCCTCGATCTTCCACTCGATCGGCAGCCCGTGGCAGTCCCAGCCGGGCACATAGTCGACGTCGTAGCCGAGCGCGAAGCGCGAGCGGACCACGAAGTCCTTCAGGATCTTGTTGAGCGCGTGGCCGATGTGGATCGCGCCGTTGGCGTAGGGCGGGCCGTCGTGCAGCACGTAGAGCGGCGCGCCGGCGGCCTGCCGGGCGGCGCGGACCTTGGGATAGAGGTCGCCCAGCTTTTCCAGCAACTTGGGCTCGGCCTGGGGCAGGCCGGCGCGCATCGGGAAGGGCGTTTCGGGCAGGAACACCGTCTCACGGTAGTCCCGCAGCGGCTTTTCGGCGTCGTCGGACATGACGGCTCCAGCGTTGGTGCGGATGGATTGGCGGGCAGTCCCGGCGCGCGCTGGAGTCTCGTCCGGCGGCGTCACGCCGGGCGGTTAATTCGCGAAGCCGTCCGAACCAGGGTCATGGGGCCGTTTAACAGAGGCGCGGGCGAGGCGCCACAGGGTCCAGCGGCCGGCGCGAAAGGTCCGCGCCGGCCGCCGCCGTCAGTTCGCGTAGGCGATGCCGGCCTTCACTTCGCCGATCGCCTGATTGACCAGGTTCAGCGCGTTGACGCGGTGGCCGCCCTTGTCGGGGAGGGCCGAGACCAGCTCTCCGCGGGCCGCCTGAAGGTCGGCCAGGGCGCCTTGCATGTGCGGCTGGTCGGCCTGGGCGACGCCCGCGCCGTAGCCGGCGAGCGAGGTCGTCGCCAGCATGACGGCGACGAGCGTCGCCTTGGTACGAAGTTGCATTGGGGTAGTCTCCTGCTGGAACGCCACCGCCCCAGCGGCGATGACGTCCTGGCGCGCACCATCTGGCGAGGCGGCGGAACTCAGCCTGAACGCCGTCTTCATGGGCGGTTTAGCTTGAGCATTGGCGGCGGGCGGAGAAGAGATTGCGCAAGGAGCGCAAACGTCGCTGCTCTGACGGTGCTGACGCCGTCCGCCTGGGCCGCAAGGGCGACCCCGCGCGAGCGGCGGCGGCCCTGCCTAGCGGTCGCGGTCGCTGGGCCGCTCGCCCCAGGGAGACCCCGGCGCCGGCGGCGGCCCAGGCAGCGGACGCGCGTGCTGGCGGTACTTCGGGTCGGCGAGGGTGATGCGTTCGATCATGCGGAGCATCTCCGGGATCGCCCTGGCCGTCGCGAGCGCGACGATGATGCACGCGACGCCCAGGCAGCCGAAGAAGACGTCCTGGCCGTTCACCGGCGACGTCCGCACGCGATGGGAGGAAAGGGGGTTCCGGTCATAGACGGCCAACGGCTCTCGGGCGCTCTCGTTCCGACGAGCCGGGCGCCGTCCCGCGATCGTCGAGGAGGCGGCGCGATAAGCGCTGGCGCGCGGCGCGCCCAGGTCGCCAAATGCCGCAGGCGTCAGGCTCTGGGCCCCCTTCCGGCCATCCGGCTCTTGACGGGCCCTGCGATCGCCCATTGATCTGGCCGCAACGGCTGGAGGAGACCGCCCAAGTGCCCAAGGACATCGCCACCGACACCCCCGAGTCCGTCGGGCTCTCGACCGCTGGCCTGCAGAGGATCGACGCCTACCTGCGTCGCGAAGTGGAAGAGGGGCGGCTGGCGGGCGTGGTCACGCTGGTCGCGCGCCGCGGCAAGACGGTCCACACCAGCGCGTTCGGCGCGAAGGACCTCGAGGCCGGCGAGCCGGCCGACATGGACACCATCTTCCGCATCTTCTCGATGACCAAGCCGGTCACCGGCGTCGCGATGAGCATCCTCTGGGACGAGGGCAAGTGGTCGCCGGACGACCCGATCGCCAAGCACCTTCCGGAGTTCGAGGACGTGCGCGTCTGGGACGGGCTCGGCGCCGGCGGCGCGCCGAGGACCGTCGCTCCGGATCATGCGCCGACGTTGCGCGAGCTTCTCACCCACACCGCCGGGCTCTCCTACGGCTTCAATCAGGAGGACCCGCTCGACAAGCTCTACCAGGCCCAGCAGATCTGGCAGTCGGGCTCGCTGGCCGAGTTCTCGCAGAAGATCGCCGGCCTGCCGCTCGCCTACCAGCCGGGATCGCAGTGGCGCTACAGCCTCTCGATGGACGTGCAGGGCGCCATGATCGAGCGCCTCTCGGGGATGAGCCTGCCCGAGTTCTACCGCACACGGATGTTCGAGCCGCTCGGCATGACCGACACGGCGTTCCACACGCCGGCGGAGAAGCGCCACCGGATGTCCAAGCTCTACCGCTTTTCGCCGCGCCAGGGCCGGCTGGTCGAGGCGCCCAACATCATCGGTCGCGACTACGACGCGCCGCCGGCGCTGGCGATCGGCGGCGGGGGCCTGGTCTCCACAGCGGCCGACTACGCCCGATTCGCGCAGATGCTGCTGAACGGCGGCGAGTTGGACGGGCGGCGGGTCGTCAGCGAAGCGGCGCTGAAGCAGCAGATGTCGAACCACCTGTCGGACGAGATCCTCGCCGGCGGCTTCGGCGTCGGCCTGCAACAGATCCGACCCGGCTACGGCCACGGTTTCGACGGCGCGGTGTTCCACGATCCGGCGGCCGCCGGCGTGCCGGTCGGCGAGGGCACCTATCAGTGGGACGGCGCGGCCGGGACCTGGTTCTGGGTCGATCCGGTGCACGATCTGCTCTACGTCGGCCTGATCCAGCGCTTCGCCGAGAACTCGCCGAATCTGCAGAAGATCACCCAGACAATGATGGCCGACTGCTACCTCGACTAGGGCGCGTGGCCGGACTCCGCCGCGGCTCAGTGGCACGGATCTCCGGCGACCTGCTGGCCTTTGTGTCCGCAAGCGATCGACCGCGACCCTGACGCTGGGCGTTTCGCCAGCGGTTGCAAGCTCGGCGTGCACCAGCACATCCGTTCTGTGACGCCCTCGCGGACTTGGACATTCCCGGTCTCGCATCGTCCGGGCGTGACCGCCGTCCCACACGCGGCGAACTCCTTCGCGCAGTGGTGATGGACCGTCCGGCAGCCGCCCGCGTGCGCGCCGCCGGCCGCGGCGACAAAGCCGGCGAGCATCAGCGCCAGGAAAACGGGTCGCCGCGCAGCGCCCATCGAACGCGCCCCCGTCCGGAAAGTGCGGTCCAGCTTGAACCTCGCCCAGATCGTCGGCAAGCGCCGCGAGGTCGCCGAGGGTGGACAACCGCGCCGCAAATCCCGTTTGCTCCGCGCGAACAGGAGGCGACGAATGACACCGCCGCTGGGCGTGATCGAGGGCTACTACGGCCGGCCGTGGTCGTGGGACATGCGCGAAGAACAAGCGCGCTTTCTCGCCGGCCACGGCTATTCATCCTACATCTACGCGCCGAAGGCGGATGCCTACCTGCGCCGTCGTTGGCGTGAGGACCATCCTGCCGAGGAGGCCGATCGCCTGGCGCGGATGGCGGCGGCTTGCACGGCGTCCGGCGTCGCCTTCGGCGTGGGTCTCAGCCCCTACGAAGCCTGGCGCGACTTCGGCGAGGCGACGCAAGCCGCGCTGGCCCGCAAGCTCACGTTCCTCGATCGGGCCGGCGTCACCGAGCTGGCGCTGTTGTTCGACGACATGAAGGGCGACCAGGCCGACCTCGCCGAGGCGCAGGTCCGCATGGCGCATTTCGCGGCCGAACATTGGGGGCGCCGGCTGATCGTCTGCCCCACCGTCTACAGCGACGATCCGGTTCTGCAGCGTCTCTTCGGCCCGATGCCCGAGGGCTACCTGGAGGACCTCGGCCGCCGGCTCGATCCGGCGATCGAGGTGTTCTGGACCGGCGAGGAGGTCTGCTCGCGCGAGTACAGCCCCGGCCATCTGGCGCGCGTGACCGAGCAGCTGCGGCGCAAGCCGACGCTCTGGGACAACTACCCGGTCAACGACGGGCCGGGCATGTCGCCCTTCCTTTACCTGCGCGCCTTCACCGGCCGGCCTGCGGCGATCGGCGCGCACCTGACCGCGCACGCAGTGAACCCGTCGCTGCAGCCGACCCTCTTCCGCATCCCCGCGCTGACGCTCGCCGAAAGCTATGCGCTGGGCGAGGCCTACCAGTACGGCCAAGCCTGGGAGCGGGCGGCCCGCGCAGTGCTGGGCGACGAGCTCGCCGAACTCCTCGGCCGCCACTTCCGCCTCTTCCATGACCAGGGCCTCGGCCGCATCGACGACGAAACCGCCACGCGCCTGCGCGGCCGCTACGCCGCTGTCGACCACCCCGCCGCCCGCGAGGTGGTCGCCTGGCTCGACGGCGAATGGCGCGTCACGCGCGAGATGATGGAGGAGGCTTAGTCCTGCGGTGGAATCTCTCGTGCGCCTGCGGCGCGCTCGACGCGGCAGGACCGGCTCACCCCGCCAGCGACCGCACGAAGTAGATCGCATCGGGCTCGGCCTTCGGCTGCGGGAAGCGGAATTCCTCGAGGCCGTAGGCGCGGTAGAAGCGCAGCGCGCGGTGGTTCGCGGGGCTGACGCCCAGGTGCATGCCGTGCGATCCCGCCGCCGCGATCCGCGCCAGCCAGGTATCGATCAGCGCCTTTCCCAGCCCTTGGCCCTGCAGGCGCGGCTGGAGGTTGATGTGCAGGTGCGAGGGGTAGGGGCTGGTGATCCGCGCCGGCGGCGGCCGAGGATGGTGGATCTGCCAGGCGCGCACCTGATCTAGGCGCCAGGTCTTCGGGTCGCCCGACGGGTCGGCGTACTGGCGCCTGAGCGCCGGCCACCACTCGGCCTCCAGCCGCCCCTCGAAGCCGAGCGTATCGAGCGCGCCAACGATGTAGCCGCCGACGCCGACCGCGTCCTCCACGACCAGCGCAAAGCCCGGCTCCAACACCGCATAGGGCGCAGCGTAGAGATGCCCGACGAGCCTGCCGTCCTCGTAGAGATGCGCAGCGTCCTGCCCGGAGTCGCCGGTCGCGAGCGCGATCTCGTAGAGCGCGTCCAAATCGCCAGGCCGCACGTCGCGGATTGTGGGCTCAGCCACCCTTCGATCTCCCTGCCGAGCCAAGACAGATACCCGGCGGCATCGCCGTGACGCTAGCGACAGACAGCGCTTGTGTGCAGAGATCGAGGAAAGGCGCGTCACGCGCCGCGCCAAGGCGGAGGGAACGATGGGCCGGTTGGACGGGAAGGTGGCTGTGATCACGGGGGCGGCGAGCGGCATGGGCCAGGCGGCCGCGCTGCTGTTCGCCCGGGAAGGCGCGCACGTGGTGCTGGCCGACCTCAACGGCCCCGGCGGCGAGGCGGCGGCCGAGGCGGCCAGCCAGGCCGGGCCCAGGTGCGTGTTCCAGCGCACCGACGTCTCGTCCGAGCCCGATGTCGAAGCGCTGGTGGCGCGGGCGCTGAAGGAGTTCGGCCGGCTCGACGTGATGTTCAACAACGCAGGCATCGGCGGCGCGCTGGGTTCGATCGAGGGGATCTCGGTCGAGGACTGGGACCG
Organism: Caulobacteraceae bacterium; assembly: GCA_035541575.1. Taxonomy (GTDB): domain Bacteria; phylum Pseudomonadota; class Alphaproteobacteria; order Caulobacterales; family Caulobacteraceae; genus Acaudatibacter. The sequence goes on along the minus strand of DATKMZ010000090.1, from coordinate 6,740 downwards.
CACCCAGGCGGTCTGCCTGCGCGGCGTCTTCCTTGGCATCAAGCATTCGGTGGCGCCGATGCGGGCGCAGGGCGGCGGCGCCATCGTCTCCACCGCCTCGATCGCCGGCATCGACGGCTATCCGAACCTGCACGCCTACTGCGCGGCCAAGGCCGGGGTGGTGAACCTGACCCGCTCGGCCGCGATCGAGCTCGCCGCCGACCGGATCCGCATCAACTGTATCGCGCCCGGCGGGGTCTCGACGCCGATCCTCGGCGGCGGCTCAGGGTTCAACAAGGCGGCGACCGACGCGGCGCTGGTGAACGCCCAGCCGCTGCCGGTGGCCGGCCAGCCCGAGGACATCGCCGAGGCCGCGCTGTTCCTCGCCAGCGACGCGGCGCGGTTCGTGACCGGGCATTGCCTGGTGGTCGACGGCGGCGCCACCGCCGGCGCCATCGCCGGCGCGCGCCGGCCCGGCCAGGAACGCGCTCCGCCACCGCAGCGCACGTTCGCCGGCCCGTCGTTCGAGACCTAGATGGCGAGCTACTGGCTTTCGAGGTAGCGGACGATCGCCTTGCGTTCGTCGGCGTCGCTTATGGTCCAGAACATGCTGGTCCCGGCCGCGAAGGCCTGGGTGTTCCGCAGGTAGGCGTTGAGCCGTTGGGGCGACCAGGTGCCCACCTGGGCCTTGAGCGCCGCGGAGTACTTGAAGTCACGTAGCACGGCGATCTTGCGCCAGACGACGCCCTTCAGCGACGGGCCGTCGGGGATGCTGTGGCCGGAGAGCGGGTGACAGCCGGCGCACTGCGCCTCGAACAGGTCCCGCCCCGCGTCGGCCCACGCCGGCGCCGCGGCGAGCGACAGCGCGCAGGCGGCCAGGAGCGGTCCCATCGCTCGGCCGATTCGCCCCTGGATATCCGCGAGCATCGTCACTCCTCTGTCGTGGCGCGCTTCGCCCCGCCGGCGGGCGCCGCCATGACCTGCATCAACCTCGCCATCCTGGCCACACGCGGCCAGTGACGTGCTTGCGCCCGGCGTCTAGGGTGCCTCGCGGCCATCCGGGGAGCGAGGATTTTGACCGATACGCCAGTCGCCAAGCCGGCGCGCCGTCTCGACGCGTTCTTTTACATCGAGACGGTGACCTGGGTGCATCACTGGACCGAGAGCCTGTTCTCGTTCCGCACCACCCGCTCGCCCGACCTCACCTTCGCCAGCGGACAGTTCGTGATGGTGGGCCTGCAGCTGCCCGACGGCCGGCCGCTGGTGCGCGCCTACTCCATCGCCTCCTCCACCGAGGACGAGCAGCTCGAGTTCTACTCGATCAAGGTGCCGGACGGCCCGCTGACCTCGCGGCTGCAGCACATCAAGGTCGGCGATCAGGTGCTCGTGGGCAAGAAGCCGACCGGCACGCTGGTGCTCGAGGGTCTGCGACCCGGCAAGCGGCTCTATCTGGTGGGGACGGGCACCGGCCTCGCGCCGTGGCTCGCGCTGGTGCGCGATCCGGAGGTCTACGCCAGCTTCGACGACGTGATCGTCACGCACACTGTGCGCGAGGTGCGCGATCTCAGCTATCGGGACCTGTTCGAGAAAGACCTGCGCGACGATCCGCGGGTGGGCGCGATGGCGGCGGCCAAGCTGCGCTACTACCCCTCGGTCACGCGCGAGCCGTTCGCGCACACCGGCCGCATCACCGACCTGATCGCTTCGGGCAAGCTGTTCCAGGATCTCGGCGTGGCGCCGCTGGACCCCAAGGTCGACCGGTTGATGCTCTGCGGCAGCCCGGGACTCCTCGCCGACCTCAAGGCGATGCTGACCGAGCGCGGCTACGAGGAAGGCGCCGTCGCGACCCCCGGCGACTACGTGCTGGAAAAGGCCTTCGTGACCTGAGCCGCGCCCGTCAGCTCGCCAGCCGGCTCTCGCCGCGGACGGCCGCCTGGATCGCCGCCAGCTGGCCGGCGAGGCCCGGCGCAGCGGCGGGGAATACGCCATCGATCGCGGCGGTGCCGACGGTGAAGGCGTGGGCGCCGGCGAGGCGCACCGCTGCGATCCGCTCAGCGCAGTCGATCGAACCGGCCACCACCACGGGCTTGGCCACGGCCGCGCAGACCGCGCGGGCCAGCGCGCCGCCGTCGAGGCTCGAGCGCCAGGCCAGCAGGTCGAGGCCATCGACGCCGGGAATGGCCGCGATCTCGCGGGCGCTGGCCGCGATCTCGTCCGCCGAGCCATCGAGCGCGCTCGGATGGCCGACGATGCGACCGGCGAACGGGAAGTAGCGCAGCGGCGTTCCTCTCACGCGCGGCGCCACCGCCCAGGGCCGGACGCCGCCCATCAGCACGTCGACGCCGAGCGCCAGCGCCAGCTCGGCGGACGCCAGCTCGCTCGCCTCGTCGAGACTGACGACTTCGAGGTAGGTGGTCGCGCCCGCCGCTTTCAGCTGCGCGGCGAGCGCCGCAAGATCGCCCGGCGCCGCGCCGACGTCCTTGAAGCCGATGTGGCGCGCGCCGGCGGCGATCGCCTCGCGGGCGGCCTCGGCCGCGTTCGGGACTGTCGCGTCGTCGCGCGTCAGCATGAAGATGAACAACGGATCGGGCATGGGCGCAGCTCGGTGGGGCGGCGCGCATTGTATCGCACCAATCGCGGCGAGAGGGGCGCCAATCGCGTCATCCCCGGCCACAAGGGCGTGGCCGCGACGATGACATTGCCGAATGGCGGCGCTATCCGTGTCGACGATCTCGGGACGGTTTGGCGAGGCGATGCGATGGCATTCATTCACAATATGCCAGACGGCGTCGGCGTCGCCTGGATCTTCGACCTCAGCTTCCCGGTGGGATCCAATTGCCGCAATCACAGGGCGGACGTGCAGCTGGTGCAGCACGCCATCAACACGCTGTTGGCGCCCATGCACCTCTGCAAGGACGACGGCTCGCCGATCACCATCTACCTGAAGCGCGACGGCATATACGGGCCGCGCACCGCCGAGGCGATCCGCGGTTTCCAGCGCGCGCTCGTGAACGACGGCCGCCTGGTCAAGGCGGACGGCCGGGTCGATCCCTCGAGCTCGACCGGCTGGACCAACGACGGCGGGGCCCAGTACACGATCGTCTACCTCAACCGAAAGCATCGCGACGTCTACGGCGTGATGATGAACGAGGACGACTTCCCCGAGCCGCTCCAGACCGACGTGAAGACCAACCGGATGGTGGGCTGAGCAGCGGTCCGACAAACCCCTGGTCGCCCGGTATCCTTTCTTCGTCATCCGACGTCTTGCGGTGATGGGCGAAGTTGCGGGAGGGCGGAGTGGGCGCAGATGCCGGGATGCAGCCGATCGAAGCGCCGATCCACGAAGGCGCGATAACCGCCTGCGCCTTCCTGGGAGGGTCAGGGGAGCTGGCGACCGCGTCGATCGAAGGGGCGGTCGTGGTATGGGACGTGGCCGCCGGTCGGCCGACACGGCGCTTCAGGCTTCACCGCGGCCCGATCATGGCGCTAGCCTGGGACGCGCCGCGTGGGCGGCTGATCAGCGCGGGGCGCGACCGCCGCATCGTCTCGTGCGACCCCGAAAGCGGCGATGCCGTGGGCCTCGGAGAGCACCCAGCGGGTCTCTACGCGCTGGCGATCGCGCCGGGCGGCGGTGTGCTCGCCAGCGGCGGCTACGGCGGCGAGATCCGTCTCTGGCGGCTGCCCGACGGCCAGCCGTTGGGCGCGCTGTCCGGCCACGACGGCGCGGTGCTCGACCTCGACTTCCTCGACGACGCTCGCGTCGTCAGCGTTGGCCGCGATTACCAGGTGGTGGTTTGGCACGTCGCCCGGAGCGCCGAGTGCGTCCGGACCGCTGGCCATAGGCGCTGGGCGATGCGCGTGCGGGCGTCCGCCGACGGACGTGAGATCTATAGCGCCGGCGAGGACGGGCAGGTCTGCGGCTGGGCCGCCGACAGCGGCGCGCGGCTGTGGCGAAAGCAGTTTCAGTCCCCGGTGTGGGGGCTGGAGCGATCGGCGGACGGCGCGGCCCTGATCGTGGGCGCCGGCGGTCTCGCCGCGCGCCTGGACCTCGGGTCCGAGGGGCCCTCTGAGCCCCAGCCGCTGGCCTCGGAAACCGCCCGCGCGATCTGCCGCTCCGGGAGCGGGCTCATGGCTCTGGGGGCCGACAAGCTGATTCTCTATCGGGCCGACAGGCCGCAGACGCCGCTGCGCCGGCTCTCGCTTGGAGCCCCGCTCTATGCATCGGTCGCCGCCGTGAGACGTTCAGGCGAGCGCGCCGACCAGATCGACGCGGTCATGACGCGCAATAGCGGCCAGATCGACCTCGACCTGAGTGGGGCCCGGCGTGCGCTGAGGGCGCGGCATCAAGGCATCGCCTTCGCCTCGTGCGTCGTCGCGCCGTCGCGGTTCGCCACCGTCGGTTTCGATGGGATGATCCATCTGCTCAACGCCGCGGACGGCGAGCTGGCGCGCAGCATGGACCACGGAGGCTTGGTCTTCTCAGTCTCCGCCTCGTCCGATGGGTCGCGACTGCTGGCGGTCGGCAGCGATGCGCTGTCGCTCTGGGACACGGCCAGCGGCGAGCGAGTCTGGGGCGGCGAGGGTCTCGGGGTCGGCTTCCACGTCTGGGGCGCGCTGGCGCCTGACGCCAGCTTCGCCCTCGCCGTCGGCGAGGGTCCGACCCTTCACAGCTGGCGCTTCACCGCCGACGGGGCGCAGCGCGAGCGGCTGGCGCTCGACTTCGGTCGCCTGATCGGCACGTGTGGCCTCATGGCCGTCGCCTCGCTCGATCCGACAAGCGCCGCGGTCGCGACCGCCGCCGGCGAAGTCCGGCGCGTCGACCTGGCGACCGGACGATCGAGCCTGCTGCACGCGGCGCACGAGAGCGGGGTCCGCGCGATGACGCTGGCGCCGGACGGTCGCCGGCTCCTCTCGTTCAGCGAGAACGGCGTCACACGGATATACGACCTCTGGGCCGGTCGCGACTGCACGCCGGCCGCGATCGCCGAGGCGGTCGTACCAGCGGCCTGCTTCACCCCACAGGGCGATCTCGTCTGGGTCGACGGCGCGGGACGCCTGCATCATCTTGCGCCGGAAGCCTGACGCGAGGCGGAGCCCGGCGGCATGGGGTCGATCATCGTCATTTCCGGCCCCGTGGGCGCGGGCAAGAGCACGGTGGCCAAGGCCTTGATCCGGTCGGCGGCGCCGCCCGCCGCCCTGATCGAAGGCGACGACTTCTGGGGCTTTCTGGCGAAGCCGAAGCCGGGACGCCCGGCGAACTTCCAGACCATCATGCGGGCGATGTTTCGCGCGTCGGCCGCAATCGCCGCCGACGGCTACGAGGCGATCCTCGACTTCTCCATCCCGCCCTATTTCCTGGAGCGCGCGGCGGCTCGCGTCGCGGAGACGCCGGTGCACTTCGTCGTCCTGCGTCCGAGTGTCGAGGTCTGCGCCGAGCGCGCGGCGAACCGGGGCGAAGGGACGATCGCCGACTACGGCCCCTATCGCGACCTCTACGACCTGTTCGACGTCCCCGAGCGGCACATCGTCCGCAACGACGAGACCGCAGCATCCGACGTCGCCGCCGGCATCCGCGAGGGCCTGGCGAGCGGGCGATTCAAGCTCGGCTGAGACGAGTCCTACGGCAACGCTGCTTGCCAGGCCTGCGAAAGGGGTCGCTAGATGGGGCGCACACTCAGCAATCCGTGAGGAGGCGATGAAACTCAGTTCGATCATGAACGTATCGCTTGCGGTGTTGGCGTCGGCGATCGTGATGACAGTTGCGGCGCCCACCTCGGCGGTGGCGTGCCCCAAGGGCGACGTGCGGGTGCACGTCTGCGAGCGTTACGCCGGTCACAAGGGCGAAGCCCTGAAGATCACCGGCAAGTGCCTGAAGTACGACGGCTGGAAGTGTTATCCGCGCCACCAGGTCATCAAGTAGAGGTCAGTCGTCCGTGCACTTCGGGGCGGGCGCGTCCTTGAAGCGGTCGCGCCACTCAGACTCGAAGTCCTTGCGGAAGCGGATGTAGTCGGGGCCGTCGGCCGAGTCGAACCAGGCGCGGAAGGCGTAGACCGGGCCGGGGCGGCCGTGCTTGGGATCGTCGAGGTAGATCTCGATCTCGGGCGTGTCGCGCCGGTTCTTGGGATGCCTGAGCGTCAGCGTCGCCTGAACGCAGAAGCGGCCGCCGGCGTCGAGCGGGTTGAGGTCGTTGACGAGCTTGCACTTGCCAGCGGTCCAGACGGTCTTGAGCGCCAGCGGGCCAGTAAGTTCCTGAAGCCATTCGGCGATCGGCGTGTCGCCGTCGCAGAAGGTCTCGAGCGCGTCGATCAGCTTCAGCGGCGCGGACTTTGCCGCCGCGATCAGGGCGGCGTTCGCAATGCCGTGGGTCGTCCCGCCATGACGCGGCGCGGCGTTGGCGGCGGAGGCGGCCAGCAGCGGGACGAGGGCAAGGGCGAGCAGCTTCATCGCGGCGATCATAGCTTGGCCTTGGCCGCCTCGCACCGGTTCGCCTTTTCGCCGCCTCGCGCGTTGGGGCTAGAGCACGGTGGGGGTCTGGTGGAACCAGACCGCTGAATCGTGCTCTGGAATCAAGAGTGTAGAGCCTGATTCAGGGTTCGATTCGAACCCATCAGGCTCTAGATGTGAGGTCCCAATAGGTTGTCCATCCGGCCCCGACCGGGAAGGCTGTTGTTGCGACACATCAGCTGAGTCTCGGGGGACCGGATGAACCTGCATAGGAATGCGCGCACGACGCCGTCCAGTCGAGCCGAGATGGTGCGAC
>DATKMZ010000089.1:0-39830 GCA_035541575.1 Caulobacteraceae bacterium | reverse complement strand
ACATGGAGTTCGTCCAGTTCCACCCTACTGGGATGAAGGGCTCAGGCTGCCTCGTCACCGAAGGGGCGCGCGGCGAAGGCGCGTTCCTGACCAATTCGGCCGGCGAGCGCTTCATGGAACGTTACGCGCCGACCGCAAAGGACCTCGCCAGTCGCGACGTCGTCAGCCGCGCGATGACGATCGAGATGCGTCAGGGGCGCGGCTGCGGCCCGGCCGGCGACCACATCGAGCTCCATCTCGAGCACCTCGACCCGCGGCTGCTCGAGGAACGGCTCCCCGGCATCACCGAGACCTCGCGCATCTTCGCCGGGGTCGACGTGCGCCGCGAGCCGATCCCGATCACGCCGACCGTCCACTACACCATGGGCGGAATCCCGACCGACCTCCACGGCCAGGCGCTGACCCGCGCGGGCGACGCCGACCGCGCAGTGCCCGGTCTTTTCGCCGTCGGCGAGGCGGCCTGCGTCTCGGTGCACGGCGCGAACCGGCTCGGCTCCAACTCGCTGGTCGACCTGATGGTGTTCGGCAAGGCGGCGGCCGATCGGGCGGCGTCGTTCGTCCGGGCGGGCGAGCGCCAGCCCGATCCCAGTCCGTCCTGGACCGAGCCGCACGTCGACCGGTTCGAGCGCCGCCGCCGCGCCTGCGGCGGGACCGCTGCGGCCGAGCTGCGCGCCCGGATGCAGGCGACCATGCAGGCCGACGCCGGCGTGTTCCGCACGGGCGAGCAGCTCGCGCGGGGTCTGGATCGGCTGCAGGCGATCCGCGGCGCGCTCGCGGACCTCGCGATCGCCGACCACGGCCTCGCCTGGAACACCGACCTATCCGAGGCGCTCGAGCTCGAGAACTTGATCCTGCAATCGCTCGCCACGCTCGCCGGCGCGCTCGCCCGCACCGAGAGCCGCGGCGCCCACGCCAGGGAGGACTTCCCCGACCGCGACGATGCGAACTGGCTCAAGCACACGCTGGTCTGGCTGGGCGAGGGCGCGGCGCCGCGGATCGGCGATCGCCCGGTCCAGCTTTCTCCGCTCAGCAACGAGGTCGCTTCGATCGCCCCGAAGCCGCGGGTCTACTGAGCGCCATACCTCCCGTGCGTCCTTCGAGACGCCGGCTGCGCCGGCTCCTCATTCATGATGACGAGCTTGGTTGGGTCGCACACATCCACGTCATGCTGTGGAGCGCCCCACGAGGGCGCGTATCGAAGCACGCAGGGAGACGGCCAACTCAGTCAGCAGCGAGCGCGCGGCCACGTGACCGGGCGATCTGGCGGGCCTATCTTGCCGGGATGACCGAGACGCTCGCCGCCCCCGCCACGCTCGACCAGATTCCGCGCGCCGCGACCCAGGACGGGCCGCCGCTTCGGCTCTACATCGTCGACGGCTCAGGGTTCATCTTCCGCGCCTTCCACGCGCTCCCGCCGCTCACCCGCAAGAGCGACGGCCTGCCGGTCGGCGCCATCTCCGGCTTCTGCAACATGCTCTGGAAGCTGATGGTCGACATGAAGGCTTCGCCGGACGCGCCGACGCACCTGGCCGTCGTGTTCGACAAGTCGGAGGTCACGTTCCGCAACCAGCTCTACGCCGACTACAAGGCGCATCGCCCGCCGCCGCCGGAGGATCTCGTGCCGCAGTTCCCGCTGGTGCGCGAGGCGACACGAGCGTTCGGCGTGCCATGCCTGGAGCTGGCCGGCTACGAGGCCGACGACATCATCGCGGCCTATGCCTGCAAGGTGCGCGACCTCGGCGGCGAGGTGGTGATCGTCTCGTCCGACAAGGACCTGATGCAGCTGGTCGGCGATCAGGTCTCGATGCTGGACACGATGAAGAACGTCCGCATCGGTCGGGCCGAGGTGATCGAGAAGTTCGGCGTAGGGCCGGAGAAGGTGGTCGACGTGCAAGCCCTTTGCGGGGACTCGGTCGACAACGTGCCGGGCGCGCCGGGCATCGGCGTCAAGACCGCATCGGCGCTGATCAACGAGTACGGCGACCTCGACAGCCTTCTCGCCCGCGCCGGCGAGATCAAGCAGGAGAAGCGCCGCCAGACCCTGATCGAATTCGCCGACCAGATCCGGCTCTCGCGCCAGTTGGTGCAGCTCGACTGCGAGACGCCGCTGCCCGAGCCGCTCGAAGACCTGGCGGTGGCCGACCCGGAGCCGGCGACGTTGGCGGCGTTCCTCGAGCGGATGGAGTTCCGCAACCTCGCGCGGCGGGTCACCGAGGCCCGCGGCGTCACCGCGATCGCGCCGCCGCCGAAGCCGGCCGCGGCGGCCGAACCCGAGGCGCCCAAGCCGATCGACACGACCGCTTACGCCTGCGTCCGCGACCTCGCGACGCTCGAAGCCTGGGTCGCCAAGGCGCGCGAGGCGGGCCTGGTGGCGTTAGACGTCGAGACCGACAGCTTCTCGTCCGCGACGGCCGACCTCTGCGGCCTCTCGCTGGCGCTGGCGCCGGGCGAGGCGGCCTACGTGCCGCTCGGCCACTCGCCGGGCGATGGGCTGGCGCTCGAAACGGCGGTGGAGTTCGACCAGATCCCGCTCGCTGACGCGCTGAGCGTGCTGAAACCGCTGCTGGAAGATCCCGGCGTGCTGAAGATCGCCCACAACGCCAAGTACGAGATCGGCGTGCTGGCCCGGCACGATATCGTCGTCACGCCGATCGAAGACACGATGCTGATCTCGTACGTGCTCGAAGGCGGCGCGCATAACCACGGCATGGAGGAGCTGGCCAAGCTCTGGCTCGAGCACCAGCCGATCTCGCTGAAGCAGGTGACCGGGACCGGCAAGGCGCAGAAGAGCTTCCGCCATGTCAGTCCGGCCGAGGCGACCGCCTACGCGGCCGAGGACGCCGACATCACCATCCGGCTCTACCGCCTGCTGCGGCCGCGGCTCGCCCGCGAGGGCCTGCTGACGGTCTACGAAACGCTAGAGCGGCCGCTGCCGGCGGTGCTGGCCGAGATGGAGCGCGCCGGTGTCCGGATCGATCCGGACGAGCTGCGCAAGCTCTCCAACGATTTCTCGGTGCGGATGGCCGAACTCGAGGCGGAAGCGACCGCGCTGGTCGGCCGTCCGTTCAACCTCGGCAGCCCCAAGCAGCTCGGCGACGTCCTGTTCGGCGAGATGGGCCTGCCCGGAGGCAAGAAGACCGCCACCGGCGTCTGGTCGACCGACGCCAGCGTGCTCGATACGCTGGCGGCGCAGGGCCAGGCGTTGCCGCGCGTGATCCTCGACTGGCGCCAGCTCTCCAAGCTCAAGGGCACCTACACCGACGCGCTGGCGGGCGCCGTCGCGCCACAGACCGGCCGCGTGCACACCTCGTTCGCGCTCGCCTCGACCACGACCGGCCGGCTCTCGTCCAACGATCCGAACCTGCAGAACATCCCGGTGCGCACCGAGGAGGGCCGCAAGATCCGCCGCGCCTTTGTCGCCGAGCCCGGCAACGTACTGATCAGCGCCGACTACAGCCAGATCGAGCTGCGGCTCGTGGCTCACATCGGCGACATCCCACAGCTGAAGCGTGCGTTCCTCGATGGGCTCGACATCCACGCCTCGACCGCCTCGGAGATGTTCGGGGTTCCGGTGGAGGGCATGCCGGCGGAGACGCGCCGCCGGGCCAAGGCGATCAACTTCGGCATCATCTACGGCATCTCGGCGTTCGGGCTCGCCAATCAGCTCGGCATCCCGCAGGACGAGGCGGGGGCCTACATCAAGACCTACTTCGAGCGCTTCCCCGGCATCCGCGCCTACATGGACCGCATGCGCCACACCGTGCGCACGCAAGGCTACGTGACCAGCCTGTTCGGGCGGAAGATCCACATTCCGGCGGCGACGTCGAAGTCGATCCACGACCGGCAGTTCGCCGAGCGCGCGGCGATCAACGCGCCGATCCAGGGCGCGGCCGCCGACGTGATCCGTCGGGCGATGATCCGCATGCCGGCGGCGCTCCAGGCCGAGGGGCTGAAGGCCAAGATGCTGCTGCAGGTGCACGACGAGCTGGTGTTCGAGGCGCCGGCCGAGGAGGCCGACGCCGTCTGTACGGTCGCGCGACGGGTGATGGAGAGCGCGCCGCTGCCGGTGGCCCAGCTTTCGGTGCCGCTCGTGGTCGACGCGCGCTACGCCGCCAACTGGGACGAGGCGCACTGACGCGGAGGCCGCAGCCGCCTCCGCTCAGGCGGCGATCCGCACCGGCAGCTTGGTGATGCCGAGGATGAAGTTGGAGACGCCGCGTTCCGGCTCGCCGACCACCTCGATCCCGTTCGGGAAGCGCTTCAGGATCTCCTCCCACAGGATCTTCAGCTGCAGCTCGGCGGCGCGGTTGCCCATGCAGCGGTGGATGCCGAAACCGAACGCCACGTGGTGGCGGGGGCGCGGCCGGTCGATGATGAACTCGTCCGGGCGCTCGATGACGCTCTCGTCGCGGTTGCCCGAGACGTACCACATGACCACGCGATCGCCCTTGCGGATGTGGCGACCCTGGAACTCGAAGTCGGTCAGCGCCGTGCGTCGCATGTGGGCGACCGGCGACTGGTAGCGGATGATCTCCGGCACGGCGCTCGTCACCAGTTCGGGGTTCGTCTTGAGCTTGGCGAACTCGCCGGGGTTTTCGTGCATGAAGATGACGCCGCCGCTCATCGAGTTGCGGGTGGTGTCGTTGCCCCCGACAATCAGCAGCATCAGGTTGCCGAGGAACTCCATCGGGTCGTTGATCATGTCCCGGGTGTCGGGACTGTGGGCGAGCAGCGATAGGAAGTCGAACTTCGGCGGCTGCGCGGCGCGCTCCTGCCAGAGGCGCATGAAGTACGCCAGGCACTCCATCAGGATCCGCTCGCGCTCCTCGGCCGGGAACGTGGTGTTGCCGACGGTCTCGGCCGCGGTCGTGACGTCGGACCAGTAAGGCAGCAGCCGACGATCCTCCCACGGAAAGTCGAACAGCGTCGCCAGGAACTGGGTCGTCAGCTCGATCGAGACCCGGTCGACCCAGTCGAACGTCTCGCCGCGAGGCAGGCTGTCGAGCACGTTGGCCGTTCGCTCGCGGATCAGCGCCTCCAGATCGGCGAGCCGCTGCGGCGCCACCGCCGGCGTGACCGACTTGCGCTGCACGTCGTGCGTCGGCGGGTCGGCGGCGATGAAGTTGCGCGGCGCAAAGTCCGGCGGCGCGTCGCCGACGGTGATGTCGCGGTCGGACGAGAAGACCTGGTGGTTGGTCTCGATGGCGACGATGTCGTCGAACCGCGTCACCGACCAATACGGCCCGGTCGGGCCGGTCGGAGACCAGTGCACAGGGTCCTCGCGGCGCAGGCGGCGCATGTACTCGTGCAGAAGGCCGCGGCGATAGAGCGTGCCCTCGCTGGGGTCGAGCGTCTCGATCGGCTGCGACCAGGGGTCGAGATCGGCGGCCGGCGGGGCGGTTTCGGTCATCGTCATGCCAGGATCTCCGGACGTTCCTCCGAACGCATCCTGGCCACGGGGGCCCGGACTGCACAACGATCACGTCGCGTCAGGGAGGGGCCCGGCCGGAGCGCTTGCACCGACGATGGCCTGCGGCGATGGTCGGGGTCGGGTGGTGCAAGGAGCGTGTCGGTGCTGAAATCGAAGGACGATGCTGACCTGAGCGACTGGCCGTTCCTGCCGTCGCGCTCGCCCAGGATCGTGCGCGGGGAGGGCGCCTGGCTCGTCGCCGACGACGGCCGGCGCATCCTCGACGCCGCCGGCGGCGCGATCGTCACCAACGTCGGCCACGGCCGCATGGAGGTGATGGAGGCGGTGGCGCGGTCGGGCGCGGCCTCATCGTTCGTGGTGCCGACCTGGCGCACGCCCGAGCGCGAGGCGCTGGTCGTGCGCCTGCGCCGCGACTGGTTGCCGCGCGGGCTTCACCACGTCCACCTGACGAGCGGGGGCTCGGAGGGCGTCGAGGCGGCCGTCAAGATCGCCCTGCAGCACTTCGCGGCGCGTGGCGAGACCCGCCGGCTCAAGGTGATTTCGCGCGAGCTCTCCTATCACGGCACGACCATCGCCATGGCCGGCCTCTCCGGCCACCGTTCGCGCAAGCGCGGGCTCGAGGGCTTCCTGCAGACCTTTCCGTCCGCCCCGACGCCGTCGCCGCTCCGTTGCCCGCTCGGACGACACCACCCAGACGCAGGCGCGTACTACGTTCAGGCCACGCGGGCGGCGATCGAGGCCGAGGACCCGTCGACGGTCGCGGCGTTCGTCGCCGAGCCGATCACCGGCTCGAGCGGCGGCGCGATCGTGCCGCCAGACAGCTACCTGCCAGGCCTCAGGGCGCTCTGCGACGAGTTCGGCATCCTCTTGATCATCGACGAGGTGATGACGGGGTTCGGCCGCACGGGCGCACGCTTCGGGGTCGAGCACTGGGGCGTGCGGCCCGATGTGCTGGTGTCCGGCAAGGGCCTCGCCGGCGGCTACGCCGCCATCTGCGGCGTTTACGCCACGCGCGAGGTCGCTGCGCCGATCGCCGAGTCCGGCTTCGACGTGATGTTCCACACGTTCGCAGCGCTCCCGTCCGCGTGCGCCGCCGCCGACAAGGTGCTGGAGATCCTGACGCGCGAGGGCCTGGTGGCGCGGGCGGCGACGTTGGGCGAGCGCCTGTCCGCGCGGCTCCACGCCAAGCTCGACCAGCATCCGAACGTGGCCGAGGTCCGCGGCCGGGGCCTGCTGCAGGCGGTGGAGATCGTGCGCGACCGCGACACCCTGGCGCCGTTCGACCCCTCCGAGCGGATCACCAACCGGATCGTCGGCCGCGGTCTGCAGCACGACGTCTTCTTCTATCCCGGCGGCACCGGCGTCGCCCGCGACATCATCTGCCTGGGGCCGCCGCTCGTCTCGACCGAGGCGGAGATCGACCAGATGGTCGACGTGCTGGCCCAGGTGATCGGCGAAGTGCTGGCCTGACCGCGCCGGCGCCGCCTCAGCGTCCGTTCTCCAGCACCCTGAACTGCTTGACTGGGTCGTTCTGCGGGGTGCGTGCGCCGTCCGGCGCGACGGTGACGGTTCCGTCGAGGCAGTATTGCAGCACGTAGGCCTTGCGCACCGTGCCGAGCTTCAGGTTCGGGCCGGTGCGGTGGGGCGTGAGGCTCGAGAACACGACCGCGTCGCCGGCCTTGGCGGGGACCGGCAAGGCGCCGGCGAAGTCCTCCAGGCACGCGTAGCCAATGTCGGTGCGCCAGTGCTCGAGGGTTCCGAGGCGGTGCAGACCCGGTGCGATCCACGGGCAGCCGTTCTCTTCGTCCACGTCCACCAGCGGGACCCAGAGGGTCAGGTAGGCTTGCGGCTCGGTGAAGGCGTAGCCGGTGTCCTGGTGCCAGAGCACCTCCTGCGCCTTGGCGGTCTTCTTGTAGACGCTCTGGTCCCAGTAGAGACGCACGTCGTCGCCCAGGAGGTCGTGGCAGACATCCTTGATCGCCGGCTGCGAGGCGAAGTCCCGCGCCGCTTGCGAGCGCGAGGCGATGTGGATCGTGACGGTGATGACGTCGGCCGTGGCGATGCCCACCCGGCCGCCCTTGGCGCGGAGCCAGGCCTCCGCCTCCGCCTCGAACGGATCGATGGCTGCGGTCACCGCGGCGATGGCGCCGGCGCTGAACAGGCCCTCGAGCTTCACGAAGCCGAGGTCGTCGTACTGGCGCCGCTCGGCTTCCGAGAGCCGCCGCAGTTGCGTGGCCGGGCGCTCGCGCCATTCGAACGTCTGATTCAGCGGGTGTCGGCGCGGGGTCGGGGCGTGTGCAGGCGCGTGGCTCAGGGATGGTCTCCGCGTCATGGGCCCAGGCTAACACGCTGCGCGCGCTCCTGTGAGCCCAGGCGGCGGATCGCGTCGGCGGCGGCGCTGCGTTGGCGAGCGCCGGATGGCGAGATAACCTCGCCGCTCGGGCGACGAGCGTGCGGAGCGGGCGGTGAGCGTCAAATGACCCAGGTTCCGCTTGAGGTCTCACCGCTCTCAGACGCCGTCGGCGTCGAGGTCGCCGGCGTCGATCTCAGCAAGCCGCCGGACGCTGGGTTGGTCCAGCGCCTGCGCCAGATCTGGCTGGATGCGGGGGTGCTCGTCTTCCACGATCAGCACCTGACATCCGACGCCTTCCTCGCCGTGGCCCGGGCGTTCGGCGAGGTGAGCGAATATCCGTTCCTGCGCGGGCTGCCCGGTCATCCGGAGATCACCGAGGTCGTCAAGCTCGAGCACGAGACGGTCAACTTCGGCGGCGTCTGGCACTCGGATACGACCTACCTGCAGCGGCCGCCGATGGCGACGCTGCTGCTCGCGCGGGAGACGCCGCATGCGGGCGGCGACACGCTCTTCGCCGGCCAGGTCGCGGCTTACGAGGCGCTCCCGAGCGAACTCAAGCGGCGGCTGCGATATCTGCGCGCGGTGAACAGCTCCGCGAAGGCCGAAGTCAGTCGAACCCGCGAGGATCGCCTGCGCGACCATGCGCGCTCCGAGGAGAGCCCGACTTTCGAGGCGGCGCACCCGGTCGTTCGCCGCCATCCCGAGACCGGGCGGCTCGCCCTTTTCGTCAACCCGGCGCACACGGTGCGGTTCGAAGGGCTGACCGAGGCGGAGAGCGCGCCGTTGCTTGGCGACCTCTTTCGGCGCCAGGTGAGGCCCGAGTTCGTCTGCCGGGTGCGCTGGCGTCCCGGAACGCTGGCGCTCTGGGACAACCGCTCGGTCCTGCACTACCCGTTCAACGACTACCACGGCCATCGCCGTGTGATGCACCGCATCACGCTGGCGGGCGACACGCCAGTCTAGGCGCTCTCGCCGGCGCGAGGTGCGACGCCTTGTCAGCGTAGCATTACCGGACGAATTTTATCAACAATTACAAACAATTACGAGGCGTTCACGGAACCTTGACGCCCCAAGCCCGCGTCTATAGGTTCCGCGCCGACCTGGCCGGGCCGCCGGCATGGACGCTGGGGGCTCAGCCGACATTGGCGAAGGCCGCATCCGTTCATGTCGCAGCCGGACGACGAGAGCCAGGAGGCGCTGAAGCGCCTCCAAGACCGGCTCGACACGTTCGATGGCCAGCGCGCCCCGAAGGCCGACGCCGCCGACTCGGCGGAACGCTCGATGGGCGAGGGCTATCGTCTGCTAGGCGAAGTGATCGGTGGGGTTCTCGGGGGGCTCGGGCTCGGATGGCTGGTGGATCATTTCGCGCACACCACGCCGTTCGGCATGGTGATCGGCCTGCTGCTCGGAACGGCGGCGTCGGCCTACGCGGCGGTGAAGTCAGCCGACGCGATGAGCAAGCGCGCCGCGGCCAAGAAGGAGAGCTGAGGTCTTGATCGCCGACATCCAGCCGATGGAGCAGTTTCTGATCAAGAAGCTGGTCGACATCCCACCGGTGACGATCGGCGGGATCGCCTTCGACTTCTCTGTCACCAACTCGGTCGCGACCATGCTGTTCGCAGCGGCGGCGATCTCGATCTTCTTCCTGGTCGCGGCGCGCGGCAAGGTCGTGCCGGGACGCCTGCAGTCGTTCGCCGAGACACTCTACGACCTCGCAGACAAGGGGCTGACGGGACCGATGATCGGCGACCGTGGCCGGCCGTTCCTGCCTTACGTCTTCGCGCTCTTCTCGATCATCGCGTTCATGAACATCTGGGGCCTGATCCCCGGCCAGTTCACCGTCACTTCGCAGCTCGCTGTGACGATCTCGCTCGCCGTGCTGACGTTCGGGATCGTCATCGTGGTCGGGTTCCTCAGGAACGGGCTCGGCTTCTTCAAGCTGTTCGTGCCGAGCGGCGTGCATTGGGTGATGCTGCTCATGGTCGTGCCGATCGAGGTCGTCTCGTTCATGGTGCGGCCGGTGACGCTGTCGATGCGTCTCTTCGGCAACATGATCGGCGGCCACGTCGTGATGTACATGTTCGCCAGCTTCGTCGTGGCGATGGGCGCCTTCGCGCTGCACGGCGGGATCGCCTCGCTCGGCTTCGTCGGCTCTGGGCTCTCCCTGTTCATGGTCGTCGCGCTCAGCGCGCTCGAGCTGATCGTCGCCTTCCTGCAGGCCTTCGTGTTCGCGGCGCTGACCTGCACCTACCTCTCGGACGTCGTGAACCTCGATCACGGCCACTAAGCAACTGACCTAAAAGGACCTTCTCGACATGGATCAAGTTCACGCCGCCAAGCTCATCGGCGCGGGTCTTGCGATGACCGGGCTGATCGGCGCCGGCGCCGGCCTCGGCATTCTGTTCGGCAACTACCTGCAGGCGGCGATGCGCAATCCGTCTGCCGCCGCCAGCGAGCGCGGGATGCTGTTCCTGGGCTTCGCGGTGACTGAGGCCATGGGCATCTTCGCCCTCGTCATGGCCTTCATCATCCTCTACGCCGCCTAGCGCTGACAGAGAGAGGGCTTCGGGCCGATGGCCGATCCTTCGCAAACGGCGGAGCACGCCTCGGGCGGGCTGCCGCAGTTCGACCTCTCGCAGTGGCCGGGCCAGATGGTCTGGATGCTGGCGATCTTCATCGCGCTCTACGCGCTGTTCGCCTTCGTGTTCGTTCCGAAGGTGGGCGGCACGATCGCCGCGCGCGAGGACAAGATCGGCGGCGACATCGGGGAGGCGCGGCGGCTGCGCGATGAGGCCGAGGCGCAGTCCAAGGCCGCTGCGGAGGAGCTGGCGCAGGCGAGGGCCCGGGCTCAGAGGCTCGCGGCCGACGCCAAGGCCGCCGTCGCGGCCGAGGCCGCCAGGCGCCAGGGCGAGGAGGAAGCCCGTCTCGCCCAGGTGCTCGCCGACGCCGAGGGCCGCATCAACGCCGCGCGCGACGAAGCCATGGGCCAGGTTCGCGGCATCGCCGCCGACGCGGCCGACGCGATCGTGACGCGCCTGACCGGCCAGGGCGCCGATCCGGCCGAGGTCGAGCGCGCGCTGGCGGCGGCGGGCTGAAGGAGAGCGCGATGGAGTTCCTCGCCGACGCCCACGCCTGGGAGATCATCGGCCTCCTGATCTTCCTGGGGCTGCTGATCTATCTGAAGGTGCCTGGGATGGCGCTGGCCGCGCTCGACTCGCGCGGCGCCAAGATCCAGGCCCAGCTCGACGAGGCCACCAAGCTACGCGAGGAAGCGCAGAAGCTGCTGGCCGAGATCAACACCCAGCGGGAGGCGGCCGAGCATCAGGCCGAGTCGATCGTCGCGATGGCCAAGGAGGAGGCCGCGCGCCTCGGCGAGGAGTCCAAGGTCAAGCTCGAAGATCAGATCAAGCGCCGCGGCGAGATGGCCGAGCGCAGGATCGCGCTGGCGGAGGCGCAGGCCGCGGCCGAGGTGAAGGCGGCCGCGGTCGACCTCGCCGCCCAGGCCGCCGAGCGCGTGCTGGCCGCCCGCCTCGCCGCCGCCAAGTCCGACCCGCTGATCGACCCGGCGGTGGCGCAACTGGCGACCAAGCTGCAGTAGGGCTCTGCGCGGTTCGAGACGCGCTCTGGCGAGCGCTCCTCACCATGACGGGGATCGTTGAGGCGCACCCCTATTCGTCATCCTGAAGGCCCGCGCTAGCGGGCGTCTCGAAGGACGCACAGCAGCGTTAGCGCCAGAAGCGTCGCCGCAGCTTCACCGCAACCCGCCACCTGCGCGGCAGCACCCGGCGCTCCATACGAAGCAGCGCCTGCCATGCGACCGGCGCCACTTCCGGCTCGCGGCGCAGCAGCCGGCGCACCGGGAACAGGATCTTCGGGTGGCGGCGCTGCAAGCCCACGAACTGGCGCCGCGCGCGGAACGACGAACGCAGCGAGATCACCAGGCCCACGGCCAGCACCGGCGCGCCGAGGTGGCCCGGCAGCACCGCGCCGATCGCCCCCACCACCACCAGTACGCCGCCGACGCCGACGGCGAGCGCGCGGCCGAGCCGCCGCACCAGCGGATGGCTGACGGCGGCGCGCAGGGGATGCGACGGGCGAAGGCTCGCGACGGACATGACCACCAATCGAGGAACAGGCGCGGGCGGGGAGGACCGACGCTCAGCTACGCTCGATATGGACAAGATTCCGTCTGCAACGAGAGGCGACGGAGTGAAATGGTCCAGCTGTGGCGCCGGCGCCGCTAGCCTGGCGTCCAGCGCAGGCGCGGCTTGCGGGCGGCGGCGGTCTCGTCGAGCCGGCGGAGCGGGGCTTTGTAGGGCGCGCCCTTGAAGCGGGCGACGTCGCCCGCTTTGGCCGCGGCGGCCAGGCGCAGCACCGCGTCGCAGAAGCGGTCGATCTCGCGCTTCGGCTCGGTCTCGGTGGGCTCGATCAGCATCGCGCCGTGGACGACCAGGGGAAAATACATGGTCATCGGGTGGAAGCCCTCGTCGATCAGCGCCTTGGCGACGTCGAGGGTGGTCACGCCCGTGCCTTCGAGCCAGGCGTCGTCGAACAGCGCCTCGTGCATGCAGGGCCCGTCCGGGAAGGCCGGGGTCAGTTCGCCGGAGAGCCGCGCCTTGACGTAGTTGGCGTTCAGCACCGCGTCCTCGGCGACTTGTCTGAGGCCGTCCGAGCCGTGGCTCATCATGTAGGTCAGCGCCCGCACGTACATGCCCATCTGGCCGTGGAAGGCGCACATGCGGCCGAACGCGGCCGCAGCCTCGCCCTCGTTGCGCTCGACGAGGTGGAAGCCCGCGCCGTCGCTGACCACCCAGGGCGCAGGGGCGAACGGCGCCAGCGCCGCGCTGAGCACCACCGGACCCGCGCCGGGCCCGCCGCCGCCGTGCGGGGTCGAGAACGTCTTGTGCAGGTTGATGTGCATGGCGTCGACGCCGAGGTCGCCGGGCCGCACGCGCCCCACGATGGCGTTGAAATTGGCGCCGTCGCAGTAGAAGAACGCCCCTGCCGCGTGCGTCAGCCGGCTGATCTCCAGCACCTCGCGCTCGAACAGGCCGCAGGTGTTGGGGTTGGTCACCATCACCGCCGCGACGCCGGGTCCGAGCTTGGCCGCGAGGTCGGCGATGTCGACCCGCCCGTCGTCGGTCTGGGCGATCTCGACCACCTGGTAGCCGGCGATCGCCGCGGTGGCCGGATTGGTGCCGTGCGCAGAGACCGGGACCAGCACCGTGCGGCGGGCGTCGCCGCGGGCCTCGAGCGCCGCGCGGATCGTCAGCAGCCCGCAGAGCTCGCCATGCGCCCCGGCCTTCGGCGAGAGCGCCACCGCCGGCATGCCGCTCAGCGTCTTCAGCCAGTGCGCCAGTTCGTCCATCAGCGCCAGCGCGCCCTGCACGGTCGACACCGGCTGCAGCGGGTGGAGGTCGGCGAACCCCGGCAGGCGCGCCATCTTCTCGTTCAGGCGTGGGTTGTGCTTCATCGTGCAGGAGCCCAGCGGATACATCGCCAGATCGATCGCGTGGTTCTTCTGGCTGAGCCGCACGTAGTGCCGCAGCGTCTCCGGCTCGGAGAGCCCCGGCAGGCCGATCGGCGCCTCGCGGGTCAGGCCAGCCAGGTCCGAGGCGTCGCGCTCGGGTTCGGGCAGGTCGACGCCGGTCTTCGCCCAGCCGCCGAGCTCGAAGATCAGCAGCTCGTCCTGGACGAGGCCGTGGCCTTCGACGTCCGGGGCGGCGCCAGCTTCGATCTCGGGTTGGGTGGGCCGGCCGACGGCGAGCATGGTCATTGTGCGAGCTCCTCGGTCAGCGCCTCGGCGAACTCGGCGATGTCGGCGTGGCTGGTGGTCTCGGTGGCGCAGACGATCAGCAGGTCGTCCATGCCGGCGGCGGGATCGAGCCGGCTGACCGGCACGCCGGCGATGATCCCGTCTGCCGCCAGAGCGTTGACCACCGTCGCGGCGGGCTTCGGCAGCCGCACGGCGAACTCGTTGAAGAAACGCGACGTCAGCACCTCGGCGCCGGGAACCGCCGCCAGCGCCTCGCGGAGCA
This sequence comes from Caulobacteraceae bacterium, assembly GCA_035541575.1. GTDB lineage: Bacteria > Pseudomonadota > Alphaproteobacteria > Caulobacterales > Caulobacteraceae > Acaudatibacter. The sequence continues at coordinate 26,008 of DATKMZ010000089.1, read as the reverse complement.
GTCGGGCGCGGGCGTGGCTGAGCTTGGCCAGCTGGGTCAGACCCGCCTCGCCCAGCAACGTCATGTGGACCGTGAAGGCGAGCGCGCAGAGGCCCGAGTTGGTGCAGATGTTCGAGGTCGCCTTCTCGCGGCGGATGTGCTGCTCGCGCGTCGAGAGCGTCAGCACGAACCCGCGCTTGCCCTCCGCGTCGACCGTCTCGCCGCAGAGCCGCCCAGGCATCTGGCGCGTCAGCGCCTCGCGGCAAGCGAAGAGACCGACGTAGGGACCGCCGAACGTGAGTGGGTTGCCGATCGACTGGCCCTCGGCGACCGCGATGTCCGCGCCCATTTCGCCGGGTGATTTCAAGAGGCCGTACGAGACGGCCTCCGTCGTCACCACCACCACGAGCGCGCCGGCGGCATGGGCGGCCTCGGCGATCAGCGAGACGTCGGTGACCGTCCCGAATACGTTCGGGGTCTGCACGACGACGCAGGCCGTGTCGGCGTCGATCGCGTCCAGAACTGCGGCTTCGGCGTCGATCGCCGCCGGCAGGCGCTGGGTCGCCACGCCGGCAGTGTGGGCGAGCGTCCAGGCGGCCTCGGCGTAGTGCGGGTGCAGTCCGCCGGAGAGGACGGCCTTCGAGCGCTTGGTCACCCGCGCGGCCATCATCACGGCCTCGGCGCAGGCGGTCGAGCCGTCGTAGAGCGACGCGTTGGCCACCGGCAGACCCGTCAGCGCCGCGACCTGGGTCTGGAACTCGAACAGCGCCTGCAGCGTGCCCTGGGCGATCTCGGGCTGATAGGGCGTGTAGCTGGTCAGGAACTCCGAGCGCTGGATAATGTGGTCGACGCTCGCGGGGACGTGGTGGCGATAGGCGCCCGCGCCGCAAAAGAACGGCCCGGCGCCGGCCGGGCGGTTGCGCGCCGCCAACCGGCCGAGCGCACGTTCGACCTCCAGTTCGCCCTGGTGCGGCGGCAAGTCGACCGGGCCGCCGAGGTGGGCCTCGGGCGGAACGTCGGCGAACAGCGCATCGATCGACGGCGCGCCGATTATGGTCAACATCTCGGCGCGGTCTTCGGGAGTGAGGGGCAGATAGCGCATCAGGAAGGTCCCATGCGGGCGATGAGCCTGGCGGCCTTACGCCCCGGCTAGAGCGTGCTCAGGAATTGTTCGTAGGCCGCGCGGTCCATCAGGGCGTCGAGTTCGGCGGGGTTGGCGAGCTTCACTTTCGCAAACCAGCCGCCCGCTTCGGGGACCGCGTTGACGGTCTCGGGCGAGTCCGGCAGCGCGCCGTTGACCTCGACGACCTGTCCGGAGACCGGGGCGTAGACGTCGGAGGCGGCTTTCACGCTCTCGACCACGGCGAACGCGTCGCCGGCCTTCACTTCCTTGCCGACGTCCGGCAGCTCGACGAACACGACGTCGCCCAACTGCTCGGCGGCGTAAGCGGTGATGCCCATCGTGGCGACGTCGCCGATGGCGTCGACCCACTCGTGATCCTTGGTGAAGCGCATCAGCTTTCCTCTTTGGCCGGCTTGCGGCGGTATCGGTGGGGCACGAACGGCATGGCGACGACCTCGGCCGCCTGGCGCTTGCCGCGGACGACGACGCCGAGCCGGGCGCCCGGCTCGGCCAGGGCCGGGGGCACGTAGCCCATCGCGATCGGCGCGCTCAGTGTCGGCGAAAAGCCGCCGCTGGTGACGGCGCCGACGATCGCGCCGCTCTGGTCCACGATCTCGGCGCCCTCGCGGGCCGGCGCGCCTTCGAGCACGCGAAGCCCGACTCGGCGCCGGTCGAGCCGGCCGGCGAGCTCGCCCAGCGCCCGCGCGGCCCCAGGGAAGTCCCCGGACTCGCGACGGCGCTTCGAGAGCGCGAATTCCAGGCTCGCCTCGACCGGCGAGATCGTCTCGTCGAGGTCGTGGCCGTAGAGCGGCAGGCCGGCCTCAAGCCGCAGCGAATCGCGGGCGCCGAGCCCGATCGGTCTGCAGCGCGGATCACCCAGCAGGCGCTCCCAGAGCGCGCGGGCTTTCGCCGCCGGGACCAGGATCTCGAAGCCGTCCTCGCCGGTGTAGCCCGAACGCGAGATCTCGACCGGCGCGCCTTCGAACGCGGCCGAACAGAGGGTCATGAACGATAGCGTCGCCGCCTCCGGGAAGATCGGCGCCGTCACGGCTTCGGCCTCCGGCCCCTGGACGGCGATGAGGCCGCGATCGTCGGCGCGGACCAGTTCGGCGGCGTCGCCGGCGGCCGAGGCGATGCGGGCGAAGTCGTCCTCCTTGGTCCCGGCGTTGACCACGATCTGCAGCTCGCCCTGGCGGCCGTCCGCGGCGGGCCGTCCGACCATCAGATCATCGACGATGCCGCCGCGCTCCCCCAGCAGCAGTGTGTAGCGCTGCTGGCCGCGCTTCAGGCCCCGCAGGTCGCCGCAGACGAGCGGCTCGAGCAAGGCGCAGACGGCCGCGTGGTCGGCTTTGCGATCGCCGCTGCGCCGGTTCAGCCGCAGGAACGCCGGCCCCATGTGGGAGACGTCGAACAGCCCGCAGTGCGCGCGGGTCCAGAGGTGTTCCTTCAGCACCCCCTCGGCGTACTGCACCGGCATCTCGTAGCCCGCGAACGGGACCATGCGCGCGCCGGCGCCCCGGTGAGCCTCGGTGAGGGGCGTGGTCTTGAGCGGCGCGTCTGACAAGGAACGGGACTCCGGCTGACGACGAAGGACGCGCCGCATCTGGCGGCCCGCCGTTCGATCGCCCCCGCTGTCCCTTGGCCTGAGAGATTTCGGGTGAGCTGACGCTCGCCCTTGCTCCTTCGGCGAACCGTCCGGTCCTACGGCCGGCGGCTCTTTCCAGCGTTCATTAGCCCGCGCGGTCCTTTTGCCTGAGCGTTTCCGGGGCGGTTGCGCCTTCGGCGCCGAGTGCGAGACTCGGTCTCTCCCGCGAGGGTCGGCGGCGAAACTGGGCAAGGCCGCGTGGGGAGTCAAGCGCGGCCTGCGCGGTCAGGTGCGGCGAAGCGCCGGCGCCCATCGCCGCGTCGACCGGAGGATCCATCACCCGGAACCAGGGCGGCCGGACGAGCCGAGGCGCAGTCGTTCACATGCGGTCGGGAGTTGCGATTCCCAGCAGGTCCAGCGCCAGATCGAGCTGCAGCAGCGTCGCCGTCGCGAGGGCCAGGCGCGATCCGCGCTGCGCTGGCGCGCCGGCAAGGATCGGGCAGGCGGCATAGAACTTCGAGAACGCGCCCGCGAGCCGGTAGGCGTGCTCGGCGACGAAGTGCGGGGCCTTCTTGTCGTAGGCCTCGGCGACCGCATGGCCGAACGCGTCGAGCGCCAGCACGAGGTCGCGTTCGGCGCCTTCTCCGACCTCGATCGCGGCCGGCTCGACCCCTTCGTCCGCTGCGCGGCGCAGCAACGACTTCACGCGCACCGCCTGGTAGAGCAGGTAAGGCCCGGTCTTGCCCTCGAAGCTCGAAAAGCGGTCGAGATCGAAGACGTAAGAGGTGCCGCGGAAATTGGAGAGGTCGGCGAACTTCAGCGCCGCGACCGCCACTTTCAGCGCCGTCGCCTCGAAGTCTTCCGGCGAAAGCTCGCCGCCGAGGCCGGCCTCGTGCAACCGCTCGCGCGCCTTGGCTGTCGTCATCTCGATCAGGTCGCGCAGCTTCAGCACCCCGCCTTCGCGGGTCTTGAACGGTTTGCCGTCGGTCCCGTTCATGGTGCCGAAGCCGACGTGCTCGAGCGATCCCTCGGCGGCGTACCCGGCCAGGTAGGCCGCGCGGAACACCACCTCGAAGTGGTCCGCCTGGCGCTGGTCGACCACGTAGAGCGCGTGGTCCGGTCCGAAGTAGCGGCTACGGTCGAGAATGGTGGCGAGGTCGGTGGTGCCGTACATCGCCGAGCCTTCCGACGAGACCACGAGCAGCGGTGGCAGCTCTCGCTTGTCGTCGTTGCGCGCGACCCGGATGATCTCAGCGCCCTGGTCGGGGAACAGCAGCCCCCGCTGGCGCAGCTCGGCGACCATCGGCTCGATCAGGTCGTTGACGTCGCTCTCGCCCTTCCAGACGTCGAAGTCGATGCCGAGCGCATGGAAGTCGCGCTCGAGCGCGAGGTGGGTCACGCTCGCGAAGTGCGACCAGATCAGGCGGTAGCCCGCGCGGCCCGCCTGCAGCTCGGCGGTCGCACGACGCGCGCGGTCGCGATAGTCGGCGTCGGTCTTGGAGCGCGCCGAGGCGTCGGGATAGATGCGGTCGAGGTCCTCCAGCGACACCGTCTCGGCGATGCGCGCCAGCACCGGCGCCTTGGTCGCTTCGGCCGGCGCCGTTTCGTAGCTCGCGACGAGATCGGCCAGAGCCGGATCGGCGTCGAGCACGGCGCTGATCAGCAGGCCCATCTGGAAGCCCCAGTCGCCGAAATGAGCGTCGCCGACCACTTCGTCGCCGCGGAAGCGGTAGATCCGCTTGACCGCCTCGCCGATGATCGAGGCCCGCAGGTGCCCCACGTGCATTTCCTTGGCGACGTTGGGCCCGCCATAGTCGACCAGGATGCGGCGACGATGCTCGACCGCGCTCCCGCCGCGGCGGGGGTCGTGCGCGACCTCGTTGGCGCGGGCCGAGAGCGCGGCGTCGCTGACCTTGAGGTTGATGAAGCCCGGTCCGGCGAGCGAGACCTCCGCAAGGCGGGGATCGCCGGCGAGGCGCGCGGCGACGTCCTCGGCGATCTCGCGTGGCTTCCTTGCGGCGGCCTTGGCCGCGGCCAAGGCGCCGTTGCACTGGAAATCGGCGAGGTCCGGCCGGTCGGAGGGCGTCACCCGCCCATAGCTCGGCGCAAGGCCCGCCCCGGCGAAGGCGGCCCCGACCGCCTCACCGAGCCCGGTCCTGAGATCGCCCATCTACCGCCCGGCGCTCGCCTGGGTCGTCTCGCCGGCGTTGACGCGGAAACGCTCGCCATTGCGGTTGAACGCCGCCATCTGCGGCGTCACGTCGAAGCCGACCAGCACCTCGAAGTTCGAGCCGCTGACCTTGAGATCGGCCCTGGGTATCGTGATCCCGTCGAGCTCCTCGACCTTGTTGACCCGGTCGACGCCGTTCGGGAAGTCGACCGGGATGTCGAAGTATTCCTTCTGCAGCACGGCGCGGTCGCGGTCGGTGACGGCGACCCAGTAGCGGTAGGTCTTGCGCGCGCCTTCGGCCGTCGGTCCGCGACCGAACTCGAACAGCATCCGCGCCTGCACCTTGATCGGCTGGTCGTTCTTGTACTCGCAGGCGGAGGAGAGGTTCTGGATCTCGCCGGTGAAGCCCACCGCGGCGGCCGACGCGTGGTCGGCGGGCATCTCGACGTAGCGCGCGGCGTCGTAGAGCACCTTCACGTAGGGACAGGGCCCTGCGTTGCGCAGCTGTGGCAGATTGAGCTTGCTGTTTCCGGTCCCCCACTCCTCGTTCCGCTTGCGGGTCTTGGCGTCTTCCTCGTCCTGCTGCTGTTGCTGACCGCCGCCGCCCTGGGCATGGGCAGGGAGCGGGCCCGTCAGGGCGATGGCCGCGGAGGCGACGAAGGCGAATTGTGCGAAGCGACGCATGGGAAATGGGTCCCGGTAGGCTCTGCCGGCGAGGGCGCTCAGCAGGCATCGCGTCTGATAAAGGGATATCCGCGGCGTCGCAACGCGCGCTTCGCCGCTGGCGGGCTGGCGCCAAAGCGCTTAGGTACGGGCCATGACGCGCCGCACCCTCAAAGTCCTGCTCGCCAGCCCGCGCGGCTTCTGCGCCGGCGTCGACCGCGCCATCCAGATCGTCGAACGCGCGATCGAGAAATACGGCGCGCCGGTCTACGTGCGCCACGAGATCGTGCACAACCGCCACGTCGTCGACCGCCTGCGCGCCAAGGGCGCCGTGTTCGTCGAGGAGCTGGAGGAGTGTCCGGACGACCGGCCGGTGGTGTTCTCGGCCCACGGCGTGCCGAAGTCGGTCCCGGCCGAGGCGGTGAAGCGGCAGATGATCTACCTCGACGCCACCTGCCCACTGGTCTCGAAGGTCCACGTCGAGGCCGAGCGCCACTACACGGCCGGCCGCGAGATCGTGCTGATCGGCCACAGCGGCCATCCGGAGGTGGTCGGCACGCTGGGGCAGCTCCCGGCGGGCGCCGTGACCCTGATCCAGACCGTCGAGGAGGCCGAGGCCTTCACGCCGCGCGATCCCAGCAACCTCGCCTTCGTCACCCAGACCACCCTTTCGCTCGACGACACCGCCGCGATGGTCGAGGCGCTCCGCCGGCGTTTCCCTGAGATCGCCGCCCCGCACAAGGAAGACATCTGTTACGCGACCACCAACCGCCAGGACGCGGTGAAGGCGCTGGCCGCCCGGTGCGACCTGCTGCTGGTGGTCGGCGCGCGCAACTCATCGAACTCGGTGCGGCTGGTCGAGGTCGGCACCAAGGCGGGGGCGCGCCAGGCGCGCCTGATCGACGAGGCGGCGCACATCGACTGGTCGTGGTTCGACGGCGTGAGCACGTTGGGACTGACCGCCGGCGCGTCGGCCCCTGAGCTGCTGGTGCAGGGCGTGCTCGCCGCGCTCGAACAGCGCTTCGACATCGCGATCGAGGAGATCGCGACGCGGCAGGAGACGGTCACGTTCAAGCTCCCGCGGGCCATCGCGCCGCGCGACCAGGCCGCCGCGCAAGCTTAACGCCGCGGCAACCACCCTCGTTGGCGGCGGCTTAAGGCTGGCGGGCGTAAGGACTGCGATTCGTGAACCCGGCCGCCGCCATAGCCCAGAGCGGGCTTGCCGCCGCGACGCTCAAGCTGAACGTCGCCGCCGGCAACATCGCCAACGCCAACGACACGTCGGCGGTGGGCCAGAGCGGCTACCAGCCGCTCGACGTTGTCGACAGCCCGGTCCCGGGTGGCGGGGTCAGCGCTCAGGCGGTGACGGCGAAGCCCGCCTCGCTGATCGTTTACGATCCGATGTCGCCGGCGGCCAACGCACAGGGCCTTGTCCTGGCGCCCGAGATCGACCCGATTCAGGAGATCGGCCTGTTGCGGACCGCCCACCAGGCCTTCGCCTATTCGCTGAAGGCGCTCAGGGCGTCGAACCAGGACGAGCAGACGCTGCTCGACCTGAAGACCTGACATCCAGCTAGAACGGCACGTCGCTCTTCGGGGGTCCGCTCGGGGCGGACTCGTCGGTCGACGGCTTGGCCGGCGCCTGCGGCTTCTCGCTCGACGAGGTGAGGATGTCGTCGATGTTGCCGTTCGACTGTGACGGCTTCGACTGCACCGCCTGGGCGGCGGCGGTCTTGGCGGCGATGTCCTGGGACGCGTCCGCCTGATCCTTGACGCTGTTGGTCGCTGCTTCCGGGGCGTTGGTCGCCGCTGGGGCGGGCGCCTCGGGCAATGCGAACTGCACGATCGGCTGCGCGGGCGTCGCCTGGCCGGAGATCTGCGTGTCGATCTCGCCGGCGGCCGGACGGCTGACGTCGCGCCAGCTGGCGTGAATGCCGAACCCGACCGCCGCGAGGGCGGCCGCGCCGATGGTGAAGGCGACAAACCCCACGACGGGGGTGGGCGGGACGGAAACCGGACCGTTCTGGATCCAGGCCATAGCTTGCACTCTCACGCGAACTTGCGGCCGCTATTAGTATCGGTATCGCGGTTCGTCGTCAGCCGACGAATCCGGCGGCGGGCTGCGCCACCGCGGCGCGGCGGCCTGGTCACCGGTGCTGGTCTGGTCCAGGCTGCGCCCAGCCCGCGCTCCGCGTGGCCCGGTGCTGTCGTCGGGGACCGCCTGGTCGCGTTCGGAGCCGTCGGAGCCCCCGTGAGCGGAAGCGTCGGGCGGCGGATGGCGGGCGTCGCCCGCGTCCGTCGGGTCCAGATCCGGCGGCTGGTCCATCGCCCGGTCGTCACGGTCGCCCGGGGCGAAAAGCGGCGGCTCGTCGCGATAGTCCGACATGTCGTCCGAGGTCTGTGTGAGGGCCGGTCCGGGCGGCGGTTCGGCCACCAGCCACGGGAAGTCGCGTGGCGGCGTCGTCTTCAGGGCGACGCTCATGAACCGGCGCCAGATCTCGGCCGGCAACTCGCCGCCGGTCACCTTCGCCATTGGCGCGCCGTTGTCGTTGCCGACCCAGACCGCAGTCAGCAGGTCGGGCGTGAAGCCGACGAACCAGGCGTCGCGCCAATCCTGGCTCGTCCCGGTCTTGCCCGCCGCCGGGCGGCCGATGTTGGCGCCCGTGCCGGTGCCGGCGGTGATCACCGTCTTCAGCATCCCGACCATGCGCGTTGCGCAGAGCGGGTCGAGTACGGGCGAAGGCGCGGAGGCCGTGTGGCTGTAGATGAGGTCGCCGCGAGTCGAGCGGATCTCGGTGACGAGATAAGGCTCGGTGCGCCCGCCGCCGTTCTGGAACACCTGATAGCCGGTCGCCATCTCGAGCGGCGTCACCTCGTAGGCGCCCAGCGCGATCGAAGGGCCGGGGTGCTCGGGAATATCCGTGACGCCGAGCCGGCGGGCGAACTCGGCCACCGAGTCGGAGCCAACTTCCAGCGTCAGCCGGACCGAGACGGTGTTGAGCGACCGAGCCAGCGCCTGCTGCAGCGTCACCGCGCCGGCGTAGCCGCGGCCATAGTTCTCCGGGTTCCAGCCGGCGTAGCTGATCGGCGCGTCCTCGCGAATGTCGGTCGGTCGGGCGCCGCGCTCGACGGCCGCGCCGTAGACGAAGGCCTTGAACGACGAGCCCGGCTGGCGGTGCGCCTGGACCACACGATTGAACGGGCTCTTGTCATGGTCGAGACCGCCGACCATGGCGAGGATCGCCCCGTCGGGGGCCAGCGTCACCAGCGCGCCTTGCGTCACGCTCCTGCGCACGCCTTCCTTGCCGACCACATCGCGCAACGTCGCCGTGCCGAGGTCCTGCAGCGCGGGATCGATGGTCGTTTTCACGACGAGGTCGGGCGCGGCGCCGCCGGAAAGCTGAGCGGCCTGCGCCGCCGCCTGGTCGAGCACGTAGCCCTCGTCGCCTTCGCCCGGATGAGCCGGCGCGAGCGCCGGCGTGCTCGCCAGCGCCGTCTGCAGATCGGCGTCGCCGATCCAGCCTTCGACGCGCATCGTCTGCAGGATGCGACGGGCCCTGGCGAGCGCGCCCTGCAGGTCGTTGGTGAGCGCAAGTCGGCTCGGCGCATTCGGCAGGCCCGCCAGCGTCGCCGCCTCGATCAGCGTGAGCTGGCTGGCCGGCTTGCCGAAATAGGTCTGGGCCGCCGCGTCGAGACCATAGGCCCCGTCGCCGAAATAGGTGCGGTTGAGGTAGAGCTCGAGCACCTCGTCCTTGGACATGCCCTGCTCGAGCTCCCAGGCGAGATAGGCCTCCTGCACTTTGCGCTTCAGTGACTGCTCGCGCTTCAGGAACAGCGTGCGCGCCAGCTGCTGCGTCAGCGTCGAGGCGCCTTCGACCGAGCGCCTGGCGCGCAAGTTGGCCTCGACGGCGCGGGCGATTGCGTGCAGGTCGACCGGGCCGTGCTGGTAGAACCGCCGGTCCTCGGCCGCCAGGAACGCCTTCGGCACATAGGTCGGCAGCTGCGCCAGCCTCACCGCCTCGCCGTACTTGGCGCCGCGCGTGGCGATCACGTGGCCGTCGCGGTCGAGGAACGTCATCCCCGGCGAGCGGCGGATCGTCCAGAGCTGCTCGCGCGGCGGGATCTGGGGCGCGTCGGCGATATAGCCGCTGACGACGACGCCGGCGACCACGGCGGCGGCGATGACGAGCGAGACCACGATCGCTGCGACCACCCAGAAGACGCGCAGTCCGCGCCGAGGTGGCGGCGAGGGCGCCGGCGGCTGCCGGCGGAACTGGCTGACATCGAAGGTAGAGGTCACGAAGCGCCGATTCTGGCGGGTGGGGCTTAGAAAACGATAAAGCGCCCGCCGCCGCGGCGGTTCAATGCTTCACCGCGCCCCATGCCATCGAGGAGGGGTTCACCGGCAGCGCCATGTCCGCGGAGAACGCGAAAGCCGCCCGCGCCGCCGCAGGCGCGGAAGAGGCTAGCCGCCGACCAGGGAGATCAGCCAGAGCCCGAGCGCCGGCAGCAGGTACTGCTGCGCCGCGCCGAGGATGATGATCAGCAGCACCGGCGTGATGTCGACCCCGCCGAGCGGCGGGATGAAGCGGCGGAACGGCCGCAGCAGCGGTCGCGTGATCGCGTCGAGGAAGGTCACGATCTGGCGGATGGTGTGGTTGCGCATGTTGATCACGTCGAAGGCGATCAGCCAGCTGACGATCGCGTTGGCGATCACGAGCCAGATCACCGCCGTGATCAGCGCGCCGATGACGGCGAATACGAATTCGATCAGGGCAACCATGGCGCCTTCGCCGTCCTCGGACCGCGCTGACTATCCCGCGTCGCGGAGGCGGGCAAGGCGTGGCTGTGCGGGCGTGAACGCCGCAGCCGCTCGCCTTGACAGCCCTGGACGCCCGCCCTTATCTGCCGCGCCCTTCGCGACCCAAGCGAAGCTGGGGCCGTAGCTCAGTCGGTAGAGCGCCTCGTTCGCAATGAGGAGGTCAGGGGTTCGACTCCCCTCGGCTCCACCAGATCCTTACGGATCGGTGGTTTGGTCTAGTGTGGATTGACCGACCGGCGCCCATAGGCGTGTTGTGGCGGGGGCCTAGAGAGAGGACGCCTACATGTTCATCGCGATGAACCGCTTTCGGGTGCTGCCGGGGCAGGAAGAGGATTTCGAGGCGGTCTGGCTCGGCCGTGAAACCCACCTCGGCGGCGTTCCGGGCTTCGTCGCCTTCCATCTGCTGCGCGGGCCGACGACCGACGATCACACCCTCTTCTCGTCGCACACGGTCTGGCGTTCGCGCGACGACTTCGAAGCCTGGACGCGGTCGGAGGCGTTCCGCGCCGCGCACGGGACGGCCGGGGGCGCCAAGCCGCTCTACGCCGGGCATCCTCAGTTCGAGGGATTCGAGGTGATCCAGGAGGTGCTGCCGAGGCCCGCCGCCGAGCCGGCGCGCGCCTGACGCTGACCTAGGAGCCCTGCCAGCGGCGGACGCGTCCGATGTCGACGTGGACGAAGTTGGAGGTCGGGTAATAGCCGACGCCGCCGAGGCCCAGCGCGAGCGCGGCGTCGCGGACGTGCGCGGTGTCGACGCCGGGGACCCGGATGTCGATCGCCTGTCCCAGCATGTGCAGGCTGCCCGAGGCGACCTGGCTGCTCTGCTCGTGCAGCATCGCGTTGGTCTGCGGCGAGCGGTAGCCGGAGATGACGCCGAACGACGTAGTCGCCTCCAGCGAGGCCGAGAGCACTGAGAGCAGGTCGAGCAGCTTCGGCTCGATGACGTGGACGTCGCCGGTGCGGAAGTCCCGCAGCACCCGGTTCACGGCTGAGAGCGCGTCTGGCACGTAGGCGCCTTGCTCCCAATACGTGACGTCGAGCGTTTCGCCGGTATGCAGATTGTCAAAGGCGAGGCGACGGGTCGGCAGGGTGAGCGCCGACGCAAACCGGGGCGCGAGGGTCCCCATCCCCAGGCCGGCTCCGGCCGCCAAAGCTCTGCGCCGAGAAATCAAACGCTGTCTCCGCCCGACAGTGTGAGGCCAGAGTGTAAATCCAATCTTGCCGGGCGCCCAGGCTGGATGATGTGTCGTCAGGCCGCAGCGAACGGAGCGTTGATCCGCCTCAACGACGTGCGCCGTCGGACGGTGCACGGATGTCGAAAAGCTGGTCGGATGCCTGCCGTGAAATTGTGGTTCCTCCTCGCGCTGCTGCTTGCCGCCGGCGCCTCGCCCGCCGTCGCTGGGCTGGGAGACGTCGCGCCGCCGCCGCTAACAGCCGAGGACGTCAAGGCGATCACCGAACTGCTGTCGCAGGCGCCGACTCAAGGCCTGCCCCCTCAGGACGTCGCCGCCGCCGTCCGGAACGCGGCGAGCGCGGATCCCGCGACGCGCCAGGCGGCCGAGCAGGCCCTGGCGGACGCGGCGATCGCATTCGCCAACGGCGAGTCCGGGGCGCTCGCGGACCCAGCCGACATCGACAGCAACTTCGCGCTGAAGGCGACCCACGACGCCGCGGCGGACTTCGCCCGGGCGCGCGCCGCCGGCCAGATCGCCGCCTGGGCCGCCTCGGTCCAGCGCCACGACCCCGGCTTCCTCGCGCTCGTGCGCTACCGCGCCTCGTACGCGGACATCGTCGCGGCGGGGGGATGGCCGGACGTCCCGGCCGGCAAAGCGCTGGCCCCCGGCGCGGCCGACGCTCGGGTTCCCGTCCTGCGCCAGCGCCTGGCGATCGAAGGGTTCTCCGCCCAGCCGGGTCCGAAGCCCGATGTGTTCGACGCCGCCCTCTCGGCGTCGCTTGCGGCTTTCCAGGCGCATCACCGCCTGCGCCCCGACGGCGTCCTCAACGCCCAGACGACGCAGGCTCTCAACGTGTCCGCCGACACGCGACTGGCGGCCGTCGACGCCAACCTTGAGCGCGCGCGCTGGCTTCCGGCGCAGCTACCGGCCATGCGCATCGAAGTCGACGCGGGCGACCCGTCGGCGACTCTGTTCGAGGCCGGCGCGCCGACGCTGACCATGCGCGCGATCGTCGGCCAGCCGACCAAGCGCACGCCGACGTTCGTCTCGAAGGTCGTCTCGGTGGTGTTCAACCCGCCCTGGCTGGTGCCCAGCGACATCGCCGCGCGCGAGCTCTACCCGAAGGAACGCCGATCGCCCGGCTACTTCGCGCGGCACGACTTCGCCATCGTTCAGGGCCGACTGATCCAGCGGCCCGGACCCCAGGCGGCGCTCGGCTTCATCAAGTTCGACATGCCCGACCCGTTCACCGTCTACCTGCACGACACGCCGTCGCGGACGCTGTTCGCCCGCGACAACCGCTGGCTCAGCCACGGGTGCATTCGGCTGCAGGCGCCCCGAGAGCTCGCCACGAAACTCCTGGCGCCGCAGGGATGGACGCGCGAGGCGATCGACGCGGCCATCGCCGCCAAGACGACCCGCGCCGTCGCGCTGACGAACCAGCCGCCGGTGTTCGTGGTCTACCGGACGGTCGTCGCCGGCCCCGACGGCCTGCCGGTGTTCCGGTCCGACCCCTACGGCTGGGACGCGAAGATCGTCCAGGCGCTCGACGCCGTCCGGCATGGCGCGACAGCGGCCGGTCGCGCCGATGGGGTGACGAGTGGCGGGGGGTGAAGCTTGGCCTATAGTCGATGGAAGCCGACTTAGTGCGGAGCGCGGGTTGACCGAGCGCATCAACGTCTGGGGTCTGCTCGTCGGCGCGATCGGCGTGGCCGGCGCGTTCTTCGCGCGGCTCGCGCTGGAGCCTTACCTCGGCGACCACGCTCTGTTCCTGCTATTCGTTCCCGCCGTGCTGGCGGCGGCCACACTGGGGGGGGGCCTTCCAGGGATCGCCGCCACGGCCGTGTCGATCGCGGCCGTGTTCCTGCTTGGACGCGTCACCAACACGATGGTCGACAGGGCCAGTCTCGCCCTCTTTCTCGTCGTTTGCCTTGCTCTCTCGCTCGGCGGAGAGAGCATGGCCGTCAACCGCCGGCGCGCCGGCAGCCGGGCGCAGGAGCTGCTGGAACGCGAAGCGCACCTGCAGTCGATTCTCGACACGATTCCCGACGCGATGATCGTCATCGACACGAGAGGGCTGGTGCAGTCGTTCAGCGCGGCGGCGGAACGGCTCTTCGGCTGGTCGGCGACCGAGGTGATCGACAAGAACGTCAACCTATTGATGCCGGCGCCCTACAAGGACGCGCACGACGGCTACCTGGCGCGCTACCTCGCGACCGGCGAGCGGCGGATCATCGGCATCGGCCGCGTCGTGGTGGGGCAGCGTCGCGACGGGTCGACCTTCCCGATGGAGCTGTCAGTCGGCGAGATGCGGGTCGCGGACCGCCGCTTCTTCACCGGGTTCGTCCGCGACCTGACCGAACGGCAGCAGACCGAAGCGCGGTTGCAGGAGCTGCAGAGCGAGCTTGTCCACGTCTCGCGGCTCACCGCGATGGGTGAGATGGCCTCCGCGCTCGCCCACGAGCTGAACCAGCCCCTCTCGGCGATCGCCAACTATCTGCGCGGATCGAAGCGCCTGCTGGACAAGGGCGATCCAGCCGACCTGCCGCGCCTCGCCGACGCCCTCGACAAGGCCGCCGATCAGGCGCTCCGCGCCGGCGACGTGATCCACCGGCTGCGCGATTTCGTCGGCCGCGGCGAGACCGAGCGGCGCATCGAAAGCATCTCGAAGCTCATCGAGGAAGCCAGCGCGCTGGCCCTGGTGGGGGTCAAGGAGCTGGGCGTGCGCGTTACAATGCGATTCGATCCGAGAGCCGACCTGGTGCTGGCCGACCGTGTTCAGATCCAACAGGTGGTGATCAACCTGCTCCGCAACGCCGTCGATTCGATGCGCGGCCGGCGGCCTGCCGACCTGGACGTCCGTGTTGCGCTGCAAGCGCCGGGATTTACCCTCGTATCGGTTTCGGATACGGGCTCGGGCATCAGCGAAGAGGTGCGGAGGCGTCTTTTCGAGCCGTTTATGACGACGAAGAAGGAAGGCATGGGCGTCGGCCTTTCCATCTGCCGCAGCATCGTCGAAGCCCACGGGGGCTCGATCTGGGCCGACAACAACGCCAGTGGCGGCGCGACGTTCTCATTCACCCTGCCCCTGGCCGAGGCGTCGGCGAATGCCTGAGCCCGTCGCCCATGTGATCGACGACGACGACGACGCGCGTGATTCGCTCGCCTTCCTGCTTTCCACCGACGACATACCGGTCGAGACCTATTCCAGCGCCCAGGCTTTCCTGAAGGTGGCTCACGACGTCGATGGCGTGGTCGTCACCGATGTCCGGATGCCGGAGATGGACGGGCTCGAGCTGATCCGGCGCCTCCACGCCGAGGGCGTCCGGCTGCCGGTCGTCGTCATGACCGGACACGGGGATGTGCCACTCGCGGTCGAGGCGATGAAAGCCGGCGTCCTCGACTTCATCGAAAAGCCCTACGACGACGAGGTCATGCTGGGCGCCGTGCGCGCGGCGTTGGCGCGCCGAGGCGAGACGCAGGCCCGCGACAGCGAGCGCGCCGAATTCCTTCGCCGCTTCGACCTGCTTTCGCCACGCGAGCGCCAGGTCATGGAAGGCCTGGTGGCGGGCAAGGCCAACAAGGTCATCGCCTTCGACCTCGACATCAGTCAGCGCACCGTCGAGATCTATCGCGCCCACGTCATGACCAAGACGCAGGCGCACAGCCTCTCGGAGCTGGTTCGCATGGCGATGGTCGCTGGCCTGACCTGAACGCCGGCCTTACCGGCCCGCGATCAACTGCTCGATCCGGCGGCCGAGGTCGGCCCCAAGCAAGGGCTTTTCGACGATCTCCACGCCGGCGGCGGCCGCGCGGCGGCGGCACTGGCCGTCGGGGTTGGTGGTGATCAGGATCGCTGGCGGCGAGACGCCCAGCCGTCGCAGGTCAGCGATCAGCGCGAGACCATCCGCATCGCGGAGCTTCAGATCCACGACCAGGCAGTCGGTGTCTGGCGGCCCGTTCAGCAGCTCCTGGCCGCGGTCGTAGGGACTCACGGCGAAGCCCTCTTCCTCCAGTGCGAAGGTCAGGGCGCTGAGGAGCGATACGTCATCCTCGACAATGGTCACGCGCGGCCGGTCGCTCATGGAGGCAGCATCGCGCCGCCGAGGCGCGTAGGCCTTGATCTGTCTCAAGGCGGCCTCCGTAGAACCCCTTAGGCACAAGACACGAATGTCGGCCCGGCGGGCGCGGGCCTAAGCCTTCACCATCGAAATTCTCCGATGGGGGAGAGCCCAAATGCCCGCAGTAGCCGCAGCCCTCAGGGCCAACCATGTCGCCGAGCCGTTCCGCGCGGGCGGCTCGCCCGGTTCGCTCACGATCGTGGGCGCCGCCAAGACCTACGGAAACGACCAGCAGATTTTCGGCCAGGGCGAGGCGACCGACTACGTCTACCGCGTGGTCTCGGGCGCGGTGCGCTCGTTCCGCGTGCTGGCCGATGGCCGCCGTCAGATCGACGACTTCTACCTGCCGGGCGACGTGTTCGGGGTCGAGCTCGACGTCGAACGCTCGGAGACGGCCGAGGCGGTCGGCGAAGTGGTGGTGGTGGCCGCGCGTCGCGCGACCATCGCCTCTGACCCGGAACAGGCCGCCAAGCTCTGGCGGCACGCGCTCGGCGAACTGAGCCGTTCGCGCGAGCACGCGCTGACCCTCGGCCGGCGTTCGGCGTCCGAGCGCGTCGCGAGCTTCCTGATCGATCTCAACGCCCGCCTCGGTGCGGACGGCGAACTGGAGCTGCCGATGTCTCGGCAGGATATGGCCGACTACCTCGGCCTCACCATCGAGACCGTGTCTCGGACCATGACGCAACTTCAGGGCCAGCGGTTGATCCAGCTGAACGGGTGCCGCCGAGTGCGGCTTTCGCGGCTGTCGGCGCTGGTCGAGCTCTGCGAATAGGAGGGCTGCATGACCGTCCAGCTCATGCTGCTAGGGTTGATGCTTTCAGGCTTTGCGATCTTCATGATCGGGTTGCTCGGCGTCTCGATCTATGTCGCGACCGGCGAACGCCGTCAGGAGACGGCGCCGGCTCGGAGCGTGACGCCGGCGCGCCGCGCGGAATAGCACCCGGATCGCACCAACGCCGCTGCGCGCGCCGGGGATCTTCAGCTTCGCGCCGAGGTCGTCGCGCCGCCGAACGCTAGCGTGGCGCGCTCCAGGGCGGGATCGGGATCGGCCGCCAGGACGAAGCCCAGTTCGCGCGCCAGCGAGATCATCCGCCGGTTCTCCCGCCCGATCGACCCCCAGAGCTGACTCAGGCCACGCCGCCGCGCATAGGCGATCAGCGCGTCCATCAGGCCATGACCCAGCCCACGCTGCTGGTGGTCGGTGCGCACCAGCAGCGCGAATTCGGCGGTTTCGCCTTCCGGGTCGGCCGCGAGCCTGGCGACGCCGACGATGTCGCCGGCCGCGTCGATCGCCGCAAGGGCCATCTCCCGGTCGTAGTCGATTTGCGAGAGCCGCGCGGCCCAGGCTTCGGGCAGTCGCCGCAGCCCGGCCCGGAAGCGCAGGCGCACATCCTCAGGGTCGGTCCGCGCGACGAGATCCATCAGGCGTGGCGCGTCCTCGGGTTTGACCGGACGCAGCTCCAGCACCTGATCGCCCGCGGTCACCTGGCCGGCGAGCTCCGCAGGGTAGGGCTTGATGGCCGGCGGCGCCGCTTCGCCCGCGGTCACCCCGATGCGCGCGTCCAGCGCCAGCACGCCGGTCTCGTCGGCGAGCAGCGGATTGATGTCGAGCTCGGCGATCTGGGGAATGTCGACGGCCAGCCGCGCCAGCCGCACGAGCACGGCCGCAACCGCGTCGACGTCCGCCGCGGGGCGGTCGCGGTACCCCGCCAGCAGCTTGGAGATCCGCGTGCGGGCGATCATGTCGTGGGCCAGGTGCTCGTTCAGCGGCGCCAGACCGACGGCGCGGTCGGCGAGCACCTCGACCGCCGTGCCGCCGGCCCCGAAGAGCACGACCGGACCGAACGTGGGGTCGCTCGACAGCCCGGCGATCAGCTCGTGCGCGCGCGGCTTGGCGGCCATCGCCTGCACCATGAAGCCCTCCAGCCGCGCGGCGGGCGCGGCCTTGGCGACGCGCGCCAGCATGGCCTCGGCGGCGGCGGCCACACCCTCCGGCGCGAGGTTCAGCGCCACGCCCCCGACGTCGGACTTGTGCGTCAGGTCGGGCGACAGGATCTTCAGCGCGACGGCGCCGCCGAGGCGACGCGCAACCGCCTCCGCCTCGAGCGGTGTCTTGGCCATGGCGGTCGCGAGCACCGGCACGCCGTAGGCGGCGAGCACGGCCTTGGCCTCCGCATCGGCGAGCAGCGTACGTCCCTCGGCCAGCGCGCCTTCGACGAGACGCGCGGCCGCCGCCCGGTCCGGCGCGTCGCCGGCGTCCGCCGCCGGGGTCTGCATCAGGAGCCGCTGGTTCTTGGCGTGATCGGCCAGGTGCATGAACGCCCGCACCGCCTCGTCCGGTGTCTCATGGCTGGGGATGCGGGCGCCCGCGAACAGCCGGCGCGCCTGCGCCGGGGCGCGCTCGCCGAGCCAGGCGGTCAGCAGCGCCGGGCGAGGCCGCCGCCGGCTCACGACCTTCAGGACAGCCTCAGCCGCGGCCGTCGAGTCGGCCACGGCGGTCGGGCAGTTGATCGCCAGCACGGCGTCGGCGCCCGGATCGGCCAGCACCGCTTCGAGCGCCGCTTCGTAGCGGTCGGGGCCGGCGTCGCCGACGATGTCGACCGGGTCTCCCTTCGACCAGGCGGCGGGCAACGCCTGACCCAGGGCCTCGAGCGTGGACGGCGCGAGCTCGGCGATGCGTCCTCCGCGCGCGTCCAGCGCATCGACGGCGAGCACGCCCGCGCCGCCGCCGTTGCTGACGATCGCCAGCCGATCGCCGGCGACGGACATGCCGGACGACAGCGTCGTCAAAGCGTCGAACAGCTCCCGCAACTCGAACACGCGCAGCAGCCCGGCGCGTCGGAACGCCGCGTCGTAGACCGCGTCGGCCCCGGCCAGAGCGCCGGTGTGCGAGAGCGCGGCCCTGGCGCCGGCGGCGCTGCGCCCGGCCTTGATGACCGCGACCGGCTTGGTCCGGCCCAGAGCGCGCGCCGCCGACATGAACTTGCGCGCGTTGGTGACGGTCTCGACATAGAGCAGAACGCCCTCGGTCGCCTCGTCGAGCGCCAGGAAGTCGAGCATGTCGCCGAAGTCGACATCGGCCATGTCGCCGAGCGTGACGATACGGGAGAAGCCGAAACCGCGCGCGTCGGCCCAGTCGAGCGCCGCTGTCGCGATCGCGCCGGACTGGAGCACCAGGGCCAGCGGTCCCGGCTTCGGCGTCAGTTGGGCGAAGCTGGCGTTGAGCCCCGCGGGTGGCGAGATCACGCCCAGACAGTTGGGGCCGACGATGCGCAGCAGCGCAGGACGGGCGGCGCTCAGCATCGCCTGCCGCAGGTCGGCGCCGCCGCCCCCGGCCTCGCCGAAGCCCGCCGTGATCACCACGGCCGCGCGGCAGCCCTGCCTGGCGAGATCCGCGATGAGCCCTGGGACGGTCGGCGGCGGGGTCGCGATCACGGCGAGATCGGCCGGCGACGGCAGTTCGGCGAGGCTATGGTAGCTGAGCGCCGAGCGGATCGAGCGCTCGTGCGGGTTCACCGCCAGGATCGGCCCCGCGAACCCGCTTTCCATCAGGTTGCGGGCCAGCACCGCACCAACGGATCCCGGCTGGTTGCTGGCCCCGACCAGCGCGACGGACCGCGGCGCGAACAGCGCCTCGAGATTTCGCGTGGTCATGGGTCTCCTTGCGCCGGGTCAGTGGCTCAGCAGCAGATAGACCTCATCCTGTGACAGCAGATCGGCGGTCACGCCACCGAACACCCATTCGCCCAGCCGGCTATGTCCGTAGGCGCCGCTGACGATCAGGTCGGCGCCTTCCAGGCTCGCCTGGCGCATGATCTGGAAGCCGTCCGGGTGGGCGTGCTCGACCACCTTGGCGACCGCGTTGATGTTGCGCCGCGCCAGCGCGCCGGCGACGTCGTCCACCTCGAGCCGCGCCTCCGTGGCGTCGGCCGCCGGCGTGACCGCGACGACGGTCACGCGCTCGGCGCGCTCGAGGAACGGCAGGCTGTCCGACAAAGCCCGGCGCGCCTCGCGCGTGTCCTTCCAGGCCAGCACGACATTGCGGGCCTGCAGCGGCGGTGCGCTTGGCGGAGCGACGAGCACGGGCCGCCCCGAGGTGATCGCGAGCTCGGCCGGATCGCAGTAGACGTAGGCGTCGCGCATGTTGCGCGGGGCGCCCCCCGCTACGATCAGGTCGGCGGCGCGCGACGCGGCCACCAGCGCCGGCGTCGGCACGCGCAGACCCGACAGCAGGATCGCCTTGTCGCCCAGGCACTGGGTCGCCGCGGAGAACCGCTCGCCCGCGGCCTTCAGCCGCGTCTCGACGTTGTCGCGCATTACCGTGATCCAGTCGGCCTGGATGCTGTAGAAGCCGCCGTCGAACGCCATCGGCGGGATCATCTCGGCGGCGACTCCGATCAGGGCCGCGTCGAACCGGCGCGCGACCTCGAGGGCGCTGGTCAGGCGCGGCGCCGACTCGGCGTCCGCCTGGACATGGGTGATGACCGCGGCATAGCTCATGAACGTCTCCTCGTGTGCTCAGGCGTCGGCGGCCGCCGGCGCAAAGTGGCGCCGCGCCATCCGCGAGACGCGGTCGAGCAGCTCCTTGGCCGCGTCGTCCCGCATTCCGGGCGTGACGCCGCCGATGTGCAGATGGTCGAGCACCGCCAGGCCGCAGACGGCGCCCAGGTGGTCGTCGAAGCCGGCCCGCAGCCGCTCGAGCGCTCCGCTCTCCTGGACCCAGGCCGAGGGCGCGCCCGACGTGGTGATCGAGATCAGGCATTTTGACGTCAGCAGCGGACGGGTGCCCCCTGCGTCGGTCGCGTAGGCGAACCCCATGCCGAGCACCCGCTCGACGTAGCCTTTCAGCATCGCCGGCGGCGCGTTGAACCAGAGTGGATAGACGAAGACGAGCACGTCAGCGTCCGCGATCCACGCGCGCTCGGCCGCCACCTCTGGCGCAGGGGCGAAATCCGGCCGCCAGGGGATCTCGTGCGCCGGCAGCCGGGGATCGAAGTTCCGGGCGTAGAGATCGTGCACCTCGGCCGTCTGCCCAAGCTCACGGACCGCCGCGGCGTAGGTCTCGGCCGCCGACGCATTGAAACTCTTCGGGTCCGGATGGGACAGGATTACCGCGTGACGCAAGGCAACCTCCGGTGGCCAGGCCCGGCGGCGCGCCGGACCTGACCGAACCTCTAGGGCCGTCGGCGCCGGAGGGCCTTGAGGCAGGTCAAACGGCCGCGGCGGCGGGTCGCTTGATCTGGGTCAATGCCCGCGTGGCGGGTGGCGGCCACAAGGCTCGCACGTCTCTGCCGGGGGTGAGTCCGCCACATGTCCACGCTCGCGAAGCGAGAGCCATACGCGCCTGCCGATGCGGTCGGCTACCTGGTCGCCTGCGCCGTCGGGGCGCTGGTGATGACGTTCGCGGTCGCCCGCTCGAGCGATCCGCTCTATCATTTCGAAGGCTGGATATTCATCGCCGGCTTCGTGCTCGGCGCGGCGGCGCTGGCTCTTGGCCTGGCCAACGACGCATTCCAGCCCGAGCCCGACAAGTACATGGACGGCGTCGTCCGGGCGGGCGTGATCGCCACGATGTTCTGGGGCGCCGCCGGCATGCTGGTGGGTGTCGTCATCGCCGCGCAGCTCTCGTTCCCGAACATCTTCTATCTGCCGGACACGGCTTTCCTGAACTTCGGGCGCCTGCGGCCGCTGCACACCTCGTCGGTGATCTTCGCGTTCGGCGGCAACGCCCTGATCGCGACCTCCTTCTACGTCGTGCAGCGCACCTGCCGGGCGCGCCTCTTCGGCGGCGTCACGCCGTGGTTCGTGTTCTGGGGCTACAACCTGTTCATCCTGACCGCCGGGCTCGGCTACCTCGCCGGCGTCACACGCAGCCAGGAGTACGCCGAGCCGGAGTGGATGAGCACCTTCTGGCTGGTGATCGTCTGGGTGGCCTACCTGCTGGTCTTCCTGGGCACGATCTGGAAGCGCAAGGAACCGCACATCTACGTGGCGAACTGGTTCTACCTGTCGTTCATCGTCACCATCGCGATCCTGGTCCTCTTCAACAACGCCGAAGTCCCCGTCAGCCTGCTGAGCCACCGCAGCTACTCGGTGTGGGCGGGCGTCCAGAGCGCCATGGTGCAGTGGTGGTACGGCCACAACGCCGTCGGCTTCTTCCTCACCGCCGGCTTCCTGGCGATGATGTACTACTTCATCCCCAAGCGCGCCGAGCGGCCGATCTACTCCTACCGTCTGTCGATCGTGCACTTCTGGGCGCTGATCTTCATCTACATCTGGGCCGGCCCGCACCACCTCCACTACACGGCGCTGCCGCAGTGGACCCAGACGCTGGGCATGACCTTCTCGATCATGCTGTGGATGCCGTCCTGGGGCGGCATGATCAACGGCCTGATGACCCTGTCGGGGGCCTGGGACAAGCTCAGGACCGACCCGGTGATCCGGATGCTCGTCGTGTCCCTGGCCTTCTACGGCATGTCGACCTTCGAGGGTCCGGTGATGTCGATCCGGACGGTCAACGCCCTCAGCCACTACACCGACTGGACGATCGGCCACGTGCACTCCGGCGCCCTGGGGTGGGTCGGGTTCGTGACCTTCGGCTCGGTCTACTGCCTGGTCCCCTGGCTCTGGAAGAAGGAGCGCCTCTACTCCAACGCCCTGGTCGAGTGGCACTTCTGGATCGCGACCACCGGGATCCTGCTCTACATCACCTCGATGTGGGTCTCCGGGATCATGGAAGGCCTGATGTGGCGCGAATACACGCCCCAAGGCTTCCTGGCCTACTCGTTCGCCGAAACCGTCTCCGCCCGCCACGTCGAGAACATCGTGCGGCTCTGCGGCGGCCTGATGTACCTCTCGGGTGTCTTCATCATGATCTACAACCTCTGGCGGACGGTCCGCATGCCGTCCGCCGAGCGGGCCGCAACGCCGGCCTCGCTGCCGCTCGCCCTGGCCCCGGCGGAGTAGCGGACCATGGCTGGCTCATCCTGGACCGCCCACGGCCGGCTCGAGCGGCACTCCCTGCTGCTCCTGATCGCGATCATCATCGTCGTCGCCATCGGCGGTCTCGTCGAGATCGTCCCGTTGTTCTACCTGCAGAACACGATCGAGCCCGTGCAGGGCATGCGCCCCTACACACCGCTCGAGCTGGAAGGGCGTGACATCTACATCCGCGAGGGCTGCTACCTCTGCCATTCGCAGATGATCCGCTCGCTCCGCGACGAGGTGGAGCGCTACGGCCACTACAGTCTCGCGGCCGAGAGCATGTACGACCACCCGTTCCAGTGGGGGTCGGAGCGGCAGGGCCCCGACCTCGCCCGCGTCGGCGGCAAGTACTCCGACGGGTGGCACCGCGACCACCTGGTCGACCCGCGCTCGGTCGTGCCCGAGTCGGTGATGCCGCCCTACCGCTTCCTGGCCGAGACCGACCTCGACTACCAGGACGTTGCACAGAAGATGCGCGCCCTGCGCACGGTTGGCGTGCCCTACACCGACGCGCAGATCCAGAACGCCGTCGCCGACTTGCGCGCGCAGGATGATCCGACTTCGGGCGGGACCGGCGTGCGCACGCGCTACGGCAAGAACGTCAACGTCCGCAACTTCGGCGGCGAACCGGGTCGTGTCACCGAGATGGATGCGCTGATCGCCTACCTGCAGATGCTCGGCACCCTCGTCGACTTCTCGACCTATCACGCCGACGCGCCGGCCAATCAGAGGTGAGGGCCATGGTGACCTACGACATCGTCGCCAAAGTCGTTCAGCAGGGCGGCACCGTCTACTTCGTGCTGATGTTCGCGGCCGTGCTGACCTACGCCTTCTGGCCGAAGAACCGGGAGAAGTTCCGCAAGGCCGCCCGCGCCGCCCTGGACGCGGAGGAATAGCGATGGCCGAGCGAGAGACCGACGAGGCCTCCGGAACCTCCACCACCGGCCACGAATGGGACGGGATCAAGGAACTCGATACGCCTCTGCCGCGCTGGTGGCTGATCATCTTCTACGCGACGATCGCCTTCTCGATCGTCTACTGGGTGCTGATGCCGGCCTGGCCGCTCCTCAGCGGCAATACGCCCGGGATCCTGCACTATTCCGAGCGCGCGAAGGTGATGAAGGATCTCGAGGCGCTGAGGGCCAAGCGCGCCGCCCAAGCCGTCAAGCTGCAGAGCGCTTCGCTCGAGCAGATCGAGAAGGACCCGGCCATGCAGTCGTACGCCTTCGCGGTCGGGCAATCGATCTTCAGCGACAACTGCGCGCCCTGCCACGGTCCGGGCGGAACGGGGGGCAAGGGCTACCCCAACCTGCGCGACGACGTCTGGCTCTGGGGCGGCTCGCTGGAGGACATCCAGCAGACGATCACCTACGGCGTGCGCTCCGGCGACCCCAACGCGCGAACCTCGCAGATGCCGGCGTTCGGCCACGACGAGATGCTCAAGCCGGACCAGATCGACGACCTGACCGAGTACGTGGTCGCGCTCTCGCACCGTCCGGCGGACGCGGCGGCCGTGCAGCGCGCCGCGCCGGTGTTCGCGGCCAACTGCGCGCTCTGCCACGGGCCGACCGGCCTCGGGAACCAGTCGATGGGCGCGCCGAACCTGACCGACCGCGACTGGCTCTACGGGTCCGACCGCGCGTCGATCCGCGACCAGATCTGGAGCGGCCACGGCGGCGTGATGCCGGCGTGGGGCCACCGCTTCGATCCCAATACGATCAAGGCGCTGACCGTCTACATCCACGCCAACGCGGGCGGTCAGTAGTTCGGACGACGCAATGACAGTCGTTATCGACAGTGCAGCGGGCCGAGGGCCGAAGGGCGCCCGGCGCGCGACCGCCGCGCCGGAGACCGGCGGCGGCGGGCTCTACCAGAAGCGCCGCCAGATCTATCCCAAGCTGGTCCACGGCCGCTGGCGCGCGATCAAGTGGGCGCTGCTCGTCGTCACGCTGACCATCTACTACGTCACGCCGTGGCTGCGCTGGGCGCGGCCCGGCGGCGCTCCGCAGCAGGCGGTGCTGGTCGATTTCACCGGCCGGCGGTTCTACTTCTTCTTCATCCAGCTCTGGCCGCAGGAGATCTACTTCATCACCGGTCTGTTGGTGATGGCGGCGCTGGCGCTGTTCCTGACGACCGCCCTGTTCGGCCGGCTCTGGTGCGGCTACGCCTGCCCGCAGACGGTCTGGACCGACCTCTACATCGCCGTCGAGCGGCTGTTCGAGGGCGACCGCAACGCGCGCATGCGGCTCGACGGGCAGGGCTGGTCGCTCGACAAGGTCCTGCGCAAGGGCGGCAAGCACGCGACGTGGATCGTGATCGCCATGCTGACCGGCGGCGCCTGGGTGTTCTACTTCCACGATGCGCCGACGCTCTGGAGCACCTTCTGGATCGGTCAGGGGCCGATCACGGCCTACGTCTCGGTCGCCGTCCTCACCGGCACGACCTATCTGCTCGCCGGCACCATGCGCGAGCAGGTCTGCACCTACATGTGCCCCTGGCCGCGGATCCAGGGCGCGATGCTGGACGGCCACTCGCTGCAGGTCACCTACCGGCGTGACCGCGGCGAGCCGCGCGGGGCGCACAAGAAAGGCCAGACCTGGGAGGGCCGCGGCGACTGCATCGACTGCGACCAATGCGTCGTCGCCTGCCCGATGGGCATCGACATCCGCGAGGGCGCACAGATCGAGTGCATAAACTGCGGCCTGTGCATCGACGCCTGCGACGAGATCATGCTGCGGGTCGAGCGCCCGCGCGGCCTGATCGCCTATGACACCGACGAAGCGGTGGCGGCGCGCGAGGCCGGCAAACGCCCGACCTATCCGCTGCTGCGCACGCGCACGATCTACTACGGCGCGGCGCTGGCGCTGGTCTCGGGCCTGATGATCTGGGGCCTTGCGACGCGCAGCCCGGTGGCGTTCGAAGCGTTGCGCGACCGCAATCCCACCTTCGTGCGCCTGCACGACGGGGCGGTGCGCAACGGCTACACGCTCAAGATCGACAACCGCAGCTTCGAGCGGCGCAAGCTGACACTGTCGCTGGCGGGGCTCGCCGACGCCACGATGCAAACGCCCGGCGCGGCGCCGACCAACGGACCCCTGACGGTGCAGGTCGAACCGGACCAGGTGCTGGCCGTGCGCGTGCTGGTGAAGGCGCCGCCGCAAGACCTGACCGCCCAGAGCCTGCCGGTATCGTTCACGGTCACCGACGGCGCGCATGCCTGGCGCGCCGCCTCCACCTTCCTCTCCGCCGACGTGACGCCCTCATGAGCAACCGATCGCGCGACTTCAGGCTGACGGGCTGGCACGTGCTGGGTCTGCTCGTCGCCTTCTTCGGCGTTACGACCGCGGTCGACACGGTGATGGTGGTCGATTCCTACCGCACCTACC
>DATKMZ010000088.1:0-11125 GCA_035541575.1 Caulobacteraceae bacterium | reverse complement strand
GAACATGCCGTCGCGCAGGATGCCGGCCGGGTTGATCACCGCGTGCAGGCCGCCGAGCTCGTCGATCGCCTGCGCGACCATGTCCTTCACCGCGCCCATGTCGGTGACGCTTTTCGAGTTGGAGACGGCGGTCCCGCCGGCGGCGCGGATCTGCGCCGCCACCGCTTCGGCCGGCCCCGCCGAGCCCTCGTCGCCGCCGCGCTCGCCGCCGCCGAGGTCGTTGACCAGCACCTTCGCGCCTTCGCGCGCCGCGATCAGCGCGCACTCCTTGCCGATGCCGTTCCCGCCGCCGGTGACCAGCACCACCTTGCCATCCAACGCGCCCATCTGATCGATCCTCCTGGCAACGCGCGGCGTCTCACGCAGCCGCGCGCTCTGTGCGCGAGGGCATGGCGGGGCTTGCGCTAGGGAAATCGAGTCCTTTCGCGCGAGAGCGGCGTCAGCCGGCCTGGTCCACCCAGGCGACGAGGTCGCCGACCACCTTGGTGGTGGCCTGGTCGAACGCTTCCACGATCGGGCCGAAGCGGTTGTCGCTCGCGGCCGCCTCGGCCTGGAACTCCTTGGAGTCGACGGTCGAGAGGTCGGACTGCCGCTCGAGGCTGGCGCGCAGGACGATGAGGACCGTCGGCGGGGCCGTAGGCCCAGACGTGTAGCGCGCCTCGAACCGGCTCACGCCCAGGTGCAGCCGGTACTGCGCCTTGGCCGTGGATCCGACGAGCCGCACCGGGCCGCCGGCGAAGCCGTGCGCCACCGCCGCGTCGAACAGCTGGACCGCCGGGCTCGCCCAGCGGCCGGGCTCCAGGTAGCCCACCTGATCACCGTCGACGGTCATGATCCGATCGCCGGCCGCAGCCGGGTCGAACTCGGTCGAAGTGGTGCGGACCGCGAACGCATGGCCGCCGCCGGGGCCGGCCTGAGCCTGGGCGTCGAAGCGATAGAGCTGGACCGGCTTTTCGGCGGGGAACAGGGTAATGCAGCCGGCGAGGGCGGCGGCGAGGGGCGTAGCGGCGCCCGCGGCGGCCAGCCGGGCGAGGCCAGGGCGGATCATGGTTTCACCTCAACTTGCTTGGCGGGCGGCTTGTTGATGAAGGCGCGCGGGTCGCGCTCGATCTCGGCGATCAGCGCATCGAGATGCTTGGTCGCGGTCTCGAGGCTGGCGAGCGCGCTCGTCAGTTGCGGCAGGCCGTTGGTCGCGAAGTCCGTGGTCGGCCCCTCGAGCTTGCCGAGGATGTTGTGCACGTCCGCGGCGGCGGTCTGGATTTGCGTGGCGGCGTCGCCGACTTTGACGATCGCCCGCCGGCCGTCGGTGTTCACGAGGCCCTTGGTGTTGGCCGCCAGCTCGCGGATCTGCTGAGCCGCCTGGTCGGCGTCCAGCAGCGCCTTGTCGGCGTCGGCGATGATGGCCTTGCGCTCACGCAGCTCGGCGGTCACCGCCTGCACGTCGCTCATGATCGCCGTGAACTTCTGGATGTTCTGATCGGAGAGCACCTGGTCGATCCGCCGCAGAGTGTCGACCGCCTTCGTCATCACGGTGCCGCCGCCTGAGAGCAGGGACGCGACGGTGCCGGGCTGGGCCAGGATCGTCGGCCGCTTGCCGGCGGGCGTGACTTCCTTCAGCAGCGGCTTGGAGGTCGTGCCGGGGGTGATCTGCACGTAGTTGACCCCGGTGATCCCCTGCGGCTCGAGCGTCGCGGTGGAGTCCTGGCGCACCGGCGTATCGGACCGCAGGCGCACCGTCGCGACCACCTGGTTGGGATCTTCCGCATCGAGCTTGATGTCGGAGACCTCGCCGACCTTGATGCCGTTGAACTGCACGTCGCCGCCGCGCGTCAGGCCGGACACCGAGCCGCGGAAGACGACATTGTAGTCGTCGTACCGCTGGCTGAGCGCGAAGTTGGTCAGCCAGAAGATGAAGATGATCATCGCGATGAGCAGGATCGTCGAGATCAGGCCCACGAGGGCGTAGTTGGCGTTGCGCTCCATTCAATGGGCTCCTTGCGCCACGGCCGCGCGCGCCGAAGCCGAAGCGCGACCTCTCGGACCCATGAAGTACTCGCGGATCCACGGATGGTCGAAGTGCTCCAGCTCCCGCACCGGCGCCTGGGCCACCACGTGCTTGTCCGCCAGGACGGCGACTTCGTCGGTGATGGCGTAGAGGCTGTCGAGGTCGTGGGTGATCATGAAGACGGTCAGGTCGAGGCTGTCGGCAAGGTCGCGGATCAGCTCGTCGAAAGCAGCCGCGCTGATCGGATCGAGGCCGCTCGTGGGCTCGTCGAGGAACAGCAGCTCGGGGTCGAGGGCGAGCGCGCGGGCGAGCCCGGCGCGCTTGATCATCCCGCCGGAGAGCTCCGACGGCTTAAGGGCGCCCGCCTGCGCCGGCAGGCCGACGAGCGCGATCTTGAGATCCGCCAGCTCGTGGATCTCCTTGGCCCGCATGTCGGTGTGCTCGAAGAGCGGCGCGGCCACGTTGTCGCGAACGGTCAGGTTCGACCAGAGCGCGCCCTGTTGGAACAGCACGCCCCAGCGCCGTTCGATCGCGGTCCAGACGCGGCGTCGCGCGTGCCGGATGTCGGCCCCGAAGATCCGCACCGTGCCGCCCTCCGGCGGCTTCAGTCCGATGATCGTGTTGAGCAGCACCGACTTGCCGGCGCCGGAGCCCCCGACCACGCCCAGCACGTCGCCGCGTTTGACGGTAAGGTCGAGATTGTCGTGGATGACGTGGTCGCCGAAGGCCGAGTGAAGGCCCCTGACCTCGATCGGCGGAGCTCCCCCGTCGAGCGCCGCTTCGTCGCGTCGCGGGTCGCTCATATGTTCAGCTTCATGTAGATGACGGCGAAGATCGCATCGATCAGGATGGTCGCGAAGATCGCGTGCACCACCGCCGACGTGACGTGACGCCCAAGGCTTTCGACGTCGCCGCCGACGACCATCCCCTGGCGGCAGCCGATGGCGGCGATGACCACCGCCAGGACCGGCGCCTTCGACATCCCGACCCAGAAGTGCTTGGCGCCGACGTTGTTGAGCATCTGCTCGAAGAAGAACACCGGGCCGAGCCCGAGCTGGGTCCAGGAGATCACGAGGCCGCCCGCCAGGCCGGCGATCGTCGCGGCGAACACCAGCAGCGGGATCGTCATCAGGAGCGCGAAGAAACGCGGGAAGACCAGGGCGTCGAAGGCGTCGACGCCCAGGACCTGCATCGCGTCGATCTCCTGGTTCATCTTCATCGAGCCGATCTCGGCTGCGAACGACGAGGCCGAGCGGCCCGCCAGCAGCAGCGCGGTGATCAGCACGTTGAACTCGCGCAGCACCGCCCAGCCGATCAGCTCGACGACGTAAACCTGCGCCCCGAACGTCGTGAGCATGTTGGCGCCGAGCAGCGCCACGACCGCGCCCATGAAGAACGTGGTGATGCTGACGATCGGGATTGCGTCGAGCCCCGCCCGCTCGGCCAGCGAGAAGCAGGCCGCCCAGCGCACCTTGCGCGGATTGGCGAACGCCCGGCCGACCGCGACCAGCAGGTGGCCGAGGAAGACCATGGTGTCGAAGGCTTCGTAGCCGAGGTGGATCACCCCGAGGCCGATCCGCTCGAACAGCTGCGTCACCGAGTGGCGTTGGACGACCCGGGTCGGCTCGGCCTTGGTGGCGTGATCCACCAGCTCCAGCAGCCGGGTGACCTCTGGACGCGAGATGAACTTCGGCGGCTGGCGGGCCATGCCGGCCGCCTTCAGCAGGCCGTAAGCGCCGGAGGTGTCGCAGCGCCCGATCTTGGTGAGGTCGAGCGTGACGTCGGTGAGGCCCATGAGCGCGGCCTCGAGTCGTTCGTTGGCCTCGCCCATGTCGACGGCGGTCCAGTCGCCCGTGCACAGGGCGACACGACCGCCTTCGGCCTGGCTCAGACTGAAGTCAGCGGGCCTGGCCATCTGTCTTCAATGCTCCCCCATCCCGACCACCCTAGCAGACGAATCCCTTGGTCGTGAACGGGTTCGGCGCACACTGTTCGGCAGGAAATCTTTGCCGGGCATAGCGGTCCGCGGTCGCGACTCAGGCGCCCTTCGTCTACCACCGGTCCCTCGGGAGAGCTCGGATGAGGACGATCGCGGTCATCGCCCGCAAGGGTGGGTCCGGCAAGAGCACGGTCGCCGTCCATATGGCGATCGCCGCCCACCTGCGGGGCCGCCGCACGCTGCTCGCGGACGCCGACCCGCAGGCGTCGTCGACCACGGTGCTGCGCGGCCGCCGCGGCCCAGGCCCCGCGGTGCTGGAGACCGAAGGCGTCGGCCTCTGCGGTGTGCAGATGGCCGCCGTGCGCGACGGCGTCGGCGCTCTGGTGATCGACACCGCCGCCGGCGCGGAGGACGAGCTGGCGCACGCGATCGTGCTGGCCGACCTGTCGCTGCTGGTCATCCGCCCCACCTTCCTCGACTTCGCCGCGGCGGTCCGCACGTCGGACGTGCTGCGGCGATTGAAGAAGCCGGGCGTCATCGTGCTGAACCAGGCGCCGGTCTCGCGGGCGGGGGCCGAGCCGCCCCTGGTCAAGAAGGCGCAAGAGGCGCTGCGCCTGATGCGCCTGCCGGTCGCGCCAACGATCCTGCGCGGCCGCGCGGCCTACCAGCAGGCGATGGAGCGCGGCCGCTCGGTCGAGGAGCTCGGCGCCAGCCCCGCCGGCGAGGAAATCGCGGCCCTATGGGCTTTCGTCGAGCGGCTGGCCTTCGGCGCCGCTACTCCGATCCAGGCAGAGCTCCAGCTGCTCAGCGCCTAACTCCTCAGCCGCGGCGCGTGGACGATGCGCAGGAGGTTGGCCGCGCCAGGCGAGCCCATCGGCGGGCCGGCGATGATCAGCACCCGCTCGCCCGCGCCGGCGAGGCCGTAGTCGGCCGCGAGCTTGGCCGCCTCGTCGGTCATCACGGCGATGTCGCGAGGCTGCGTGGCGATGCGCGGCTCGAGGCCCCAGACCAGCCCGAGCCGCCGCGCCACCTGCTCGTTCGGCGCTATCGCCAGCACCGGGTGCAGCGGCCGCTCACGGGCGATCCGCTGGGCCGTGCCGCCGGTGGTCGTGTAGGCGACGATGCAGGCGGTGGACCTGGCCTCGGCCGCCCGGGTGGCCGCCGCGATCAGGGCGTCGACGTCGGCGTCCTCGTCCTCGCCGTGCTCGGCGCGCATCAGGCTGGGCCAGCTGGGATCGGCTTCCACGCGCCGGATGATCGCGTCCATCATCGCCACCGCCTCGCGCGGATACTGGCCCGCCGCCGATTCGGCCGACAGCATCAGCGCGTCCGCGCCTTCGTAGACGCCGCCGGCGACGTCCGAGGCCTCGGCGCGGGTGGGAGCGGGGGCGTGGATCATCGATTCCAGCATCTGGGTCGCGACGATCACCGGCGCGCCGCGGCGCCGCGCCGCGCGGACGATCCGCTTCTGGATCACCGGGACGTCCTCGGGAGCGAGCTCGACGCCGAGGTCGCCGCGCGCGACCATGATTCCGTCGCTGACGTCGAGAATCGCCTCGAGGTCGTTGACCGCCGCCGGCTTTTCGATCTTGGCCAGTACGGCCGCTCGGTTCCCGACGATCCGCCGCAGCGAGGCGACGTCGCCGGCGTGCTGGACGAACGAGAGCGCCAGCCAGTCGACCCCGATCCGGAGCGCGAACTCGGCGTCCGCCTGGTCCTTCGAGGTCAGCGCCGGCACCGGAATCGTGACGCCCGGGACGGAGACGCCTTTGTGGTCCGAGAGCGCGTCGCCGGCCGTGACCTCGGCGTCGGCCGAACGGGCGTCCGCGCGGCGCACCTCGAGACGCACCTTGCCGTCGTCCACCAGCAGCAGCATCCCCGGACGCAGCACCCGGAACACCTCCGGGTGGGGCAGGCCGACGCGCCGCCGGTCGCCGGGCGCGTCGTCGAGGTCGAGCCGGATCGTCTGGCCAGGCGCGACGTCGATTCGTCCGCCGGCGAAGGCCGCCAGCCGGAACTTCGGCCCCTGCAGGTCGGCCAACGCCGCCAGCGGCCGGCCGAGCTTCGCCTCCGCCGCCCGGACCGCGGCGAGCGCGGCGGCGTGGTCGTCGTGGCTTCCGTGGCTGAAGTTGAGGCGGAAGACGTCGACGCCGGTCTCCGCCAGCTCCTCCACCATCGCCGGCTCGCGGCTCGCGGGGCCAAGGGTGGCGACGATGCGCGTGCGACGCTTGCGGATCATGATCCTTTGGAAGTCCTGGCGATCGGCGAGAGAACGCGCCGAGCGCTCTATCCGCTGCGCTCCGCGCCTGCTAGAGCGCGCGAGGCGAACCCAGAATCGACCCAGCGGTCCGAACGCGCTCCAACCTGACCGATCGAAGGCACATTTCGGCGGCTCGACCGGCTTGATCGGGTCGCTTCTTGCTCAACGAGGCCCTCCATGCGCATCGGCGTTCCCAGGGAGATCAAGACCCTCGAGTTCCGCGTCGGCGCGACGCCGGGCCTCGTGCAGCGGCTGGTGCGCGAGGGTCATGAGGTGTTCGTCGAGGCTGGCGCGGCCGCCGGCATCGGCATCGCCGATCAGGCCTATGCCGACGTCGGCGCGACCATCCTGCCGCACGCCGACGCCGTGTTCGACGCGGCCGAGATGATCGTGAAGGTCAAGGAGCCGCAGGCCGTCGAGATCGCCCGGCTGAAGCCGCACCACATCCTCTTCACCTACCTGCACCTCGCCGCGGACAAGGATCAGGCCGAGGGGCTGATGGCCACCGGCTGCACCGCGATCGCCTACGAGACCGTCACCGACCGGCTCGGGCGCCTGCCACTGCTGGCCCCCATGAGCCAGGTGGCGGGCCGGATGGCGGTCGACGCCGGCGCCTATCATCTCCTGAAGCCGCACGGCGGGCGCGGCGTGCTCTTGGGCGGCGCGCCGGGCGTGCCGGCGGCCAAGGTGATCATCCTGGGCGGAGGCGTCAGCGGCAAGCACGCCGCCGAGATGGCGATCGGCCATCGCGCCGACGTCACCTTGTTCGACATTTCCGCCCAGCGGCTCGAGGCGCTCGACGATCAGTTCGATGGCCGGCTCAAGACGGCCTTCTCGACCCACGACGCCGTCGCCGAGCTGCTGCCGACGGCGGACCTCGTGATCGGCTGCGTGCTGATTCCGGGCGCCGCCGCGCCGAAGCTGGTCACGCGGGCTGACGTCGCGCGGATGCGCGAGGGCGCGGTGCTGGTCGACGTCGCGATCGACCAGGGTGGCTGCTTCGAGACCAGCCACCCGACGACGCACGCGAACCCGACCTTCGTCGTCGACGGCGTCGTGCACTACTGCGTCGCCAACATGCCGGGCGCCGCGCCGCTGACCTCGACCTACGCGCTGGCCGCGGCGACCACGCCCTACGTCTCCGCGCTCGCGGCCCGGGGCGTCGACCGCGCGCTGGCCGAGGACCCCGGCCTCGCCGAGGGCCTCAACGTCATGGCCGGACGGATACGCCACCCGGCGGTGGCCGGCGCGCTGGGGCTCTAAGCGTCGACGAGCGCCTCCAGCGCGCGCTTTGCGGCCTGGGCGCCGTCCTCCATCATCGCGCCGACCGTGACGGCGGCTTCCGCGGGCAGCACGTCGGCGATCCAGACGAGCCGGGCGCCGGCGCCGTCAGGAACGACTTGGAACGACGCGTTGTGGTGGGAGAGGCGCTCGGAGCGGACCGAATAGGCCAGGCGCCGTCGGGCCTCGTCGACGTCAACGATCACCTCGC
Organism: Caulobacteraceae bacterium; assembly: GCA_035541575.1. Classification (GTDB taxonomy): domain Bacteria; phylum Pseudomonadota; class Alphaproteobacteria; order Caulobacterales; family Caulobacteraceae; genus Acaudatibacter. Next base: position 3,429 of record DATKMZ010000088.1, on the reverse strand, counting down.
GGGCGACGAAGCCGTTCGCGAACGTGACGATGCGCTCGTCGGGCTTTTCAAGCACCGTGTCGGTCACGAAGCCGGGAGCGAAGCGGGTGTGAACCGCGCCGATGTCGCGCACCACGTCCCACACCGCGGCTGGTGAAGCGGTGAGTCGAATTTCCTTGTGAATCGAAGGCATTGGACCCGTCTCCTGATGTCGTATCGGCATCCTGCCACACGCGTTCGGCGGCGGCTGGCGGAAATCGGACCAGAGGTGTTCCTCAGGGCGCCGTGACTTCGTCGACCGCTTCGATCCAATGCCGGACCGGCGTGGGCGAGGTCTCCGAAAGGTGCATCCAGCAGCCGATGTTGGCGGTGCAGATCGCGGCTGGGGCGCTCTCGGTCAGCGCGGCGAGCTTGTTCTCGCGCAGCGCGTTCGCGAACGCCGGCTGGGTGAGCGCATAGGGCCCGGCTGAGCCGCAGCAGAGGTGGGCGCCCTGCACCGGCTGCGGATCGAAGCCGAGCCGCCCCAGCAGCGCCGCGACCCGCCCGCCGAGCTTCAGCCCGTGCTGCAGCGTGCAGGGGTCGTGGACGGCGATCTTCGGTTCGGCCGGCGCGCGGACCGGCGTCGGTGACGCGAGCTCGAGCACCTCGACCGGATCGCGCACCAGCGCCGCGAGCGCCTTCGCCTTCTCGGCGTAGGCCGGATCGTCGGCCAGCAGGTCCGGGTAGTCCTTGATGAACGCTGCGCAGCCGCTCGCGGTCACGACAACGGCCTCGGCGCCCGCGTCGCGCTCCGCCAGCCAGGCGTCGATGTTGCGCCTGGCGAACGCGCGGGCCTCCTCGGCTGCATCGAGGTGGAAGCTGACCGCGCCGCAGCAGCCGGCGGCGGGCGCCTCGGCGAGCGCGATCCCGATCCGCGCGAACACCCGCTTGGCGGCGGCGTTGAACTGCGGCGCGGCGGCGGACTGCACGCAGCCGGCGAGCAACACCATGTTCCCCGCCCGGCGGAGGGGAGGGGCCAGGGGTGGGGGGCGCTCCGGCTCGGCGCCAGCGCTCGCCTGCTCAGGCGGCGCGCCTCCCGACCAGACCCCCACCCCCGGCCCCCGCCCCTGAAGGGGTCCGGGCTTCAGGACACCCAGCTTGCGCCGCAGCCCGTCCGGCAGCACCGGGGCGAAGAAGCGGGCCAGCCGAACCGCGAGCGAGAAGAGTTGGGGATCGATCGTGACCCAGCGGATCAGGACGCGCAGCAGGTGCTGATCCGCGGGCCGCCCGACCTTCGCTTCGACGAACGGGCGGCCGACGTCGAGCAGGCGGTGGTACTCGACGCCGGACGGGCAGGCGCTTTCGCAGGCGCGGCACTCGAGGCAGCGGTCGAGGTGCGTGAGCGTCTCGGCGCTGACCGCCTCGCCCTCGAGCGCGCCTTTCATCAGGTAGATGCGCCCGCGCGGGCCGTCGAGCTCGTCGCCAGTGAGCTGAAAGGTCGGGCAGACCGCGTTGCACATGCCACAGTGGACGCAGGCGCGGAGCACCGCCTCGGCCCGTGCGCCGGCGACCGTATCGGCGAGAGGTCCGGTGATCTTCGCCCGCATCAGAGCGCCCCGTACATGCGGCCGGGGTTCAGGATCCCCGCCGGGTCGAGCGCGGCCTTCAGGCGACGGTGCAGGGCGAGCAGCGCCGGCGGCAGCGGCTGGAACACCTCCTGGCCCTGCGCCGCCCCGCTCCAGAGCGTCGCGTGGCCGCCGCCGGCCGCCGCCGCGTCCCAGATCGCCTCGGGCGCCGCGTCCGAGCGGAGCCAGACCTGCGCGCCGGCCCAGTCCCAGGCGACGACGTCGCCGACAGTCGGCATCGGCGCGGTCTGCGGCAGCGACAGACGCCAGATCCGGCCGCCGCCGGCCAGCGCCGGATATCGCAGGTCGCGGACGTCGTCCCAGACCGCGAGCGGCTCGTCCTCGCCGCCGAGCTCGGCGCGCGCCGCCGCCACGCCCGCCTCGCCGCCCGAGAGCCGCAGGTGCAAACGTTCGCCGTCGTGGAACGCGCCGCTGAGCGGCGTCGGCCCGCGCATCCGCTCGGCCAGCCAACTCCGCGCCGGGGCTGATGTCATCTCCAGAACCAGGGCCTGTTCGCAGCGGGGCCTGGGCGCGACGCGTAGCGAGACGGTGAGGATCACGCCGAGGGCGCCCAGCGCGCCTGCCATCGGCCGGAAGAGATCGAATCCGGCGACGTTCTTGAACACCTGGCCGCCGAAGCGCAGCGCCTCGCCCCGGCCATCGAGGATCGTCACGCCCAGCAGGCAGTCTCGCACCGCGCCGGCGAACGGACGGCGCGGTCCAGACAGGCCGGCTGCGACCACGCCGCCGATCGTGCTCGCCGGCCCGAACCTGGGCGGCTCGAAGGCCAGCATCTGGCCGTGCTCGGCGAGCCGCGCCTCGATCTCGGCCAGTGGCGTGCCGGCTCGGGCCACGACCACGAGCTCGCTCGGATCGTAGTCGACGATCCCGCGATGACGGGCGAGCTCGAGCGGCTCGCCTTCGGTCGCGCGGCCGTAGAGGCGCTTGGTGTCGCCGCCAATGATCCGCAGCGGCGTGCTGGAGGCGACCGCCGCGCGCACCTGGTCCGCCAGGCGCGGCGCAAGGTCGAGCGCCTCTCCCGCGAGGCCGGCGTCGAGCGCAGCCATCCTCAGAACCTCGGCAGATCGGGGAACGGCAGCTCACCCTGATGGATGTGCATCGCGCCGAACTCGGCGCAGCGCGCGAGGGTCGGCACGGCCTTGCCCGGGTTGAGCAGGCCCTCCGGGTCGAACGCGGCCTTGATCGCCGCGAACGCCGCGAGCTCGGCCTCGGTGAACTGCACGCACATCTGGTTGATCTTCTCGCGGCCGACGCCGTGCTCGCCGGTGATCGTGCCGCCGACCTCGACGCAGAGCTCCAGGATCGCCCCGCCCAGCGCCTCGGCCCGCTCGAGCTGGCCGTCGGCTTGCGCATCGTAGAGGATCAGCGGGTGCAGGTTGCCGTCGCCGGCATGGAACACGGTCGCCACCGGCAGGCCATGCGCGTGCGACAGTTCGCGGATTCGCGCCAGCACCCCCGGCAGACGGCGGCGCGGGATCGTGCCGTCGATGCAGTAGTAGTCCGGCGCGAGCCGTCCCATGGCCGGAAACGCGCCTTTGCGCCCGGCCCAGAGCCTCAGCCGCTCGGCCTCGTCCTGCGCCCGGCGGATCAGGCTCGCGCCGGCGGCCGTGCAGATCTCGGCGACGTGCGCCAGCTCCGCCTCGGCGTCGGCGCGGGCGCCGTCGCATTCGCAGATCAGGATCGCGCCGGCGTCCTCGGGGTAGCCGGCGTGCGCGAACTTCTCCGCCGCCTGCAGCGCCAGCTCGTCCATCATCTCGAGGCCGGCCGGGATGATCCCGGCGGCGATGATGTCGGCCACCGCCTGGGCCGCCCCGCCGGCGTCGGG
>DATKMZ010000087.1:0-11424 GCA_035541575.1 Caulobacteraceae bacterium | reverse complement strand
TGGGCGGCGTCAGCGGCCGCTTCGGGGCGCTGATGGACTGGGCGCGCGAGCGGCTGGCCGAGCCGCTCGGCGTCGAGCGCCTGGCCGACCGCGCCGCGATGAGCCCGCGCCATTTCGCCAGAGCCTTCGTCGCCGAGACGGGCGTCACGCCGGCCAAGGCGATCGAGCGGCTGCGCGTCGAGGCGGCGCGCGAGCGGATCGAGGCAGGCCCCGAGCCGATCGACCGGATCGCCGGCGCGGTCGGCTTCGGCGATCCGGAGCGGATGCGCCGCGCCTTCCTGCGCGCCTTCGGCCAGCCGCCGCAGGCGCTGCGCCGGGCGGCGCGGGCCTAGGCGCGCCGCTCGCGGGGCCTTTGCGCAATTCGTGCGTGGTTCGATACGCGCCCTGACGGGCGCTCCTCACCATGACGATTATCTTTGCGATTCAACAGATTTCGTCATCCGTAGCCCGCGCGAGCGGGCGTCTCGAAAGGTCGTCCTGTAGCGCTCCCACCCCGCACATGACACCAAATTAATTGTACATGACACCACCATGGTGTCATGTCGGTGTCCATGGACATCACAGAGCTGACCAACGCCCTGCGCCAGGACCTCGCCAACGCCGCCGAAGTCGGGGGAGAGGGGATGAAAGCCGCCGCAGAGCGGCTGCTGATGGCGCTCGACCCGGCCCTGCGGCTCACGCTGATGGACGCGCTCTCCCAGGCTGCCACCGAGATCGGCGCGCAGTTGCCCGGCGCGAGCGTCAGCGTGCGGCTGCAGGGCCGGGAGCCGGTCTTCGTCGTCGAAGGCGCGCCCGCCGCGCCCGAGCCCGAGCCCGAGGCGGCCCCGGCGTTCGACGAGGAGGCGGGCGAGACCGTCGCCCGTATCACGCTGCGCATACCCGAGGCCCTGAAGGCCCGGGCCGAGGCGCTGGCGGCGCGACGCGGCCAGTCGCTGAACACCTGGCTGGTCGGGGCCGCCCGCGCGGCCGCGTCCGACCGGCCCCACTATTCCAGCGAAGGCTTCACCGGCCTTCGCGGCCGGCACATGAAAGGATGGGTGCGATGAACGTCCGCAACCACAGCTTCGAGACGCCCGGGCCTGCGCGCCTTCGGATCGAGATCCCCAACGGCCAGATCGTCGTGACGACCGCCGAGACGCAAGTGACCGACGTCGAGCTCAGCGCCCCGCAGGGCGACTCCGGCGCCTGCGCCTGGGTCGCCGAGGCCGAGATCGCCCAGATCGGCGACGAGATCGTCGTGCGCGGCCCGCGGGTCTCGCTTTCGCTGTTCCGCTCCTGGGGGCCGATCCACGCCCGGATCAAGACGCCGCTCGGCGGCGACGCGTGCCTCTCGATCGGCGCCGGCGGCATCGAGACCCACGGCCGGATGGGCAAGGTGACCGCCAACACCGGCGCCGGCGCCGTTCGGCTCGACGACTGCGCCGAGGCCCATGCGCGGACCGGCGCCGGCAATGTCGAGATCGCCTCGGTGACCGGTTCGGTCGAAACCAAGACCGGCGCCGGCAGGGTGACGGTGGGCAAGGTGGGCGGCAACCTCCGCGTCGCCACCGCCGCCGGGAACGCGAAGGTCGGCGACATCGCCGGCTGGGGCAAGTTCACCACGGCGCACGGCAACGTCGAGGTGGACCGCGCCGGGGACGGCCTCGACGTGTTCACCGCTTCGGGCAACGTCGAGGTGCACAGAGCCGACCGCGGCCGCGTGCGGGCCAAGACGGTCAGCGGCCGGGTGACCGTCGGCGTGCCGACCGGCGTGGCCGCGCTGCTGGACATCTCGACGCTGAGCGGACGCGTGCATTCCGACCTCGCGGCCAGCGGCGCGCCGGGCGATGACGAGGCGCAGGTCGAGCTGATCCTGAGCACGGTCAGCGGCAACGTGAACGTGGCGAGGGCGTAAGGCTATGAACACCTCGATTGACATCGAAACCGCGACTGCGCCGAAACCGGTCGCCCTGCCCTGGTCGACCGAGTTCGACATGCATTCGACGATCGCCGGGCGCACCTACCGGATCAGCCTGTTCGAGCCGCCTCTCCCTTCGCCGGCCGGCGCCTTCCCAGTGCTGACCGTGCTGGACGGGGCGACGACCTTCCCGATCGCGGCGGCCATGGCGGGCATGTTCGCTTTTTCCGGCGCGCCGGCTCTGGTGGTGGGCGTCGGCTACGCCGCCTCGCCGCTGGAGTCGCAGGTGCTGCGCTTCCGCGACCTGACGCCGCCGACGCCGATCGAGAACGTTCCGGTGCGGCCGGGCATGCCCACGCTGACGCCCGACCAGATCGGCGGCTCGGATCTTTTCCGCCGCTTCCTGCTCGAAGAGCTGCGGCCGGCGATCGCGGCGCGCGCCAACGTCGACTCGGCGCGACAGGCGATCTTCGGCTATTCGCTGGGCGGCCTCTTCGTGCTGGACGCGCTCTTCAAGGCGCCGACGGCGTGGGCCAGCTATGTCGCCTCCAGCCCCTCGATCTGGTGGAACGAGCGGGCGATCCTCGAAGACGAGGGCAAATTCCGCTGCGCGGTGAAGAACGGGGCGGCGGCGCCCCGGGTGTTGATCACGATCGGCGCCCGCGAGCAGACCCTGCCCCACCGTCTGCCGCCCGGCATGACGTCCGAGGAGCTCGAGACGTTGGCCGAGGAGGCCCGCATGGTCGACAACGCCTGGGAGCTCGCCGAGCGGCTGTGCAAGGTGCATGGCGCGCCCGGCTACGAGGCGGTGTTCCACGCCTTCGACGAGGAAGACCACCTCACAGGCATGGCCGCCTCCGTCGGCCGGGCGCTGGACTTCGCAACTCGGGACTAGCCGCGGGGCCTGCCGGGAAGGCGTGCGTGGTTCGAGACGCGCCCTGTTGGGCGCTCCTCACCATGACGAATGGGGTGCGGCCCGCCCGCAGGTCCATGAAGGCGAGCGTCCAGTCGTCCTCGAGCACGCGGCTGCAGGGCAGCTCGCCAGAGATGACGCGGCAGAAGACGCAGGTGGCCATTGGCGACGGTCTAGCGGGTTCCGCATGTAGTGTCCCGTCGCGGCCCCCTCCCCTCGGGTCAGGCTTGATCGTCCCAGCCCGGTGCGCTGACTTGGGCCAGCGACGGGCGAGAGGCGGCGGCATGGGCGAGTACGATCTGGTCATCGTCGGCGGCGGGATCGGCGGGTCGGCGCTGGCGACGGTGATGGCGCGCGCCGGGCGGCGCGTGCTGGTGCTCGAGCGCTCGGAGGTGTTCGAGGACCGCGTGCGCGGCGAGTGGATCGCGCCCTGGGGCGTCGAGGAGACCAAGCGGCTCGGACTGTACGAGACGCTGATGGCGGCCGGCGGCCACCACCTGACGCGGCACGTCACGTTCGACGAGTCGCTCGACCCCGGCCTCGCGAGCGCCGCCACTCTGCCGCTCGGCATCTTCAAGCAAGGCGTGCCCGGCCCGCTCTGCCTCGGCCATCCGCACCATTGCCAGACGCTGATCGAAGCCGCCGCCGCCGGCGCGGAAGTGCGGCGGGGCGTCAACGTCACCGAAATCGTCCCCGGCGCCGCGCCCCGCGTGAGGTTCGAGCATGCGGGCGAGACGGTCGAGGCGCGCGGGCGGCTCATCGTCGGCGCCGACGGGCGCACGTCGCAGGTGCGCGAGGCGGCGGGGATCACACTGCGCCAGGACCCGCCGCACCACTGGTTCGCCGGCCTGCTGGTCGAGGGCGCCAGCGGCTGGAGCGAAGACTTGCAGGCGATCGGCACCGAGGGCGACTTCGGCTTCCTGGCGTTCCCGCAAGGGCAGGGCCGGGTGCGCGTCTACGGCGGCTATGCGCTCGACCAGGCCGGCCGGTTCAAGGGGCCCGACGGCGCGCGCCGGTTCCTCGACGCGTTCGCCATGCAATGCAGCCCGGAAAACCGGCATCTGGTCGCCGGACGTCCGGCCGGGCCGCTGCTCAGCTACGTCAACGCCGACTCCTGGACCGATCAGCCCTTTGCGCCAGGCGTCGTGCTCGTGGGCGACGCGGCCGGCTGGAACGACCCGATCATCGGGCTCGGGCTGTCGATCACCTACCGCGACGTGCGGATCGTCAGCGACCTGCTGCTCGGCTCGGACGACTGGAGCCCCGCGACGTTCGCGCCTTACGCCGAGGAGCGCGCCGAGCGCATGCGCCGGCTGCGCTTCACCGCCAAGCTGCAGGCGAGCCTCGACATGGAGTTCGGCGTGGCGGCCCGGGCGCGCCGCGCCGACCATTTCGCCAGGGCCGCGGGCGATCCCTCGCTGCGGGCCCACGCCTTCGCCGTCATGGCCGGACCGGAGGCCGTGCCGGAGACCATGTTCACCGAAGCCCACCGCGCCCGCGTGCTCGGGCTCGAGGAGGCGGCGCCCTGACCGATGTGAGCGGCCGTGACCGTCCGGACATCCGCCCCCCGGGCGCGATCGACGCGGCCTGGCTCGGCGCCGTGTTGCGCGCGGGCGGCGTCGACGCCGTGGTCGACCGTTTCACCGCCAAGGCGATCGGCACGGGACAGATCGGCGACAGCGTCCGCTTCGAGCTGACCTACGCCGGCGCGCCAGCCGGCGCGCCCGCCTCGTTGGTCGGCAAGTTTCCCTCGGCCGGGGCCGAGAGCCGCGCGACCGGCGTGCGGCTCGGCAACTACCTGCGCGAGGTGCGGTTCTACCAGCAGCTCGCGCCCACCGCGCGCATCAGCACGCCGCGCTGCTGGTTCGCCGACGTCGACGAGGCCGGGGCCGATTTCGTGCTGATGATGGAGGACCTCGCGCCCGCCGAGCCGGGCGATCAGCTCAAGGGCGTCTCGCTGGACCAGGCGCGGCTGGTGATGGTCGAGGCGGCCAAGCTTCACGCCTCGCACTGGGGCGACGACGGCCTCGACGCCCTGCCCTGGGTCTCCGGCTCGAAAGCCGCACCGGCGAGCGCGGCGACGAACGAGGCCGTGACGATGCTCTGGCAGGCGTTCAGGGCCCGCTACGCCGCGCGGCTCGCACCCGCCTGGGCCGAGGTCGGCGACCGGCTGACGGCGAACTTCGACCGCATCGGCGTCCTGCGCGAGGGGCCGAGGTGCCTGACGCACAACGACTTCCGTCCCGACAACATGATGTTCGCCAGCGCGCGCGGCGGGCGGCCGGTGACGGTGCTCGACTGGCAGAGCTTCGCCTACGGGGTCGGCGCCACCGACGTCGCCTACTTCCTCGCCGGCGCCCTGCCTGCCGAGACGCGCCGCACGGCCGAGCCGGAGCTGCTGGCGCTCTACCACCAAACGCTCGTGGCCGAGGGCGTGACCGGCTACGGCGCCGATCAGCTGGCGGCCGACTACGCCCACGGCGGCTACCTGCTCTTCCTCACCGCGTTCTTCGCCGCGATGATCGTCACTCAGACCGCGCGTGGCGACGACATGTTCATCCAGATGCTGAGCTCGGCCGCCGAGCACATGCTGGAGCACGGCGCGCTGGACGGGCTGGTCTGAGCCGGTCGCTCAGTCCGGATCCTTCTCATAGGCCTTCGTTCCCGGCGGCAGCGCGACCCACGGGTGGCGGCGACAGTCGTAGACGGAGACGGTCGGCCGCGGAAACGCCGGATCGGCGAACGCGCCCACCGCCACGCCGACGGTCCTGGCCTCGTAGCCCTCCTCGGTGTGGAACAGGTTGGTCCCGCAGACCGGGCAGAAGCGGAAGGTGAACCTAGCGCCCTGGTCGCCGACCCGGACGTACTCGCTCGCCCGCCCGCTGACGCGGTATGGGGCCGCGAAGGCGGCGAGGGTCGCGAACACGCTGCCGGTGCGTCGCTGGCATGCCAGGCAGTGGCAGACCCCGACCCCGAGCGGCTCGCTCTCGACCTCGATCGAGAGCTGGCCGCAGACGCACGTCGCCGTGCGGGTCGGCATCCTCAAGCCGCCCGCGCAGCAACGACCAGCACGGTCGGAACCTCCGCGAACAGCGGGACGGTCGCGGCATTGCCGCCCGCCAGCGGCTCTTCGAGCCGCTCGAGCGTGAAGCCGGCCGCGAGCAGGTCGTTGACGTAGGTCGAGACCGTCCGGTGGTAGGACCCGACCCGGCCGCGCACGCCATCGCCGCCCGAGCGCCAGTAGCCCTCGGTCGCATAGCGGCGAACGGCGAAGGTGATCGGTCGCCCGGCGTCGTCGAACACGAACTCCGGCGCGTCGCGGACGTGGAACGGCGCGCCCTGGAAGCAGGGATGCAGCACCGAAAACACGAACGGTCCGCCCGGAACCAGCACCCGGCGCACCGCTGCGAAGAGCGCGCGATGGTCGGCGACATCCATCAGCGCCAGCTGCGAGGCCGCGGCGTCGAACGCGCCGTCGGGAATGGAGGCGAGGGTCTGGGCGTCGTCGACCCGGTACGTGAGCGCGGCAGAGGCGGCGCGGGCGCGGGCGACATCGATCAGCGCCGAGGAGATGTCGACGCCGAGCACCTCGCGTGCGCCGCGCGCCAGCAGATGGCGACCGAGGTAGCCCTCGCCGCAGCAGACATCGAGCGCCCGGGCGCCGGCGAGCCGCTCGCCCAGGCAGCTGGTGACGACGTCGAGCAGCAGCCCCGTGCGGCCTTCCTCGGCGGCGAGGCCGGCGTCGACGAAGTCGACATAGAACTCGGCGTGCTCGTCGTAGACGCTTGCGCTCATGCCGATCCCCGCCTGCGCCCTGCAGCGGATTGATCCTCCCGGCGGCGCAGATCAGAGAGATGCGGTCGCGCCGACGACGGCGCAATGGGCCGCGTGGGAGCCACGTCATGGGTCGCCTGAGGAAACGCTCGCTGGCGCTGGCCGGCCACGGCACGTCGCTGGCGCTCGAGCCCGAGTTCTGGGCGGCGCTCGAGGCGATGGCGGCGGCGCGGAGCCTCAGCCTGGCCGCCCTGATCGCCGAAATCGACGCCGGGCGCGGGGCGCGCCCGCTTGCCTCGGCCTGCCGCGTCGCCGCGCTGACGGCAGGGCGCGCTCAGACGTGCTGAGCGACCGGCTTGGTCGTCGGCGCGGCGGCGGGCGGTTGCGGCAACGGATGCTGCGGCCGCAGGAACACCAGCCAGACGACGAAGGCGGCCACAACGAGCAAGCCGATCAGACCCCAGACCCAGGGCATGATCGTCGCTTCGCTCTGAGCTTCCGCCTCGTTCTCGAGCGGTTCTTCCGGCTGCTCGGGATCGGACATCAGAGTACGAGCCCCCGACTCGCGGCGCCTTGCGCCTGGCGCCGTATCGGTCTCATTCCCGAGGTCCGGAATCAACCCTGACCAGATCAGCCCTGGCTGGACACAGTCGCCACCGCCGCCTGCCGTTCATGCGAGATCAGCGGGCGAGAGGTCCCGCCGCCGGCCGCCACGATCGCCAGCGCAACAGCGGCGACGACCAGAGCCGCCACCACAGCGCCGCCGGACGAGCCAAGGCCCCCGCCGTCACCCGGTCCCATGACACTCGTACTCCGTGAGTCGTTCGATACGCCCCGTTTGACAACGGGGGGCGGCAGATGGGGTTCCCAGGCTCACGTTTCCAGCGCGAAATGAGCGCGGCCGACTCTGACCTTACTGTTCGGGAAAACAGCCGGTCGGTTCCCGCCCCGAGGTCATTGTTCCGCATGCGCGTTCGCTCGCTCGTCCTCGTCGCCGTCCTGGCGGCCGCCGCCTCGACGGCCCAAGCCCAGACCGACGAGGATGCAGCGCGCGACCACTTCCAAGCCGAGCTGGCGCAGCAGTGCCCGCAGAAGCAGCTCAGCCTGCTGTCGGCGCGCGACCTGCGCGACGGCCTCGACGACTACATGGCGAGCCTCGGGACCGATGACCGCGATCGGCTGCAGCAGGCCGAGCGCAACCGGTGCTCCGGCGCCGAGACCGGCGGCGCGGCTTGCGTCAACGGCGCGGACCTCGCCGCCGCCGACCAGATCGGACGGATGCAGGAACTCGCGACCTGGGTCTGCGGCTCGTTCCTGCGCTGCCGCGACCAGGGGGTCTGCGACTACGCCCGCTGAGCGGCCCGACGCTCCCGCCTTCTGCGGTCACGCGGGCGTGCTACATATGTTCCAACCCTGACTCGTCCCGCAGACATCCGTGTCCGAACCGCCTGCCGCCCGCATCTCCGATCTCGCCCGCGTCCAGGGCCCGGACTACCTCGCCGGGCTGAACCCGGAGCAGCGCGAGGCCGTCGAGGCGGTCGACGGGCCGGTGCTGGTGCTGGCGGGCGCGGGCACCGGCAAGACCCGGGTGCTGACGACCCGGCTGGCGCACATCCTGGCCACCGGCCGGGCGCGGCCTTGGGAGCTGCTGGCGGTCACCTTCACCAACAAGGCCGCGCGCGAGATGCGCGAGCGGATCGCCGCGATCATCGGACCGACGTCGGAAGGGCTCAGGTGGCTCGGCACCTTCCACTCGATCGCCGCGCTGATCCTGCGCCGGCACGCCGAGCTGGTGGGCCTGAAGTCGAGCTACACGATCATCGACGTCGACGACCAGGAGCGGCTGATCAAGCAGCTGCTGGAGGCCGAGAACATCGACGCCAAGCGCTGGACGCCGCGCCATTTCGCCGGCCTTGTCGACCATTGGAAGAACCGCGGCTGGACGCCGGACAAGCTGCCGGCGTCGGAGGGCGCGCACTTCGCCAACAACCGCGGGCAGCGGCTCTACGCGATGTACCAGGATCGGCTGCGGGTGCTGAACGCCTGCGACTTCGGCGACCTCCTGTTGCACAACCTGACCATATTTACCCAGCATCCCGACGTGCTGGCGGATTACCACAACAGATTCAGATACATCCTGGTCGACGAGTACCAGGACTCGAACGTCTGCCAGTACCTCTGGCTACGCCTCCTGGCGCAGGGTCGCCAGAACCTCTGCTGCGTCGGCGACGATGACCAGTCGATCTACGGCTGGCGCGGCGCGGAAGTGGACAACATCCTCAGGTTCGAGCGCGACTTCCCGGGCGCCAAGGTGGTGCGGCTCGAGCGCAACTACCGCTCGACCGCGCATATCCTGGCGGCCGCGTCCGGTCTGATCGCCGCCAACAAGGACCGGCTCGGCAAGACGCTCTGGACCGAGACCGAGGGCGGCCAGAAGGTGAAGGTGCGCGGGGTCTGGGACGGCGAGGCCGAGAGCCGCCTCGTCGCCGACGAGATCGAGCGCTGGATCCGGGACAAGCGGCGCTACCGCGAGGCGGCGATCCTGGTGCGCGCCTCGTTCCAGATGCGCGCGTTCGAAGAGCGCTTCGTGATGCTGCAGATCCCCTACCAGGTGATCGGCGGGCCGCGCTTCTTCGAGCGGGCGGAGATCCGCGACGCCCACGCCTACCTGCGGCTCGTGCAGTCCGAGGACGACGACCTGGCGTTCGAGCGCATCGTCAACACGCCCAAGCGCGGGATCGGCGACACGACGGTGCAGAAGCTGCTGGCGATCGCCCGCGGCGCCAGGGTCTCGGCCAGCGCCGCGGCGCGCGAGCTGGTGCGAACGGACGAGCTGCCGGCCCGCACGCGCACTGCGCTGGCCAACTTCCTGCGCGACACCGATCGCTGGCGGGCGCTGGCGCAGGCGACGCCGCATACCCGGCTCGCCGAGACCATCCTCGAAGAGAGCGGCTACACCGATGCGCTCAGGCTCGACAAGGGCCCGACCAGCCAGACCCGGCTCGACAACCTGAAGGAGCTGGTCCAGTCGATGGGCGCGTTCGAGACGCTGCAGGCCTACCTCGAGCACGTCGCCCTCGTCATGGACCTCGACCGCGAGAGCGGAGAGGACTCGGTGCAGATCATGACCCTGCACTCGGCCAAGGGGCTGGAGTTCCCACTCGTCTTTCTGCCCGGCTGGGAGGAAGGCGTGTTCCCGAGCCAACGCAGCATGGACGAGAAGGGCGAGAAGGGGCTCGAGGAGGAGCGCCGCCTCGCCTATGTCGGCATCACCAGGGCGCGGGAAGAGGCGCGGATCTCGTTCGCCGCCAACCGCCAGGTCTATGGCCGCTGGACCAGCCAGCTGCCGAGCCGCTTCGTCGACGAGCTGCCCGTGGCCAACGTCGAGGCGGCGTCGGAGACGGGCTACTACGGCGGCGGGCCGGGGATGCGCGAGCCCAACTCGCGCTGGGACGACGCCGCGAGCTCGTTCGGCGCCGGCTACTCTTCCCCGGGCTGGCGGCGCGCTCAGGAGCGCAACTATCGCGGCGGACCGGCGGGCGTGACGCAGGTGATCGAGGGCGAGGGCCGGCTGGTTGCGGTGTCGGAGCCCTCCGCGAGCGGCGACTTCGCGGTCGGCGACCGCGTCTTCCACGTCAAGTTCGGTTACGGCGCCGTGCGCCAGATCGAGGGCAACAAGCTGACCGTCGACTTCGAGAAAGCCGGCGAGAAGAAGGTGATCGACAGCTTCGTCGAACGGGCCTGAACGCCTCGCGCGAGCGCGCCGCGGCGACTTGCGCGCCCCGGGTGAGCAGGGCTAAGCCTGTTCCTCAGGGGACGGACGAAGGGGGCGTCGAGTGCTGACTACAGGGCGTACGGTCGCCGGCGGCCCGGCGACGCCGCGCAGCCGCGTTCTCGTATCCGCGGTCGCGGTGGCGATCGCCTGCCTTGCCAGCCAGGCCTCGGCCGCCTGCGAGGACCCGACGACCACCTGCCAGCAGAAGGTCGACGACGCACGGCAGAGCGTCATCGACAACTCCGGCGGTGGTCCGTCGGATGTGCTGGAACAAATCAAGGCGATCGGCAAAGCCTTGAAGCAGTGCTGGGCCTGCGCGACGGACCCCGCCTCGAACGGGATGGACAAGATCCAGTCGGACGGGCCGCCACAGACCTCCGTGGAGCCGGCGACCGAGGGTGAGTCGTCTTCACCTCCGACGCAGGCCTCCGCCGAGGTCCCGACCGGCGACGAGCCGCCCGCAGCGACGGCGTCCCCGTCGGACCCGGCGACCGGCGCCGAAGAGACGACGCAAGCTTCCACCGAGACCCGAACGGCGGACGAGACGGCTTCGAATCCGGCGGAATCATCGTCCGACCCCGGCGGCGGAGCGGCGATGCAGGCGTCCGCCGAGGCGCCATCCGGCGACGAGACGGCCGCACAGCCGGCTCAGGCTTCCTCCGAGCCGGCGGCCGATGGCGACGCCCCTGCGCAGGCGTCCACAGAGTCGGCGACCGGCGCCGAGCCGGCGGCCGACCCCGCGCCGGCTTCGGCGGACTCGGAGCCATCGTAGGCGACCATCGACTTCGAGAAGGCCGGCGCGTCGAACGCGCCTGACCAGTCCCGCGCCTTCAGGCTGTGACCTGGGTCACAGCGCGCGCCGATCCGGCGGCCTGACATGAGCCTCGCGGTGGCCGCGCTCGCACGCTGCAGTGAAGTTGCGCCGGCCGGGTGCTATAGGGAGCAGGGAGGCGCGGGACCGAGCCATGGGCGAGGATCTGACGCGATGGCTGGGCGAGATCGGGCTGGGCGCCCATGCCGCGGCGTTCGCCGATCAGGGCGTCGACCTCGACGTGCTCGGCGACC
>DATKMZ010000086.1:0-12613 GCA_035541575.1 Caulobacteraceae bacterium | reverse complement strand
CCTAAGCGGACTTTGCCGCGGCCGCCAACAGCGAGGCTGTCAAGCCGCGCCCGTGGAACCGAAGCCGCCGGCGCCGCGGGCGGTGTCGTCGAGCTCGGCGACCTCGGTCCAGGCGGCCTGGACCACCGGCGCGATCAGCAGCTGGGCGATGCGGTCGCCTCGGCGGACGACGAAATTCTCCGGCCCATGGTTGATCAGGATCACCATGACCTCGCCGCGATAGTCGGCGTCGACGGTGCCGGGGGAATTGAGACAGGTGACGCCGCTCCTGAGCGCCAGGCCGGACCGCGGCCGCACCTGGCCCTCGAAGCCCGGCGGGATGGCCATCGCGAGGCCCGTCGGCACCGCGCGGCGGTCGCCGGGATGGAGGGTCACGGGCGCGTCCTCAGGGACCGCGGCGCGGAGATCCATGCCGGCCGCGTGCGCGGTCTCGTAGGCCGGCAGCGGCAGCCCGTCGGCGTGCGGCAGACGCTTGACCGCGATCGGCGGGATCACGCCAGGTCCTCCGCGATGCGCCGGGCGAGACGGCGGGCGACCTCGGCCTTGGACGCGCGCGGCCAATGGTCCGTCCCCTGAGGATCGACGAGCAGCACCTCGTTCTCGTCGCCGCCCATGATCCCTTCGGCGCTGACGTCGTTGGCGACGATCCAGTCGCAGCCCTTCTTCTTCAGCTTGGCCCGCGCCTGCGTCTCGAGGTCGGACGTCTCGGCGGCGAAGCCGACCACCAGCCTGGGGCGCTTCGGTCCGCGGGCCGAGAGCGAGGCCAGGATGTCCGGGTTCTCGACCAGACGGATCGTCGGCGGCCCTTCGTGGCTCTTCTTCATCTTGACTCTGAACACCTCGTCCGGGCGCCAGTCGGCCACCGCGGCCACGCAGATGGCGGCGTCGGCCGGCAGGGCGCGCTGGCAGGCGGCCAGCATCTCCTGCGCGGTCTCGACGTCGACGCGCGTCACGCCGGGTGGCGTCGGCAGCGCCACCGGTCCCGAGACCAACGTCACCCGCGCCCCCAGCGCCGCCAGCGCGCCGGCGATCGCATAGCCCTGCTTGCAGGACGAGCGGTTGGTGATCATCCGCACCGGGTCAATCGGCTCTGCGGTAGGCCCGGCCGTCAGCAGCACGTGCTTGCCCGCGAGCGGACCGCCAGCGCCCGCGCCCAGCATCGCCATCGCAGCCTCGAAGATCGCCGGCGGCTCGGCCATCCGGCCGGGGCCGAACTCGCCGCAGGCCATCGCGCCCTCGTCAGGCCCGACGAAGGCCACGCCGTCGGCCTTGAGCCGCGCGAGGTTCCGCTGCGTGGCCGGGTGCAGCCACATGCGCACGTTCATCGCCGGCGCCATCAGCACCGGCTTGTCCGTGGCGAGCAGGGTCGTGGCGGCGAGGTCGCCGGCGAGGCCGCTCGCCGCCTTGGCCATCAGGTCGGCGGTGGCCGGTGCGACGACGATCAGCTCGGCCGAGCGCGAGAGCTCGATGTGGCCCATCTGCGCCTCGTCGGTAAGGCTGAAGAGGTCCTGATAGACCTTGTCCTCGCAGAGGGCCGCGAGCGACAGCGCCGTCACGAACTCGGCCCCCGCCGCGGTGAGGATCGGGCGCACGCCGACGTCCGCCTTGCGCAGGAGGCGCGCGAGCTCGAGCGCCTTGTAGGCCGCCACGCCGCCGCCGACGATCAGAAGCACGCGCCGATCGTTCACGTCCCTACCTCGCTTGAAAGGCGGGCCGCTCTTATCGCGAAGGGTTTGGCGACACAAACGCCTGCGATTCCCGCTTGACTACCTGCGGTAGTTGTTCTTTCTTTGTTCCGGTCTACTGCGCGCCTCTCGCGCGAATGCTGGGGAACGATGATGAGGTTAGTCTTCTCGATCGGGGCGGCGACGCTCGCTCTGAGCCTTGCTGCGTGCGACGCCGGGCCGTCGGCCGTCAAGGCGCCGCCGCCGTCGGTGAGCTCGGCCGGAACCGGGTCAGGCGCGAGCGCCGCCGGTCCGGCCGGGGCCGGCGGGCAGACCGCCGCGGCCGATCCTCGCGACGCGCCCGCCCCGCTCGCCGCCGACGGCAAGCCGATCTGGGCCGCCAACAAGAAGCACACCGCGCAGGAAAACGCCGACTACCAGTTCGGCAAGAACGGCAGAGACTTCGGAGCGCTGACCGAGGCCGACTACGTGGCCAAGACGCACGCCTTCGTCGACCGTCCGCCTGCGGGCGTGCAGAAGGTCTCGCGCTCGAACGGCGACTCTTTGCTCTACGACGCCAGGTCCAACACCTTCGCCGTGGTCACCAAGGACGGCGCGCCGCGGACGATGTTCAAGCCGCGCGACGGCGCGACCTACTGGCGCCAGCAGGTCGACCGCGAGGCGCCCCGATCGAACGGAAGCGACAACTCGGACAGCTGACGAACCCGCGCCAGCCCCTCACCGCGCCATCAGCAGGCGGAAGAACACGGCCGCCATGAACGAGAGCGCGCTGACCGAGGCGCCGAGGAGGAACCAGATCGCCGGGTGCGTGTTGGCCGTGGCGCTCGGTGAAGCCTCGGCGGCCTCGGGCGGCGGCGCTGCGCCGGTCGCCGGCTCGGAGAGCCGCGCCAGGGCGCTGACCGCGGCGCGCGCCTCGCGGGCAAGCTCGCGCACCCTCGCCGCCGGTGAGAGCTCGCGGGCGATCCAGCGCGCGACCACCGGCTCGGCCGCCGCCCAGATGTCGTTGTCGGGGTCGATCCGTCGCGCCACGCCCTCGACCGTCACCATCGTCTTCTGAAGCAACACCAGCTCGGGCCGCAGGCGCATCTCGAAGAGCGCGGTGATCTGGAACAGCTGCGCCAGCAGCCGGCCCATCGAGACCTCGCGCGCCTTGAGCCCGAACACCGGCTCGCCGACGGCCCGCAGCGCCTGGGCGAACGCGGCAGGATCGTGATGGGCCGGCACATAGCCGGCGTCGAAGTGAACTTTGGAGACCCGCGGATAGTCGCGGCGCAGGAACCCCCAGAGGATCTCGGCGAGGTAGCGGCGCTCGCCCGGCCCCAGCCGTCCGATGATGCCGAAATCGACCGCAGTCAGCCGCGCCGGCGCGGCGACGAAGAGATTCCCCTCGTGCAGGTCGGCGTGGAAGACGCCGTGATCGAGCGCCTGGGCCAGGAAAGCGCGGATCAGGTTGTTGGCCAGCGTCGGCCGGTCGAGCCCCTCGGCGGCGAGCGCGGCGGGATCCGAGAGCGGCGCGCCCGGCGCCCATTCCAGCGTGAGCACGCGCCTGGCCACCCCGTCCCAGACCACCGGCGGCGCGCGCATGAACCCGTCGTGCGCCATCACGGCGCGCAGCTCGTCGGCGCCGGCGGCCTCGAAGCGCAGGTCGAGCTCGAGCTCGAGCGCACGGACGACGGTCTGGGCGAAGGCGCGCGGCTCCAGCCGGCGCGACGCCGGCGCCCAGGCTTCGGCGAGGTCCGCCGCGGTCCGCAGCGCCTCGGCGTCGGCCGCGACGCGCCGCTCGATCCCCGGTCGCAGCACCTTGACCGCCACCTGTCGCCCGCCGACCAGTTCGGCCCGGTGCGCCTGGGCGAGCGAGGCGCCCGCGATCGCCTCGTCGAAGCGGGCGAACACCTCCGCCAGGGGCCGGCCGAGCGCCGCGGCGACCTCCGCCTTGGCCGCCGCGAGCGGGAACGGATCCAGCCGGTCCTTCAGGCGCGACAGGTCCTCGGCGAAAGTTGCGCCGAAGATGTCGGCGCGGGTGGAAAGGAACTGGCCGAGCTTGATCCCCACCGGGCCGAGCCGCTCCAGCGCGCCGGCGAGCCGCTCCCCCGGCCGCCCCGTGCGGGCGGCGCGGCCGCTGAGAAGCCGCAGCGCCCGCGCGATCCAACGGGGCCCGGCCGGCAGCAGCGGATCGAGCTCGCGCGGCAGAAGCGCGTCGGCGCGGATCAGGATGAGGGCCGCGCCGGCGAGCCGCCCGTAGGATCCCAGCCGGGGCATGGCGCCTAGAGCGCCCAGCCCTGGTGGAGCGCCACCACGCCGCCGGTGAAATTGGTGAACGACACCCGGCCGAAGCCCGCCTCGGACATCAGCCTCGCCAGCGCCTTCTGGTGCGGGAAGCGGCGGATGCTCTCGACGAGATAGCGGTAGGCCTCGCCGTCACGGGCCACCCGCTCGCCGACCGCGGGGATCAGCCGGAAGGAATAGGCGTCGTAAAGCGGCCGGAGCGCCGCCGCCGTCACGCGCGAGAACTCGAGGCAGAGGAACCGCCCGCCCGGCTTCAGCACCCGGCGGGCCTCGGCCAGCGCGGCGGCGATGTCGGTGACGTTCCGCAGGCCAAAGCCGATGGCGTAGGCGTCGGCGCAAGCGTCGGGCAGCGGCAGGGCCTGCGCGTCGCCGACGGCCCAGACGATCTGCGGCTCGCCGCCGCGCTCCAGCCCGGCGCGCACCATCTCGGCGTTGTAGTCGACGACGACGATCCGGGCCGGCTCGCCCCCGCGCCGCGCCCGCGCCGCCTCGGCGAGCGCGGCGAACCGTCGCGCCAGGTCACCCGTGCCGCCGGCGCAGTCGACGATCGTCTCGCCCGGCTGCGGATTGAGCCGAGCCGCCGCCGCGTCCTTCCAGAGCCGGTGCGCGCCCAGGCTCATCAGGTCGTTCATGAGGTCGTAGCGACGGGCGACGCGTTCGAACACGCCGCGCACCAGCCCCGCCTTCTCGCTGGGGTCGACGTCCTGGTAGCCGAACGAGACGCTCATGCGCGCCCTCTTAGGCCCGAACGCGAAGCTGCGCCAACGCCGGCGCCCATTTCCAGGCCGGCCGAAGCTTTCTATGGGAGGGCGATGCCGGAGTTGCCCGAAGTTGAGACCGTGCGGCGGGGCCTGGCGCCCGTGCTGGAAGGCGCGCGGCTGGCCCGGGTCGAGGCGCGCCGGCCCGACCTGCGGTTCCCATTGCCGGAGGGTTTCGTGCAGCGCCTGACCGGGGCCGTCGTGAACCGATTGGAGCGTCGGGCGAAATACCTGCTGGCAAGGCTTGATAGGGATGAGACGCTGGTCATGCACCTGGGCATGAGCGGGCGCTTCGAGATCGCCGGCGGGGCGACGAAGGTGCGCCCGGGCGGATTCGCGCTCGCCCAGCCTCCCGATCCGCGCCACGCCCACATCGTGTTCGAGACCGAAGCCGGGGCGGTGATCACCTTCTACGACCCCCGCCGGTTCGGCTACATGGACCTGATCGCGACGAGCCAGCTCGAGGCGCATCCCTGGTTCGACGGCCTGGGCCCCGAGCCCCTGGACGGTTGTTTCGGCGCCCGGCGCCTCGCCCGCGCTTTCGCGGGGCGCCGCCAGAGCGTCAAAGCGACTTTGCTCGACCAGCGCGTCGTCGCGGGGCTCGGCAACATTTACGTCTGCGAGGCGCTGTTCCGCGCCGGCATCGACCCGGAGCGGCCGGCCGGCGCGGTCAGCCAGCGCAAGCTCGAGGATCTGGTCGAGAGCGTCCGGGCCGTGCTCCGCGAGGCGATCGAGGCGGGCGGCTCGACCCTGCGTGACTACGCGAGCGCCGACGGCGCGCTCGGCTACTTCCAGCACCGGTTCCAAGTGTACGGCCGCGAGGGCGAGTCGTGCGTGCGGCCTGGCTGCCGCGGTCGCGTCGAACGGATCGTCCAGGGCGGGCGCTCGACCTTCGCCTGCAGCCGGTGTCAGCGATGAGGGCCGCGCTCCGCCGCCTCGCCGCGCTCGCCGCGGCCGGCCTCGCGCTCGCGTTCGCCGCGCCGTCCGCCGC
The DNA here is from genome assembly GCA_035541575.1 of Caulobacteraceae bacterium. Classification (GTDB taxonomy): domain Bacteria; phylum Pseudomonadota; class Alphaproteobacteria; order Caulobacterales; family Caulobacteraceae; genus Acaudatibacter. Next base: position 6,893 of record DATKMZ010000086.1, on the reverse strand, counting down.
GAAGCCGCCGGTCTGGACTGTGCGGTCGGGGGCCGCGACCATCACGCTGTTCGGCTCGGTGCACCTGCTGCCGCCGGGCCTCGACTGGCGCCCGCCGGACCTCGACGACGCCCTCGCCGGCGCCGACGAGATCTGGTTCGAGCTGCCGATCACGGCGGCCACCGACAACGAGGCGGCGGCCCAGTCGCTGGTGCGCGGCGGGCTGCCCAAGGGCCGCAGCCTGACCAGTCTGCTGACCGAGGAGGAAGCGAAGCGCTTGATCGCCGCCGGCGTTGCGTTGAACTGCGCCCCGGAGGCGCTCGACCGCATGCAGCCGTGGATGGCTGACCTGACGCTCTCGATCGCCGAGGACGCTCGCGGCGGCGCGAGCGCCTCCGATGGCGTGGAAGGGCAGATCCAGGCCCTCACGCCGCCCACCGCGCGCCGACGCGCCTTCGAGACGGCCAGCGAGCAGATCGAGTTCCTGGCTGGCGCGCCGCTGCGCGACCAGGTCGCGTCGCTGAACTGGACCGTGTCCGAGATCCAGGACGATCCGGCGTCGTACCAGCGCGTCGTGGACGAATGGATGGACGGCGACGTCGCCGGGCTTCGGCGGGACGCCCTGGAGCCGCTGGAGCGCATCTCGCCGACGCTCTACGCCCGGCTGATCGACGCGCGGAACCGGCGCTGGGCGGCGACGCTCGCCAACCGCCTGAAGAAGCCCGGCAAGATCGTGGTGGTGGTCGGCGTCGGGCACCTGGTCGGGCCGGCCGGTCTGCCGGCCTTGCTGCGCGCCGACGGATTCCAGGTCGACGGCCCCTGATCGCGCGCCGGCGCAGCCGGAAAACCCGCGGCCTGCCGCATTGACCCTCGAGAGGGCTTTGGCGTATATCGCCGCCTCCTTTTTCCGGCGCCCGCCTGTGTGGCGCCCTTCGAGGCCGTTCAAGACCCATGGCGAACAACCCCGGCGCCAAGAAGGCGATCCGAAAAATCGCGCGCCGCACCGAGGTGAACAAGGCGCGTCGGTCGCGCGTGCGGACGTTCGTGCGCAAGTTCGAGGAGGCCCTCGCGGCCGGCGATCTGGCGCTGGCGAAGACCGCCTTCGTCGACGCCCAGTCGGAGCTTATGCGCGCCGTCGGCAAGGGTGTGATGCACAAGAACACCGGCTCGCGCAAAGTGTCGCGCCTGGCCGCCCAGCTCAAGAAGCTGCAGGCCGCCTGAGCCGCCCGACACAGGCCCAACCTATTGGTCTAATTGGTATTTCCTGACCCCGGACGATCCGTGGTCGGATTCGCGCGCGTCGCCTCAATTGCGACGATTCCGGTCGATTCCTGCGGCAAAATGGCGCCCGAAAAGCGGTAACCCTAAGCGTTTGCGCGAGGTGCAAATGTCAAGGCTCTTTTTTGCTGGGAGGGCCCCTCGAACCCCATTGACGGCCATCGGCGCGGGCGTAGTCTGAGGGTCTCAAAGCATTGCCATTGTACTGATTAAAGAGCGGAGGCGGCAAGTATCGCACGCCCCGCCAGAGAGTGTGTGTCTGTGTGCTTGCTTGAGAATGGTCCGTCGCCACGGGGGGCGGCGCGGCCAGCCTGGGTCGGCGGCGCAGGCGCGGCATCGGGGGGTCTAGGGGCTGATGGCGACTAAGGGATTGGCGGAGATGGCGTCGGTGACGCCCGCGGGCGTTTGGGGGAAGGCGAGTCAGGCGCTGAGGGGCGAACTCGGCGACGATACGTTCGGGTCTTGGCTGGCGCAGGCGTGCCTCAGGACCGCGCCGGGGGGCGAGCTGTGCCTCGTCACGCCGACCGGCATCGCTCGCGACTGGATCCGCCGCTACGCCTGGCGGCGGATCGGCGAGCTGTGGGCCCTGCACGACCCCGAGGGTCGCGTGCTGACGCTGAAATCGCGTCTCGAGTTCGAGGCCGAGGGTGGCCAGTCCGACGCCGCGACGGCGCGGCCGATCGTGATCGAGGCGGTCGAGCCCATCTCCACCGACAGCCCGGCGACCGTGCCGATCGCCTCCACCCGCCCGTTGCGCAGCCAGTGGCTGCAGGAGCGCTTCACGTTCGAGACCTTCGTCAAAGGTCCCTCGAACGAGTTCGCCCTGGCCGTCGCCCGGCGGGTCGCATCCTGGGCCGACGGCCACTTCAATCCCGTGGTGTTCCACGGCGCCTACGGCTTCGGGAAGACCCACCTCCTGAACGCCATCGCCTGGGAGGCCATGCACACGGCGCCCGAGAAGAAGGTGGTCTACCTCACCGCCGAGCGGTTCCTGTCGTCGTTCGTGCGGGCGCTGATGGAGCGCAAGGCGGCCGACTTCAAGGACGAGCTGCGTTCGGCCGACCTGCTCCTGATCGACGACGTCCACTTCATCGGCGGCAAGCAGTCGAGCGAGGAAGAGCTGTTCCACACGCTGGCGGCGCTGATGGAGGACGGCCGGCGCGTGGTGTTCTCGGCCGACCGGCCGCCGGCGGCGCTGACGGAGATCGACGCGCGGCTGCGCTCGCACCTTTCGGCGGGCCTCGTCTGCGGCATCGAGCCGGCCGACCGGGCGCTCCGGCTCGACATCCTGGCCCGCAAGGCGATGCTGCTCGGGCGTCAGCAGGGCGTCTCCGGTCAGATGCGTCCCGAGGTGCTGCAGTTCCTGGCGGACCGGTTCACCGACAGCGTGCGCGAGCTGGAGGGCGCGCTCAACACGTTGATCGTCCGCGCCGGCGCCGGCGTCGGCGGACTGACGCTGGAGGAGACCCAGGCGTTCCTTGGGCCGCACCTGCGCGGCGGCGAGAAGCGCGTCACGGTGGACGACATCCAGAAGGCCACGGCCGAGCACTTCGGGCTCAAGCAGGCCGACCTCGTCTCCGAGCGGCGCACGCGGTCGGTGGCGCGGCCGCGGCAGGCGGCGATGTGGCTGGCCAAGCAACTCACCACCCGCTCGCTGCCGGACATCGGCCGCCGGTTCGGCGGGCGCGACCACACGACCGTGCTGCACGCGGTGCGGCGGATCGAGGCGCTGCGCCAGACCGACACCCAGCTCGCCCGCGACCTCGAAGCCCTGACCCGCAAGCTTCGCGGGGGGTGAGCCGCTCTGCGCGGTTCGAGACGCGCCTCGGACCGAGCCCGTGGCGTTCCTCACCATGACGAAGGCGAGCGAAGCCGCGCAGAGCTCGTCATCCTGAGGCGCGCGCGTCAGCGGGCGTCTTGAAGGACGCAGCGTGGCGGCGCTGGCGACTACCCCCGCATGAACGGCCGGGGCAGCAGGCCGTTGGCGCCAAAGAAGGCGATGAGCCTCTGCCAGCCATCGCGGGCGTCGGCCTCGACGTAGCTCGAGCGGTAGTCGGCGTGGAAGCCGTGGCCAGCGTCCTCATAGACGATGATCTCGCTCGACGTCTTGCCGGCGGCCGACAGCGCCTGGCGCATCGCCGGCACGGCCTGGGCCAACGGGTCCTTGCCGCCGTAGAGGCCGAGCACCGGGCACTTCAGATCGACGGCGTGCTGGATCGGCCAGAGCCGGGCCGGATCAGCCGGCGCGTTCGCGGCCGGCGCCATCTGGCCATACCAGGCGACCCCGGCCTTGAAGTCGGGGTAGGTCTCGCAGGCGTTCCAGACCACCTTGCCGCCCCAGCAGAAGCCGGTGACGCCGATCTTGCGCGCTTCGACATAGGGCTGCTCGTCGAGCCACCTCAACGTCGCGCCGATGTCGCCCATCACCTGCTGGTCGCTGGCGGTGGCGACGATCTTGATGATGGCCGAGAAGTCGGTCAGCGGGGCCGGATCGCCGGCGCGGTCGAAGAACCCGGGCGCGACCACGACGTAGCCGAGCTTCGCCAGGCGCCGGCAGACATCCAGGATGTAGGCGTGGAGGCCGAAGACCTCGTTGACCACGATGATCGCAGGGAACCGGCCTTTCGCGTCGGGACGGGCGACGTAGCCGCGGATCGACTGGCCCGCGGTGGGCAACTGAACGGTCTCGGTGATCAGGCCGGCGGAGTCGGTGACGACCGGCGCGGCGTCGGCCGAGAGCGCCGCGGCCGCGTAGCCCGCGAAGATCGCTCCGGCGAGCCCGCGCCGGGTCAGGTGGTAGTCCTCGGGCAAGTCGCCGCCCGGCCGCTTGAGCGTCAGCATCGCCGCTCTCCTAGAGTATGACCAAATCGTCCCCGCCGGCGCCCTCTCGGCCTGACGCCGCGAAAGGTCAAGCCGGCGACGCGCGTCTACGGCGCGTTCGCGGGATCCGCCCAGGCCTCGAAGAACGGCCGGAAGCTGTAGAAGACCGGGCCGAGGGATGCGCCCAGCTCGGACGCCACTTCGGCGATCGCGAGCGGGCAGAAGGTGTAGCAGCGCAGTCGGGCGACGTGGTCGTCCTCGGTCTCCAGCCGGATCACCGAGGTCGCCACGTCTTGGCCCCGGACGCGCGTCAGCTGCAGGATCAGAGGCTCGCCGCGGAAGTCGCGCCGCTCCCAACGGGCGTGAACCTGAGCCAGCGTGCGGGCGAACCAGCCGTTCTGGCGCTCGAACCCTTCCCGTCCGAACTCGTTGTTGATCCCCGACATTTCGAGCGGCGCGGTGTCGAGCATCAGGGCGAGCAGGCCCTCGCGGTCGCGGGCGTTGAACCGTTCGACGAACGCGTCGACCACCGCCCCCGATGGCGCGGGCCGTTCGACCGCGCGCCCGGTCTCCTGCAACCGCCTTCGCCCGCGGCTGAGGGCGGATTTGACGGCGCCGTCGGTCGTTCCGAGGATCGACGCCGTCTCGGCGAGGCTCATGTCGAAGACGTCCTTGAGCAGCACCGCCGCGCGTTCCTGCGGCGCGAGATAGCGCATCAGCACGGCGCCGGCGTCACGCACCTGGGCCGCGTCTTCCTGGCCGGCCGGGGTGGCCTCGGCTGGCGCGATGGCCGGGTCGCCGAGAATGGCCGCCTCGAGCGCCCGCCGCCGCTCGCTGTCGATCCATCGGTTCGTCGCGATGCGGAGCAGGTAGGACTCGGGCCTGGCGATGCGATGGAACGTCGAGCCGAGCAGAGCGAAGCCGCGCAAGAGCGTGTCGTTCGCCAGATCCTCGGCGTCCCAGACGTCGCCGGTCAGCCGCCGGCAATAGCGCGCCAGCGCGGGCCGGAGCGGTTCGATCAGGTCGAGGTAGGCTCCCCAGGCCGCCTTCGCGGCGTCGTGCATCTCGTCGGTGAACTGAGCGGTCATGTTTGCCCCCGGCGCCTACTGATCATGACTGACGAGAGAGCCGCGAGGATACGCGGTCGTGGGGGATACGCGGTCACGCAGGCCGGGCGCGGCGGAGCGTGAGGTTGATCCGCCCGCCGGCGGGAACGAGCCGCGACGAGCCGGCGAGGATCCGGTCGACGCCGTGGTAGGCGCGCCGGGCCGCCCCGCCGAGCACGCAGACGTCGCCGGAGGCGAGGCGGATCTGACCTGTCGGGTCCGAGCGCCGAAGGCCGCCGAGCCGGAAGAGCGCCGTGTCGCCCAGCGAGACCGACAGCACCGGGAAGCGGAAGTCGGCCTCGTCGTTGTCGCGGTGCAGGCCCATCTTCGCGGCCGCGTCGTAGAGGTTCACGAGGCAGCAGTCGGCCGGAACGGCCGGATCGCAGAGCTCGGCCCAGAGGGCGGCCAGCAGATCCGGGATCGGCGGCCAGGGGGCGCCTGTCGCGGGGTGTGTGGCCTGGTAGCGGTAACCGCCGGCGTCGGTCACCCAGCCCAGCGGGCCGAAGTTGCTCATCCGCACGCTCATCGGCTTGCCGCCGGGCGTCACCGGCCGGTAGGGCGGCGCGACCGCGAGCCGGGCGACCACCTCATCTGTAAGCTGACGTTGCAGACCCTGGTCAAACCAACCGGGCAGGAGCTGGAAACCGGCGACGCTCATTGGACGTGGCGGTCCAGCGCCCGAACCGGAGTCAGGGCCGCCCACAAAGCCCTTGCGGGCGCGCCCCTCATTCCCAATATCGGACCCGAAGCGGCGCTTTCCTCCACTGCGAGGAAACCCCGCGCGGGCCAGTTCCGCACCGAACAGAGAGACGCAATCGAACCGGGAACGTTCGCAACCGGCGCTTCACGCATGAAGGCCCCCGCGACCGTTCGCCAATGAAGGAGCGAGACGAAAGATCTCATGAGCAAGATTATCGGCATCGACCTCGGCACGACCAACTCGTGCGTGGCCATCATGGACGGCAAACAGCCGAAAGTGATCGAGAACGCCGAAGGGGCGCGGACGACGCCCTCGGTCGTCGCCATCCTGGACGACGGCGAGCGTCTGGTCGGACAGCCGGCGAAACGCCAGGCCGTGACCAACCCCTCGAACACCTTCTTCGCCATCAAGCGCCTGATCGGCCGCAACTACGCCGATCCGATGGTCGAGAAGGACAAGGGCATGGTGCCCTACGAGATCGTCAAAGGCGGCAACAGCGACGCCTGGGTGCGCGCCCACGGCAAGGACTATTCGCCGCAGCAGATCAGCGCCTTCATCCTGCAGAAGCTGAAGCAGGACGCCGAGGCGCAACTCGGCGAGAAGGTCGAGAAGGCGGTCATCACCGTCCCGGCCTACTTCAACGACGCCCAGCGCCAGGCGACCAAGGACGCCGGCAAGATCGCCGGCCTCGAAGTGCTGCGGATCATCAACGAGCCGACCGCCGCCGCGCTCGCCTACGGGCTCGAGAAGAACGAAGGCAAGAAGATCGCGGTCTACGACCTCGGCGGCGGCACCTTCGACATCTCGATCCTGGAGATCGGCGACGGGGTCTTCGAAGTGAAGGCCACGAACGGCGACACGTTCCTCGGGGGCGAGGACTTCGACCTCAGGCTCGTCGACTACCTGGCCGACGAGTTCAAGAAGGAGCAGGGCGTCGACCTCAGGAAGGACAAGCTCGCGCTGCAGCGCCTGAAGGAAGAGGCCGAGAAGGCCAAGAAGGAGCTTTCCAC
>DATKMZ010000085.1:0-8607 GCA_035541575.1 Caulobacteraceae bacterium | reverse complement strand
CGCGCCTTCCCATCGTTTTCGCGCTGTCCGTCAAACTGAAAGCCGCAACGCAAGAGCACCTTCGCTGAACGGTTGTTCGCCGGTCGAACCACAGCAACGACGGTCTCGAACCGTCGTTCACACGCAAATCGAAGCACCTCGGATAGGGCTTCCGTCGCGTAGCCGTTCCCCCATGCGTGCTTACCGAGCGTATAGCCCACTTCGACTGCAGAAGCTTCGGGCGTGGGCCTAAGGAAGATGTATCCGATCACGTCAGCGATGGCGCGACGGCGGATCGTCCAACCACCTAAGCCCCGGACCTCCCAGTGGGTCTCGTTGAGGACCAGGTAGTCTCGGGCCTCCTCATGGGTAATCGCCCCGTTGCCTATGTGCTCCATCACAGCAGGATCGCTGAGAATGGGGAACAGGCCTTCGAGGTCACGCTTCGCCTCGTGCGGCAATAGGACGAGACGCTCGGTCATTCGGACCCGCTCATCCATTCGCTGACACTTGCACTCGCATTCGGCAACCCTACCCGAAGATCGCCGGGCCAGTCCTGGCTGACACATTTGCTGCCCAAGCGAGCGATGTCCGCTTGCCCCCCCTTCTCGGACCTTGGGGGCGTCCGCTTCTCGGCGCTTCGCCCGACCTCAGAACAACTCCGCCTGAACGCCTTTCGGCGCCTCTGTGAACGGCTCGACATGGATCGTGCCGGCCGGCGAGCCCATGAAGGAAGGGGCCATGTCGTTCGTTGGGTTGAGCCAATCGGCACACCACAATCGAGTTGGCTCGTAGGCGCCGGGCAGCCACGAAATCGGACCTTCGCCGACGCGCCTGTTGGATCAGGTGCGAGTAAACCCGTCGGCGCTCCAGCCCTCGCTGCCGACGCCGTGGTGGACGGTGAACAGGCCTTCCGGGTCATAGCGGCGCTTGACCGCGAGGAGGCGCCGGTAGTTAGGCCCCCAGAAGGCGCGCTGCCAGTCTTCCTGAAAATAGTCGCACTCGTTGACGTAGGCGCCGGTATTCGGCGCGGCGGCGCGCAGTGCCTTCATTGCCGCCTGCACCTGCGTCGCACGGGCCCGGGCCGACGCGAGATCGTGCGGCAGCCCACCAAAAACCTGCGGACCGTTGGCGGCGACTATCGCCAAGGCGAAGGCGTCAGTCGCGTCTGGGTTCATCGGGGTGTCGCGCGTGGCCGCCAGCGCCGACTCAGGGGCGCCGGCCAGCCCCTTATTGAGGTGAAAGGCGACATCCCAGTGTCGGCTCGCGCTAAACCAGGCGTCTACGAAGGTGGACTGGTTCTCTGGCTTCAATAGCGAGGCAGGCAGCCACGCGGAGGTGTAGGCGTGCCAGAAGGTTCCGGCCTCCTCCGTATTGCCGCTCCACCAGAAGTCGGTCGCCGAAGCGCCCTCACGCGGATCGAATTGGACCGCGGTCGGCGCAAAGCGCCGAAGGGCCTCCGCATTCCAGAAATCGCGGGCGGGTAGGGCCACGACCCGGAGTGGAGCGTACACGTGATAGTCGGCGGCGTTGATGGTGACGAAGTCGACAAAAGAGCTCCAGGCGGCGCGCGCGGCGTCCGCCGTCAGCCCCTGGAAGGCCATATCGATCCTCAGCACGTTGAACGGCGTCGCGCTGATCTCGCCGCCCCAGTGTCGATTGAAGAGGCTTGTGGCGTAATGACCGACCAAGCCGGCGATCAGGCGACGGAAAGCCTCGTTGGAATGGGCCAGTATTGTCATCTGGGCGGCGCCGAATTCCGACGGCAGGTCGTGGGTCGCCAGCGTGATGCGGGTGAGAACCCCGAAGCTTCCGCCGCCGCCGCCCTTGAGGGCCCAAAAGAGCTCCGGCTCACGCACGCTGTTGACTACGCGCAAGTGGCCATCGGCGGTGACGATCTCGGCTTCCAGCAGGCTCGCGCCGGCAGTTCCGAAGCCCTTGGAGAATGTGCCAAATCCGCCACCCTGCACGAGGCCGGCGACCCCGACGGTTGTGCAACCGCCGCCCTGGACGTAGCGGCCGCCTTTGCCGGTGACGGCCTCGTAAGCGTGCAGCCACATGGCCCCACCTCCGCAGCTCACGGCAGGCACGGGCGACGCGTCCGAGCCAGCCGGCCTGAACTCGTCGTGCACGACGACGTCGTCCATATGGCGCAACCAGACGAGCAGTGAGTCAGGCGCGTTGCTCTGGCCAAGATAGCTGTGGCCGCGCCCCTTGACGACGAGGCGCAGGTTCTTCTCGCGGGCGAAATTCACGGCCGCCGAGACGTCGGCTGAAGTCCGGGCGTCCACGGCGTAGGCGCTCGGTGAGGAGCGCCAGCCGTCGAGCCAGCCGGAGCTCTCGGTGAGGCCCGGCTGGTCGGCCAGATAGAAGGGGTTGGAGAGCCCGGCGCGCGCGCCTGGGCTCGAGAGATCCGGCAGCGCGACCGGCGCAAGCCTTCCTCCCACCGCCCGGCGGAGCTGCGCCCACTCGGCCTTCGTGGGCCAGCCCGGCGTGTCTGGGCGCACGCGACTGAAGGCTGCGCCGAGCGACGCATCACTCGCGTGCGCCGGCAAGGCAGCCGCGCCGGCGGTCGCCAGGCCGGCGCTGAGGAAATGGCGACGCCTCATCGAGGTCCGATCCAGGTCACGTTCCATCGCGCCAGAAATCTCAAACTGAGGCAGTGCCCCCGAGATTGGTAGACAACGCGGCCATTCAAGAATGCGCGGATGCGCAATAGCGTTTGACGGTAGCGGCCGAGAGCCTGAAGTGGCGGGCCGTCGCGCTGATGCTCGCCCGACGTTCGGCCCGCCAGCGGGCCACATGGGCCGCATCCGCCGCTTTGGGGCGGCCAAGGCTTTCCTTGCCGCGGTGGGTGCGCCCCGTGGCTTCCAGCGCGGCTCTGGCGGCTGCTCGCCCAGCGGCCGTGCGTTCCTTGATCTTTTGCCGCTCGAGGTCGGCAACCTGCGCCAACACGGCCAGGATGATTTCTCCGACACCGCGCCCAATCGGACCCAGGCCGTGGATGTGCACGGTGACGCCGGCCTCGATCAACCGGCGCACGGTCGACTGGACATCCAGCGCGTCGCGGCCAAGTCGGTCCACAGCGTAGACGTGGACCGAGTCGCCGGCCCGGATCTGTTCGAGCAGCCTTGCGATTCCAGGGCGATCGGCAGCCAGGACGCCGCCACTGACTCCTTGGTCCTGAAACTCGCGCTCGAACTCGCCACCCATGGCGTGGCGTTGGGCCTCGATGCTCTGGTCGGAGGTGGAAACCCGGTAGTAGGCGATGCGCATCGGATGGCTCACAAGTTGGGCAGGCGCCTTGACTGGCTCGTAAGCCGGGTCAAAACCCGGCGTCAAGTACCTTGTGCGCTATGGTGCGAAACTTAGAAGTTCTGAGCCGGAGGGGCCTGACGACTTCTGGCTCACAGCGGACCTTAAGATGGTCCGCCTTCCGGCGATCAAACGAGCGAGGAGCGCCGCGTCCGCAAGGATTGGGCGTTAGCGCATGATCTCGACCCTGTTGGCGACCTCATCGACTGTCACCCTCATAGTACGCGTCGTCGGTTCGCGGACCTTCTCGGCGCGGACACGCTCAAGAACCACGTCATCTTGCTCGACCAAGATCCCATCGAAACTGGCTGGCTCTTGCTCGGCTACGGGGATCACTCGGATCGCCGGAGTAGGCGCAGGATAGCCCGTTGTGCTTGTCGGGACCGCCGCGGGCAAAATGAAGATCGAGCCACTGCTCCCGCGGAATGTTGCGTCTTGGGGCGATCCCCAGTTCGAGGCCGCTGGCCGAGACGCTTCCCGACACCAACCGGTCGAGCAACTTCTTCTCCGGGTTCGACGCAACCGGCTCCGGGAGCTGCTCCAGACACGTCTTGGCCCACGAAACGAGACCCCCCGCGCTCATCCCGTCAAACGAACGGCGGATTGCCGTCTGGCTCGCCACAATATGTGACGCCATCCACTCGAAGTCCCGCGATCCGATCCAAAGGAGGGTGACGAGCAGGTTCCATTCGCGCGCGTTCGGGAGCCGCTTAACCGGCTTCGCAGCCTTCGCCGAACGCTTGGTCGCTTCGACCTCGAACGGCGTCTGGCGCGCCTTCTCGGTCTCAGCCTCTCCCGGTTTCGAGCGAGTCGGTCGCGGCGTCCTTGAGCAGCTGCCGGTCATGCGCAACGCTGGAACTCGTCGAGCCGTAAGCGCCCAGGTTCGGCCTCGCATCGGCGGAGCGATCTGATGCCTCACGATACGCCCGGCGGAGATGCATAGACACCAGCGGACAAGAACCCCGGTTTCCACCGCGCTTTTCGGCGTCTTTTCGGCGGCGACCCAGCGAGCCTCCGCTAACTAACTGAAAAAATTGGCGCACCCGACAGGATTCGAACCTGTGACCTCTGCCTTCGGAGGGCAACGCTCTATCCAGCTGAGCTACGGGTGCGGGATCAGGCGGAAGGGCGCGATGTCTAGACGAAAGGCCCGGCGTTCGCAAACGGATCGGCGCTGGCGGCCGGCGGCGCGGCGGCTAGGATGACACCCGCATTCGCGGGGAGAAGATCATGGCCTGGCTTTCAAGACGCGCTTTCGTCGTCGCGGCCGCGACGGCGCCGCTCGCGCGGGCGGCGTGGGCCGCCGAGGCGCCGGCGTTCATCGGCGACGACACGCTGCTGCGCGACGTGCTGGAGAACGGGCCGCGCGCGCCGGCCGACAAGGCCCGCGACGTCTTCCGGCATCCCTACGAGTCGCTGACCTTCTGGGGCCTGAAGCGCGGCATGACGGTGATCGACGTCGCGCCGGGCGCCGGCTGGTGGACCGACATCCTCGCGCCCTATCTCGCCCGCACCGGCGGGCATTACATCGCCGCCAGCGCCGACCTCGACAATCCAAAGACCAGCGAGGCCGCGCGCAGGGGTCGCGCGGCGTTCGAGGCGAAATACGAGGGCGACCGCGCGCTCTACGGCGACGTCAAGGTGGTGGGCTTCGGCGCCGCCTCGGGGCCGCTCGCGCCGCCCGGGACGGTCGACCTCGTGCTGGTTTCGCGCGAGATCCACGACTGGGCGATGGTCGACGGCTTCACCGCCAAGGCGTTCGCCGACTTCCGCGCGGCGCTGAAGCCGAGCGGCATCCTGGCGGTCGAAGACCACCGCGCGCCCGACGGCGCCGATCCAAAGAAGGGCGACGGCTACATCTCCGAGGCCTGGGTAATCGGCGAGGCCCAAAAAGCCGGCTTCAAGCTCGCGGCCCGGTCCGAGATCAACGCCAACCCGAAGGACACCAAGGACTACCCGTTCGGCGTCTGGACCCTGCCTCCCACCCGTCGCAGCGCGCCTTCCGGTCAGCCGCCCAACCCCGCGTTCGACCACACGAAGTACGATACGATCGGCGAGAGCGACCGGATGACGCTGAGGTTCGTGAAGGTATGAGCCGCGAACCGGCTACGGCGCGCCGATTCCGTGCGCGTCGGCGCCGTAGGTGAGGGCCAGAAACACGTCCTCCAGGTCCGGCTCCTCGGTCCTGAGGTCGCGGATGTGGACGCCAGCGTCCTTCGCGGCCGCCAGCACCTGCTCGACGCTGGCCTCGTGGGTGCGGAAGCTGATCGCGAGCTCGCCGGTGGGCCGCAGCCTGGTTTCGAACGGCGGCAGCGCTGGCGCGGCGAGCAACGGCTCGCCGGGCGTGATCACGACCGCGCGGGTGTCAAGGTGGGTGAGCAGGCTGGCGGTCGTCTCGCAGGCCACCACCTCGCCGTGGTTGACGATGGCGATGATGTCGCAGAGCTCCTCGGCCTCCTCGAGGTAGTGGGTGGTGAGGAGGATCGTCACGCCCTGGCGGTTCAGCCCGACGACGTAGTCCCAGAGCTGGCGGCGCAGCTCGACGTCGACGCCCGCGGTCGGCTCGTCGAGGATCAGCACCGGCGGCTTGTGCACCATCGCCTTGGCCACCATCAGGCGCCGCTTCATGCCGCCCGAGAGCTGGCGCACGTACGAGTTGGCCTTGTCGGCGAGGCCGAGCGCGGCCAGCAGCTCGTCGGTGATCCGCTCCTTCCTCGGCACGCCGTACATGCCGGCCTGCACGTCGAGCGACTCGCGCGGGGTGAAGAAGACGTCGGCGGCGATCTCCTGCGGCACGACTCCGATCGCCGCGCGCGCGTCCCTTGGGCGCTCGTCGATGTCGCGGCCCCAGATCGTCACCTTGCCCGACGTCTTGTTGGTCAGCCCCGCGAGGATGTTGATGAAGGTCGACTTGCCGGCGCCGTTGGGGCCGAGCAGGCCGAAGATCGAGCCGCGCGGGATCTTCAGGTCGATCCCCTTCAGCGCCTCCATCGCCGGCGCGCCACGCAGCGCCGGATAAGTCTTCACGAGACCCGTCGCCTCGATCGCGTACTCAGGAAGGTCCATCTCGCCCCTCGGCGGTCGCGCTGACCGCTTCGTGTCCTTGGTGACCGTGGTGGCTCAAAAGGATCGCCGAGCCCACCCAGCCGTCAGACCGCATTGCCGCGGCCGTCGATTGACGGCGCGGCTGCGCGGCCTCTACCTAGGTCGGCGGCGGCGCTTCGCCAAGCCAGCCAGATGGAGCTTGCGTCCATGGCCCGCAGAGCGGCCAAGTCATCGTCGAAGCAACCGGCGGCCGCGCCCGTCGCCGCCGACGCCGTGCCGCCGCCCGAAGTGATCGAGGTGCGCTCGAAGCGGGTCGCCTGCGACGGGGTGGGCGGTGCGCTCGGTCACCCGCGCGTCTGGCTCGAGATGGGCGACGCCGATTTCGTCGAGTGTCTCTATTGCGACCGCCGGTTCATTCTGGCGAAGGGATCGGAGGGCGCCGAGAGCGAGCGCCTGGCGCCCGGCGTCTACGAAGGCTCGCACGGGCACTAAGGCAGCGCGAGGCTGGCCGCGAGCATGGCGAGTCGCTGGTCTTCGCTCCAGGGCGGGCCGAGCGCCGCGCCCATCGCTTTGAGCTGCGCCTCCAGCGCAGGCCGGTCGATCTCCAAACCGTCGCAGGCGAGCGGGATCAGCTCGCGCTCCACCGGGCGGCGCACCTCCAGGCCGAGCGCGACGCACGCGCTGGCCACGACATCGCGGTAGAACTCGCCCTCGGCCGCGTGCTGCAGCGTGTGGACCCGAACGATCTCGGCCAGCGGCGGCAGCTTGCGCCCACCGCTCGGCACGACGGCGATAGTCGGGCGAAGACCGTCGCGGCCCAGCAGCTCGAGAAACGCGCCGATGCCGGCCCTGGCGTTGGCCTCGGTCGCCGCGCGGACGCGCGTCAGCAGCGCCTCGGCCGTCCCCTCGGGCGCTTCGGCGGCGTGGTGGTAGACCGAGCGCTCCTCCCCGGCCGCGAACACGATCTTGTGCCGCGCCAGCACCTGGGGCGCGTCCATGGTCCCGTCCAGCGCGACCACGGCGGTCCAGTAGGTGTGCGGCCGAAAGCCGAGGACGACGGTCATCGACCTTATCCTTGCGCCCGCGCTGTCCGGACGGCGTCAGCAGCCGGGAATTGGCGCAGCGCCTGCGCCAGCCGCCGGGCCGTCGGCTTCAGCGCGGCGAGGTCGCGGACGCACAGCTTCAGCTCGCGCAGCGCCCAGTCGTCGGCCAGCGGGATGACGTCGAGGCGCATCGTCGCCGCGGCCCGGCGCGCGGTGGTCTCGGGGGCGACCCCGATCCCGACGCCGGCCTCGACCAGCCGGCAGACGGCGTCGAAGCTGCGCACCTGGACGCGCAGCCTGAGCGTCCGGCCCGCGCCCGCGGCCTTGACGGCGAGAAACCGCTGCAGGGCGCTCGCGCGGTCGAGCCCGACGAAGTCCTCGCCCAGGACCTCATGGAAGTGGAGCCGCGCCGGCGACGGCGCGAACCGGCCCTCGGCCGCCACCAGCACGAAACGGTCGGTGCGGAACGGGAACGCCTGCAGCGCGCCGAGATCGGCGGTGCCGGCGACGATGCCGATGTCGGCCGCGCCTTCCGCCACCAGGCCGACGATCTCGTCCGAGAGCCGCTCCTCGAGGTCGACGCTGACGCCGGGATTCGCAGCCAGGAAGGTCGCCAGCGCCTCGGGCAGAAACTCGGTGATGGCGTTGGTGTTGGAGAGCAGCCGCACCTCGCCGGCGAGCCCGGCGCCGTAGGGGCGCAAGTCCTCGACGAGCGTCTCGGCGTCGGCCAGCAGGCGCCGGGCGTGTCCGAGAAGCGCGTGGCCGGCGGGCGTCAGCGTCACGCCGGCGCGGCTGCGGACCAGCAGCGGCGCGCCGACGCTGAGCTCGAGCCCGCGGATCCGGGTCGAGGCCGCGGCGAGCGCCAGATGGCTGCGCGCCGCGCCGGCGGTGATCGAACCGGCCTCGGCCACGTCGCGGAACAGTCGCATGTCGGTCAGGTCGACGCGCATCCTTCGCCTTTCGCGAAGCGAGCCTAGCACAGATAAGTATGGCGAGGGGCCGCGCGCGCCTCGATCTTTCGCACGATGAGAAGGATCGCACGCCGATGCCGGCCTACGAGCTGATCGACCATGCGTTCGACGTGGTGGTGGTGGGGGCCGGCGGCTCGGGGCTGAGGGCGGCGCTGGGGTGCGCGCAGGCGGGGCTGAAGACCGCCTGCCTGACCAAGGTGTTCCCGACCCGCTCGCATACGGTGGCCGCGCAGGGCGGGATCAGCGCCAGCCTC
>DATKMZ010000084.1:0-10932 GCA_035541575.1 Caulobacteraceae bacterium | reverse complement strand
GCCTCGTTCCGACCGAGGCGGCGTCAGGCCTCCGTCGGGTCGGCGGGCGCATCGTCGTCGTCGGGCTCGTCCTCGCCGCCGCCGTCGCCTTCGATGCGCTCGACCGAGACCACGTGCTCGTCTTCAGCCTTGCGGAAGATCGTCACCCCCTGGGTGTTGCGGGCGGCGATGCGGATCTGACCCACCGGCACGCGGATCAGCTGGCCCTGATCGCTGACCAGCAGAATCTCGTCGCTCTCCTCGACCGGGAACGAGGCGACGAGCCGGCCGCCGCGCTTGGTCAGGTCGTGGGCGATCAGTCCCTGGCCGCCGCGGCCGGTGCGGCGATAGTCGTAGGCCGACGTACGCTTGCCGAAACCCTCCGACGAGACGGTCAGCACGAACTCCTCGGCCGCGCCGAGCTCTGCGATCCGTTCGAGACTGAGGCTGACCTGACCTTCAGCAGCCTCCTCGTCCTCGTCAGTCGGTCCGGGCTCGTCGGCCTCGGCGCCCTCGGCGCTGGCCGCGGCGCGCACGGCGTTGGCGTGCTTGAGATAGGCCGCGCGCTCATCGGGCGTCGCGGCCACGGCGCGCAGGATCGCCATCGAGATCACGCTGTCGCCGTCGGCGAGGCGGATGCCGCGCACGCCGGTCGACTCGCGGCCGGCGAAGACACGCACGTCGTCGGCCGGGAAGCGGATGCAGCGGCCGAGCGCGGTCGTCAGCAGCACGTCGTCGCTGGCCTGGCAGAGCGCGACGCCGATGATCGCATCGCCCTCCTCCAGCTTCATCGCGATCTTGCCGCTCTTGTTGATCTGCACGAAGTCGGAAAGCCGGTTGCGGCGGACATCGCCCGAGCGCGTAGCGAACATCACGTCCATGCCCTCCCACGCCGCCTCGTCCTCGGGCAGCGGCAGGATCGAGGTCATGGTCTCGCCCGTCTCGATCGGGAACAGGTTGACGAACGCCTTGCCGCGGGCGTTCGGCGCGCCGACCGGCAGGCGCCAGACCTTCAGCTTGTAGACCTTGCCGCCGGACGAGAAGAACAGCATCGGCGTGTGGGTCGATGCCGAGAAGACGCGTGTAACCGCGTCCTCTTCCTTGGTCGCCATGCCGGCGCGGCCCTTGCCGCCACGATTCTGCAGCCGGAACGTCGCCAGCGGCGTGCGCTTGACGTAGCCGCCGTGGGTGACGGTGATCACCATGTCCTCTCGGACGATCAGGTCCTCGTCCTCGAGGTCGGCGTCGCCTTCGACAATCGCCGTGCGGCGCGGGACGGCGAACTGCGCCTTCACCTCCTCGAGCTCGGCGCGGACCACGGCCATGATCTTTTCGCGCGACGAAAGCAGGTCGAGGTGGCCGCGGATCGTGTCGGCGAGCCCCTTCGCCTCGTCGAAGATCTCCTCGCGGCCGAGGCCGGTGAGACGCGAGAGGGTCAGGGCCAGGATCGCCCGCGCCTGCTCGTCGGTGAGCCGCACGCGCGCGCCGTCGATCAGCGCCGTGCGCGGGTCGGCGATCAGGTCGATCAGCGCGATCATGTCGCCGACCGGCCACTCGCGCCCCGCCAGCCGCTCGCGCGCCTCGGCCGGGTCCTTCGACGAGCGGATGATCTGGATCACCTCGTCGATGTTGACCACGGCGATGGCGAGGCCGACCAGCACGTGGCCGCGGTCGCGCGCCTTGGCCAGCTCGAACTTGGTGCGCCGGACCACCACCTCTTCGCGGAAGACGACGAACGCGGCGACCATGTCGCGCAGGTTCATCAGCTGCGGGCGGCCGTGGTGCAGCGCCAACGCGTTGACGGGGAACGAGCTCTGCAGCGCGGTGTTGCGATAGAGCTGGTTCAGGATCACGTCGCCCGAAGCGTCCCGGCGCAGCTCGACCACCACCCGCATGCCCTGCCGGTCGCTCTCGTCGCGGACGTCGGCGATGCCCTCGATGCGCTTCTCGCGGGCCAGCTCGCCGATCCGCTCGCAGAGCGCGGCCTTGTTCACCTGGTAGGGCAGCGAGGTGATGACGATGCCGTCGCGGCCGGCGCGCAAGGTCTCGATCTCAGCCTGGCCGCGGACGATCACCGGACCGCGCCCGGTCAGCAGCGCCTGGCGCGCGCCGGTGCGGCCGATGATCTCGCCACCGGTCGGGAAGTCCGGGCCCGGCACGATCTCGGTCAGCGCTTCGAGCGTGACGCCTGGATCGTCGATCATCGCCAGGCATGCGTCGACCACCTCGCCCAGATTGTGCGGCGGGATGTTGGTGGCCATGCCGACGGCGATTCCGCCCGAGCCGTTGACGAGCAGGTTGGGAATGCGCGCCGGCAGCGGCCAAGGCTCACTCTCTTTGCCGTCGTAATTGTCGCGGAAATCGACCGTATCGAGGTCGATGTCGGCCATCATCGCCTCGGCAGCCTTGGTCAGGCGGCACTCGGTGTAGCGCATCTGCGCCGGCGGATCGTTGTCGACCGAGCCGAAGTTGCCCTGGCCGTCGATCAGCACCAGCCCCATCGAGAACGGCTGCGCCATGCGCACCAGGCTGTCGTAGATCGCCAGGTCGCCGTGTGGGTGGTACTTGCCCATGACATCGCCGACCACGCGCGCCGACTTCACGTAGGGCCGGTCGGACGTGTGCCCCTGCTCGTTCATCGAGAACAGGATGCGCCGGTGCACGGGCTTGAGGCCGTCGCGCGCGTCGGGCAGAGCCCGCGACACGATCACGCTCATCGCATAGCTGAGGTAGGAGCGCTGCAGCTCCTCCTCGATGGCGATGGGGGCTACGGCGCCGCGCCGATCATCATCGACGGGCGGGGGAGTTTCGTCGGTCAACTTGTGGAATCAGCCGGTCGGAATCAGACACTCAGATGGGCGTCATGGTTAGCATCCGCGCCCCCCGAACACCACCTTTGCCGGGCTGTCCCAAGCCTGACCAAAGCGCTTCCCAAGCGCGCGCAGGAGGCGTGCGCTGGCCCGGAGCGGCCCGACCGGGGCCTAGAACGGGATCTCGTCGTCGAGGTCGGCGGTGAAGGTCTCGAGCGGGCCGGTGGCCTGCTGGCGCGGACCGCTCGAATAGCCACCGAGATCGCCTTCGTCGCGCCCGCCCTCACCGCGTCCGTCGAGCATCGTCAGCTCGCCGCGGAACTTCTGCAGCACGACCTCGGTCGTGTATTTCTCCTGGCCTGAAGCGTCCTGGAACTTGCGCGTCTGCAGCGCGCCCTCGAGATAGACCTTCGAGCCCTTGCGCAGGTAGTTCTCGGCCACCTTCACCAGGTTGTCGTTGAAGATCACCACCCGGTGCCACTCGGTGCGCTCGCGCCGCTCGCCGGAGTTGCGATCGCGCCAGGTTTCCGACGTCGCCACCGACAGGTTGGCGACCCGGTCGCCGTTGTTCAGCGATCGGATCTCGGGATCGCGCCCGAGATTGCCGACCAGAATCACCTTGTTCACGCTGCCCGACATGTCGGGGCCTCCTCTTCATCGCCCAGCGACCCAAGCGCGCTGGCATCACGAGGCGAAGAGTTAATCCGACTTGCCAACGCGCGCAAGCGGTTTGTTCTCTCTTTGTTCCAAATCCACAGCGCCTTCCACAGCAATCACGGCGCCGAGCCCACCGGCACCAGCTGGTCGCCGCTGCGAACCAGGAACGGGTAGCGTGGTCCGTCATAGGTCTGGGCGGTGAAGACGCCCTCGTCGCCGAGGAAGAGGAAGTTGGCCTGATAGGCGCCGGCGATGTCGCGCTGGCTGCCGCCGAGCGAGAGGAAGCGGTCGCGCATCGCCTCGAGCTGCCCGGCGCAGTGCTCCATGTCGGGCACGTTCCTGGCCACCACGTTGAACTTCGGCTGGCCGTTCACCATCGCGGCCAGGTGGTAGCAGACGCCGACGTCGCCAGGCGGCTGAATCTGCGCCTTGCAGCCGGCGAGCGCGAACGTGGCGGCGAGGCCGAGGACGGCGGCGGGCATGAGGCGCGGCATGCGAGCGAACCTACACCGCAGTCCGCCGCGCCGTCAGCCCTCCGCGCCTTCGCAGGCCGGCCAGGGGTCGAGCAGCGGGGTGAAGTCGCGGTTGTCGGGCGAGACCTCGACGCGGCCGGCGGTCAGCCGGATCGTCTGCTCGCCCCAGCGGCCGTAGAAGGCGTCGTCGCCGGACGGACAGCGGTTGGCGAAGAGCGCCTGGACGCAGGTCTGCAGGCTCATCGGCGTCGGCAGCTGGCGCCAGCCCCCGGCGTCGAAACGCCAGCAGGCCTGACCGCCGCCCTGGGCCAGCAGCGGCGCCGGCTGGCCACCGGGCTCGCTCGGCGACGTCTCGGGCAGCGACTGCGGCGGCTCTTGCGTCAAGGGCGTGAGCGGCGCGGCGGCCGTGTTGCCGGCGGCGAGCGCGCCGGCCTGGTCGAGGCCGACATCGAGCGCCCCGGCGGCGACGCCGTTGCGCTGGGCGCAAACCGCCAGGGGCAGCTCGCCGACGAACTGGCCGCCGACGAAACAACGAAGCGGCCGCTTCGGGTCGAGCTTGGCGTCGTCGTCACGGCCCGAGACCACGACCAAGCCGCCCTGCGAGGCCGGCGGCGGCTCGGTCGGCTTGCCGCCGCGCCAGAGGAAGACCCAGGCGACCAGGAGGCCCGCCGCCAGCGCCACACCCGCGCCGCCGAAGGCGATCAGACGCCGATCCTTGAGGAAATCCATGGGCCTCGCTGCTGCCGCCACCCCCGGCGACGGCCCGACGATAGACCGCCCGCGCGCCTCAGCGCCAGTCCGAACCGGCCTTGGCGAGGATCAGCGCCTTCACCGCCGCGAGCGCGCGCTTGATCGGCGCGCGGCGGTAGTCCCAGATCGGCTCCGGCCCCGGCGGGGCGATCACCATACCGGCGTTGGCTTCGAACAGCATCAGCCGCCCGTCCGGCGCGACGGCGAAGTCGACGCCGGCATAGTCGAGCGCAAGCTCGCGGGCGATCGCATGGAGGGCGCGGACGGCTCGCGAGCCCACGACCGCCGGCATATCCGCGAGGAACGCCGCCTCCTCGGCGCGCAGGGCCTCATCCGCCGCCATGTCCGCCGAGAAGTAGTGCACCTTCCAGTCCCGCGAGATCGCCATGTGCAGAGGGAACACCTGGCCGCCGATGAGCATCGCCCGGTGCTTGCGATGCCGGCCGTCCGGCCCGAGAGTCTCGAGGGGCGCGATCGCCAGCAACGTCTCGCCGGGCAGATCCGCGATCGCGGCGGCGAGGTCGTGCGCCTGCTCGACCCGCACGAAATGTTGGCCGGTGTGGTAGCCCGGCGAGCGGAACAGCATTGGAAACGAGAACCGTCTCTGCGGGATCTCGTCTCGTGCGACCGGGCTGACGTCCGGGACGATGACGTCGGGCAGGCCGGCAAGCCGGCGCGCGACGGCGGCGCGGCCGGTGTCGATCACCCGCGCCGGCGCGTTGATCACCGGCGCGCCGGACTTCTCGACGACCGCACAGGCGCCCGCCAGCGCCGCACCGCAGAGGTCGGCGTCGCCGATGGCGTTCAGGATCACTGCGTGCGGCGGCAACGGCGCAGCCTGGTCGTGGCGGTCGGCATAGAGCGCGGTCACGGCGAAGACGGTGTCGTCGAGCAGCGCGCGGGTCGGGATGTTGCCGCCGCGAGCCGAGACCAGCACCAGCAGCCGGATCCCCTGCCCTGCGCCGGCGTAGGGCTGCATCGCCAGGGCGCCGGCGGCGAGCCCCGCGCGCCAGTGCGGCTCGGCCGCGGCCGGATCGCCGAGGGCCGTCAGCACGCGCGCGAGACCCTGATGCGCGGCGGCCAAGCCTGGCGCGGCGGCGACGGCGGCCTCGAACTGCGTCCGCGCCGCTTCGAACTCGGCGTTCTCGATCATCAGGTCGCCGAGGTTGGCCCGCGCGACCGGATCGGCCGGATGGCAGAAGATCGCCTGCTCGTAGGCGGTGCGGGCGGCCGAGCGGTGACCGCTGCGCAAGGCCAGGCGCGCCAGCTCCAGGAGCGCCGGCAGCGACGTCGGATCGCGCCTCAGCGCATCGAGGTAGGCGCGTTTGGCCGGCTCGTCGGCGCCCTGGCGGGCCAGCGCCCGGGCCGCCTCGATCAGCGTCTCGACGCGTGGGGTTTCGGCGATGTCGGGCAAGGCGGTCACGGCGGGCAAGGCTCGCCGCGATGCGGTTAACGGCCGCTTAGAGCAGCGATGTCGGTCCGCCGCCGGAACCGGCGGTCAGGCGCGTCAGCGCGCTCTGATAGTTGGCGATCTCGTTGGAGAGGTATTTCGGCGTCTGACCGCTCGACTGCGCCTTCTGCAGCGCCAGCACGGCGGCCGGCGTCGCGGCGTTCTTGAGGTGCTGGTAGGCGTTCTCGACGATGCTGATCGCGCCGGCGATCTGCACCTTGGCGGTCTTGATGTCGGCGGCCGAGGCGAGGTCGAGACTGACCGGCAGGCCGAGGCTGAAGATCGGCGTCCCGCTGCCCTGCAAGATGGTCGCGCCGTTCCTGACCTGGGTGTCGGCGATCAGGCCGGGCTTCAGTCCGAGCGCCGCCAGCGCGTCCTTGCCGGCCGGGCCGTCGATCAGGCTGACGACCGTGCTCGGCGAAGCGGCCTTGAGCTCGAGCGCGGTCGAGCCGAGGCTGGCCGGCGCAGAGATAGCGTCGACGTTGAAGCCGGTCTTCTCGGCGATGCGACTGGCCAGCGAGGCGACTGTGTCGTCCGCCTGGATCGTGATCGTGAGCGGCGCGCCGCCGCCGACGGCGATCTGGAAGCTGTCGCCGGCCTTCACCGCGGTGGTGGCGGTGATGAGGTTCGAGACCGGGCCGTCAACGACGCCCTGCGGCAGGCCAAGCTGGTCGAGCACGCTCTCGCCGCTGGGGGCGACGGCGATCGAGGTCGGCGCGACCTGACCGTCGAGGCCGGTAAAGCGCTGTGCGTAAGCGACCGCGCCGGTTCCGACATTCAGACCCGCGACGAAACCGTCTTTGGCGCCGATCGCGGGCTCGCCCGGCAGGTCGCCGCTGACGCTGCCGGTCAGGTAGACCTCGCCGTTCGCGACGCTCACGCCGGTCGTCCGCACGTCGCCGGTCCCGCCGTAGTAGGCGACGGCGTCGCCGCCCGCCGGCGCAAGTCCGGTCGAAAGGGTCGCCGCGAACGCGTTGAGGCCGGACCCGCTCAAGGGGCTCGTGACCGCGCCCGCGTTCAACCCCGCACGGGTGCTGCCGGCGACGTAGACGACGCCGTTCTGCACCGAGATCCCCGCGAGCGTGCCGCCGCCCAGGCTGCCGAGGTCGCGCGTCGCGACCTGCACGGGCGCGCCTGGGTTGCTGACATCGTACTCGGTGACGACCGCATCGCCATTCTGCACGCCGGCGACGTAGACGTTGGACCCGTCGACCGCGACGCCGGCGCTGGTGTTTGGGCCGCCGGTGGCGATCTGCGTGTTCGACACCGAGACGCCCGTGGGCGAGAAGACCTGCAGGAAGCTGTTCGACGGGCCCTGCGGGCCCTGCGGCAGGGTCGAGGTCTGCGACTGGCCGGTGACGTAGACCGAACCGTCAGCGCCGAACGCCACGCCGGTGGCCTGGTTGGGAAACACGCCATCGTTCTGCTGCGTCCAGACCGGATCGCCCTGCGAGTCGTAGACGGAGACGAAGGTGTTGGCGCCTTTCGGATCGTTGACCTTCTGGCCGTCGGCGAGCGCGCCCGTGACCTGGCCCGCGATCGCCACCTGCGAGCCGTCGGCGGAGACCGCGAGCGCGAGCCCGCCGGCGTTCGCGGCGGAGCCGAGATCGGTCGAGAAGAGCAGCTTGCCGGCCGAGTCGTACTTCTGCAGCGCCACGTCCTGGCCGCCGGCCGGCGTCGCGCCGTCGGTCTCGGTGTTGACGTTGGCGAGCACGTAGACGGACCCGTCCGGGGCCACCGCGGTCGCCTGAATGGCGTTGACGCCGGCGCCGAGGCCGATCGTCGAGATCTGATCCGGCGCGGCGTGCGCGGGGGTCACGGGCCCGACCACCCCGTCGCCGCTGGCGTTGAACTTCAGCAGCTGGCTCTGGGCGTCGGGCGCGGTCTTCGCGCCGGTCGGGCCGGTGAACGTCGACTGGTTGCCGACGACCTGGCCGACGTAGACCGCCGGGCCGGTGGTCGGCGCGGAGAACGTCACCGTCTCGGCCGGATTGGTCGTGACCTGCAGCGCCCATGACTGCTTGCCGGAGGCGACCGTCACCGACTTCCCGCCGACCTGGATCGTATCCGGCTTCGGCGCGATCGCGACCGACGAGAAGTTCACGAACACGCCGGCCGCCTTCGTCTGGGCGTTCAGGTAGGCGACCACGTTGCCCATCGTTCGCGGCGTCGACCCCATGCCGGAGAGGTCGATCGGCACGTTGGTGACGGTGGCGCCCAGTTTGACGCTGACGGTGAACTGCACGTTGCCCGAGAACGCCGGGACGACGGCGTTGGAGTCGCCCGTCGTGTTCAGGGGCGGCGTCTGGTAGCTCGTCGCCTGCTGCGGCGTGCTCGCCGTCGAGGTCTGGCTCTGCTGCGTGACGCCGGTTGTCAGCCGCAGCTTCGAGAAGCTCGTCTCGCCAAGGAACTTGGTCAGCTGCTGCATGCCGTTGTTGAACGCGGTCGACAGCTGGCTGAGCTGCAGGCTGGTGGTGTTCGATTGGCTCGCCGCGTCGGCGATGGCGAACAACGTGTTGAGCCCGGAATAGAGCGCGAAGAGGTTCCTGTAGTCGGCGCTGGCGCCGGGAAGGTCGAGCTTCGCGGCGGATGGCGTGAAGAGGCTCGCGCCGCCCAACGCTTGCTTCACGAGTTGGCTCTGGCTCGGCTGCGCCTGGTTCCACGGCGCGGTCGGCGCGTACCGGACGGTCGGGGTCGCCGCGGTCGCAAGCGGGCTCGCCGTCCCGACGGACGAGCCGGGCGGGTTGAGAATCGCCCTGGGATCGGTCCCGGCCCCTCCGAAAAAGGACTGGTACCACCCCAGGAGCGCGCTCGTGCTGATCGAGCCGACGGTCACGCCGCGTTACTTCCGAACCAGAGCGTCATCGCCCCAGCCGGCACCCTGCGCTTCGCGCAGCTAAGGGGCGGTTAAGGCGCGGCCCGCTCAGCCGGCCTGGAACAGCGACAGAATCGCATTCGGCGCGGCGTTACCGATGCTCGCGTTGGTGAGGGTCAGCTGCTGCTGGACCTGGAGCGCGGCCAGCCGCGCGCCGTCGCCGTCGAGGCCGCCGTTGACCTGGCCGGCGACGCCGGACGAAAGCGCCTGGCCGGCTTGGGCGACGAGGCCGAGGTGGCTTTCGATCGCCTGGCTCTGCGCCGAGATCCGCCCGATCGCCTGGCCGACCTTGTCGATCGCCGCGGCGAGACTGTCCGCGATCGTCGCCGAGCCGGCAGGGTCCGACAGCGTCGCGTCCGGGCCGACCCCGATCACCGGGCCGCCGAGCGACAGGTTGACGCCGGAGAGCGTGGCCGACGAGACGTTGGCCAGGCCCGTGACGGAGCCGTCCAACAGGTTCACGCCCGCGACGCCGGCGCTCGCGATCGCCTTCTGGATCTGCGCCAGGCCGGTGCGGAAGCCCTGGTCGAGCGCCGCGCGCGAGTCGCCGTCGAGGCTGGGGTCGGTCGCGCCCAGCGCGTCCTGGCGCATCTGCACGAGCAGCCCCTCGACCAGCGATCCAGCCGCGACCGCCGCGTCGGCGATCGAGGCCGAGGTGGCCAGGCCCGCGGAGACCCCGCCGAGCACGCCCGCCGAGCCGCTTACGTCGACGATCGGAGCCGCGCCGTCAGGGACGGCCGCAGCGCCGGCGACCTGGGCCAGCGCGCCGGCGCCCGCCGCCGCCCCGGCCTGAGTCGTGAGGGATTCCAGCGTCGCGAGAGCCGCGGACGAACCTTGAATGCTGATGCTCATTTGGCGCCCCTGGGCCGGCCTTCTGGCCGCCCGCTTCGTCTATGCGCGAAAAGGCTAGGGCTGAGCTGGTGAGCTTATGGTTAACGGCGCACACGGCGAAACGCCGGCGTCGCGCGCGGCGACGTCGGGGTCGGGTCGCCCGAGCGACCCAGCGCGGCGCGAGGCCGCGATCGGTTCGGCGCCAGCGCGCCGTCAGGTCAGCCGCGTGCGTTCACGATCGAGCCGGGCTTGTAGTCCGGCGTCTCTCGCATCTTCAGCAGCTCTTCCCGCGGGACCTGGGAGATGACTTTGCCGGTCACGGGATCCACGGTCTTGTAGACGTAGGATCCTGCGGCCTTGTCCTCCTCGATCACGAGACGCAGATCGGCTTGATCGTCGATCGGCGTCGCGGGCGACTGGCTGGGGCCGACATTGGTCGGGCTCGTCGACGGCGCTGGCGGCGCCGAGACGTCCGACGGTATGCCGGCGATGGGTGCGGTGTTGCTCATCTCTCCTTAACGCCGGCCGGCGAGGCCGGCGTCTCCCCAAGCGCGAACGGCGAGGACCCGAGGGCCCTCGCCGCTGCGGAGGCAGGCGAGCGGGTTCACCCGCCTGCCGCCTGGCGTTAGCGGAACAGACCCAGAAGCGCCGAAGCCGAGGAGTTGGCGATCGACAGGGCCTGGATACCGAGCTGCTGCTTGGTCTGCAGGGCCTGCAGGGTCGCGCTCTCCTTGGCGAGGTCGGCGTTCACCAGGTTGCCGATGCCGGTCGTCAGCGTGTCCTGAAGGTTCGAGACGAAGTTCAGGTGCGTGTCGAGCGACTTGGAGTTGGTGCCGAGCGTGGCCAGGGCCGTATCGACGTTCTGCAGCGAGGTGTTGACCACCGCGATCTGCGCTTGCGCCTGGGTCACGGTGCCGATGGTGGCCGTGGCCGCCAGGGTGACGATCGCGCCGCCCAGCGACAGGTTCTGGGCGTTGGTCGTCAGCACCGACGAGCCGGCGGCGTTCGCCAGCGACGTGATCTTGGCGACGCTGCCGTCGAGCAGGTTGACGCCGTTGAAGCTGGCGTTCTGCACGGTCGACGTGATCTGGTTGCGCAGCGCGATGA
>DATKMZ010000083.1:0-47543 GCA_035541575.1 Caulobacteraceae bacterium | reverse complement strand
GCGGCGGAAGCGGGCGACGACGACTGGGTGGAAGACCCGACGTGGGGGCGGCTGCCGAAGATCCTCATTCCCTGCAACGGGCGCACCCGGCTGCGGCCGGACGGGACCTGCCCCTGCGCGGCGTATCACAACGAGGCCTACTGGCGGGGGCGGGATGGGGACGGGGAGGAGGAGGAGGAGGCCGAAGCGTGGGATGAGCGGGACGACGAGGATGACGATGAGGCGCTTCGTTCTCCGTCATCGCCAGGGCGAAACGTTTCCCCCGCTCGCGGCGGAAACGTCGCGATCCGCGCTGGCGGGAGCGACAATGGGCGCGCGACGGTGACTCCCCCCATCGGCGACGCGTCGCAGCGCGACGGCGCGCCGCTTTCCCCCGAAGGGGGAAGGGCCAGCGCGCCGGCCCGGGAATAGACGGCGGAGAACAAACAATGAACGACAGTGACTCTCCCGTGCCGCGCGACGCGCACGGGCGGTTCGCGCCCGGCAATCCGGGGCGGGCGTTCGGCTCGCGCAACCGGATCTCCCGGCGGGTGGCGCGGGCGATCCTGCGCGACTTCGAGGCGAGCTAGGACGAGGTGCTGGACAAGCTCAAGCGCTGGTACGTGCCGCAGTACGTGGCGCTGCTGTCGCGGCTGCTGCCGCGGGCGAGCGACGCCGCGCAGGAGCCGGAGCTGGACGAGTTGGACGCCGCCGAGAGGGCGCGGGTGATCGGTGAGGCGAGGGCGGCGCTCGACCGGATCGAGGCCGGCGAAGCGACGCTGGCGGAACTGGAGGCGGCGCTGCTGGGAGCGGGGAGGGAACCGTAGTTTGCGGCGTCTTTACGGTGCGGCGTCGCCCCTCCACGGGGGCAGCGGTCCGGCGTGCAGCGCGGGTGACGCCCGAACCCTACACTATGGCCGTCACCTCCATGGCGACCATGGACGACCGATGAATCTGAAATAGAAAGCCACGAATACCAAGACGATACCTATGTTTACGGCCAGTCGTTCCCAGAGATGACCTCTGAAGAACGCGAAATCCACACCCACTATGACGGTCACCATGGCCGCCAGATAGATCGCGACAATCACCGGGCGGGCCATGCACAAGGATCTCGCTGTGGATCGACTGACTAAGCGCCCGCCTCCAGCGTCTGTCCAGCCCAGGCCTGCTGGCCCGCATCGTTGGCGCGTCGCGGACCGCCGCCTCCTAGGCGACAATCCGGACTCAGCGTTGACCAGATTGCCCTGGACTGGCCGGCGGCGGCTTGGCCGAGGCGGGCGACGACGACTCCGAGGAACCGCTCACCTGCGGTCCATCTTTACACCCGACCACGACGCAGCCGGCGGCCGACTTGGCGTAGCCGAGGACCGCGGCGGGAAGGTAGATGCCCGACGGGCCCTCGGGCGGGTGATCCACGGAATAGGTCGGCTGGCTGGCGTTCGGATCGGCGGGTTTGATCGGGGGCGTCTCGGACTTGGCCCATGGCGGCGTGGACTGGACCGGCGGCGGCGCGGGCGGCGCCGGGGCGGCTTGGGGCGTCGCGCTCCCGGTCTCGGTTTGGGCCAGCGCCACGCCGGCGGCTGTCAGTCCGGCCCCCAAGGCGAGTCCCGCCGCCAGGCGCAGAATTCGGATCATGTGGTCGCCTCCGGGCGCCGCCAGGCCGTCATGAGGGCGTGCCAGCCCGTGCATATAGGCGCCCTCTCGCGGTTTCGGCAGTGGCCGCATCGCTCAGGCGCACGACGCTTCTCGGCCCGCGCCGCGCCCGCGCGCTGTCCCCGACGTCCCTCAGGCCGTCTGCGGCTCCAGGGAGCCGACGATCGACGCGCGCTGGGAGAGCTCGATGCGGTTGCCGTCGGGATCGGTGATCATCGAGATGCGGGCGGTCGTCCCCAGCGTGACGGGCGCGACGGCCTCGCCGGCGCCGTGGGCCAGCGCGAAGGCGTGCTCCTTGTCGACCTTGAAGATCTGAAAGGTGATGTAGCCCCAGCCGCGACCGCCGGGACGCACGCCGGGCTGCGGCGCATCGGCCCGCTCCTCGACGATCAGCAGGCTCTCGGCCGCGCGGAAGGCCGCGCCGCCGTCCCAGGGTTCCTCGGTGAGCCCCAGCGCCTCGGTGTAGAACCGGCGGTGCGCGGCGAGGCTGCGGACGGCGAGCCGCACGCCGATCTGCCCGATCCCGCGCCAGCCCTTCGGCACGAGCGTGACCTTGTCGCCGTCAGGGTCGACCATCGGCTTCGGCTCGGCGAGACCCTCGCGGGCGATGTAGAGCTCGCGGTACCCGGTCGGCGGGCCTTCCGGCGGCGGAGTCGCGGTATGGTTGATCTTGATCACCGAGCCCAGCGCGTCGTGGCGGTGCTGATCGTGACCGGGCCGGATCTTGAGCAGATGGTCGAACGGCAGGCCCACCTCGTCCTGCCAGAAGCGCAGCATCGGCGCCAGGTCGCCGCTGGTGGTCAGGCCGAAGTCCATCCGCGGCTTTGCCAGGTCCATGCGAAGGCCTTTCAGATTTCCGTCGTTGCGCAAGCGCCGCCTGCATGACACTCGAACGAGCGTTTGAGAAGGCCGGCGAGGCCCGAACGGAGGAAGCGCGATGAAAGCGGCGGTCTACTACGAGAACGGCGATCC
Source organism: Caulobacteraceae bacterium (assembly GCA_035541575.1). Classification (GTDB taxonomy): domain Bacteria; phylum Pseudomonadota; class Alphaproteobacteria; order Caulobacterales; family Caulobacteraceae; genus Acaudatibacter. Next base: position 44,936 of record DATKMZ010000083.1, on the reverse strand, counting down.
CAGCGTCCTGAAATACGAGGACGCTCCGGACCCCGTCTGCCATCCGAAGGGAATCGTGATCCGGGTCGAGGCGGTCAGCATCGAAGGCGGTGACACGCTGAACCGTGGCCGCGGCGCTCTCGTCACCCATCCCCACATCGTCGGCTACCAGGCCGGCGGCGAGATCGTGCAGGTGGGCGAGCAGGTGACGAACCTCAAGGTCGGCCAGAAGGTCGCCACCAGCGGCGCCTACGGCTCGCACGCCGAGCTGCGTGCGGTTCCGGCCCGCAGCGCCTGGGTGGTTCCCGATGGGTTCGACGTGAAGCTGGCCTCGGTGATGCCCGTGGCTTTCGGCACCGCCGACGACTGCCTGTTCGAGTTCGGGCATCTGAAGGCTGGCGAGACCGTGCTGGTGCAGGCCGGCGCCAGCGGCGTCGGCACGGCGGCGATCCAGCTCGCCAAGCGCGCCGGCGCCCGCGTCCTCGCCACCGCCTCGAGCGACGAGCGGCTCGAGAAGCTGAAGCCGCTCGGGATGGACATCGGGATCAACTACAAGACCCACAACGTCGTGCAGGAGGTGATGCGGATCACCGACAAGAAGGGCGTCGACCTCGTCGTCGACAGCGTCGGCGGCACGACGCTGCAGGGCTCGATCCTCTCGCTCGGCTATCGCGGCCGCGTCTCGATGGTGGGCGCGGCGGGACGCGAGCCGATGACGGTCGACGTCTCCAGCCTGATGGGCGGCAACCGCACGCTGCAGGGCGTCTTCCTTGGCGCCGAGATCGGCGGCGATCGCGCCTACAACAACATCCAGCGGCTGATCAACGAAGCCGCCCGCGGCGAGCTGAAGGTCGTCATCGACCGCACGTTCCCGCTCTCGGAAGCCGCCGCGGCGCATGCCTACATCGAGAGCCGCCAGGCCGTCGGGCGCGTGCTGTTGATCCCCTGAGTCATCAGTGCCCGCCCGCCGTTGCGGCCTGGCCGGCGAACAGCTTCGGCTGGGGCGCGAGCCAGACCACGCCCGCGGCGATGAGGAAGCAGAGCGTCATCAGCAGGAACATCTGATCGGCGGCCAGCATGACCGCCTGGCTCTGGGTCATGTTGTCCAGCTGGGCCAGCGCCTGGGCGTGGGTCATGCCGGCGTGGGTCAGAGTCGCCTGCACGCGCGCCGTGTCGTTGAGGGCGCCAGCGATGTTGGCGTGGTTGCGGCTCGAGGCGCTGTCCCAGAGCGTCAGTATGATCGCGCCGGAGAAGGCCGCCGAGGTGGTGCGCAGGAAGTTCGAGAGACCCGCCGCCGACGCCGTCTCCGCAGGGGTGACCGACGAAAGGGCGATCTGCGTCGTAGGCACGAAGAAGAACGGGATCACGAAGCCCTGCGCCAGGTATGTCGAGGCGATGGTCCAGTAGTCGGCGTTACTGGCGAAGTGCGAGCGTAGCAGCGCGATGCCGCCGAGGCCCGCCACCCCGAAGGTGACCAGGGCGCGCGGGTCGAACCGCTGCATCAGCCGCGGCACGATCGGCGACATCACCACGGCCAGGACGCCGCCCAGCGCGGTCGTCAGTCCGGCCTGGGTGGCCGTGTAGCCCATGTTGGTCTGCAGCCAGAGGGGGCCGATCAGGATCGTTGCGAAGAACGTGCCGAAGGTCAGCGCGTTGGTGATCACCGCGCCGGTGAAGCCGCGGTGGCGGAACACCTTGAGGTCGACGATCGGATGCTCGTCGGTGATCTCCCAGATCAGGAACGAGACGAGGCCGATCGCGGCGACCACGGCCAGGGCGACGATCAGCGGCGAGCCGAACCAGTCGAGCTCCTTGCCCTTGTCGAGCATGATCTGCAGCGCGCCGACGGAGGTGATCAGCAGGACCAGGCCGACGAAGTCCACCGGACGCCGCTCGGTTGGCGTCTCGTGGTGGGCCAGCACGCGCCAGGCGAAGAAGGCGCAGAGCGCGGCGACCGGGACGTTGATCAGGAACACCCACGGCCAGCCGGCCTGGTCGCACAGGACGCCGCCCAGGATCGGCCCGGCGATCGGGGCGACGACGGTCGTCATCGACCAGAGCCCCATCGCCTGCGAGCGCTGGTGGGGCGGGAACACCCGCACCATCAGGGTCTGCGACATCGGCATGATCGGTCCGCCGCAGACCCCTTGCATCACCCGGAACAGCACGAGGAAGCCCAGCGACGGCGCGAGGCCGCAGAGCGCCGAGCAGATCCCGAAGCCGATCATGCCCAGGACGAACACCCTGACCGCGCCGAAGCGGCTGGAAAGCCAGCCGGTCAGAGGCACCACGATGGCCTCCGCCACCGAGTAGGACGTGATCACCCAAGCGCCTTGGTTGGGCGCGACCGCCAGGCCGCCGGCGATGCTGGGGACCGACACGTTGGCGATCGTCATGTCGAGCACGACCATGAAGTTGCCGATCGCCAGCAGGAAGCCGGCCAGCAGCATCGCGCCGCCCTTCAGCGGCTCGTCGGCGGCGTTGGCGTAGGTCGCGGCCATGGCGGGGCTGGCGTTCGCGCTACTGGGCGATATCGACGTCGACGTTCATCGAGAGGCCGACCCGCAACGGATGCTGCTTCAGTTCCTGCGGATCGAGCGCGATCCGCACCGGCAGTCGCTGCACCACCTTGATCCAATTGCCGGTCGCGTTCTGGGCCGGGATCACTGCGAACGCCGAGCCGGTGCCGCCGGAGAGGCCGACCACCTTGCCGTGGAACTTCACGCCCGAGCCGTAGAGGTCGCTGGTGAGCACCGCGCTCTGGCCGATCTTCATCCGCCGCAGCTGCCCTTCCTTGAAGTTGGCGTCCACATAGACGCTCTGGATCGGCACGATCGTCATCAGCTGAGCGCCAGACTCGACGCGCTGGCCGACCTCGACCGTGTTCTTGGCGACGACGCCGTCGATCGGCGCGCGGATCACCGTCCGCTCGAGGTCGAGCCTGGCCTGGTCGACCTTGGCCTGGGCGGCGGCGACCTCCGGATTGTTGGTGACGTCGGCGCCGGCGACCAGCACGTCGGCGGCGCGCGCCTGGCCCGCGGCCGAGACGCGGTTGGCCTGGGCCGAGGTGAGCGCGGCTTGCGCGGCGGAGACCGCCGCATCGGTCTCGCGCAATCGGTTCTCCGCCGTCGTCAGCTCGTCGCCCGACACCGCGCCGTCGCGCGAGAGCGCCTGGCGGCGGGCGAGATCGGTGCGCGCCTTGGCTTCATCGGCCTGGGCGCTGACGAGCTGGGCGCGGGCGTGCTCGACGTCGGCGGCGCGCGCAGTCGTGACCGCAGCCTGCGCGTCGCGCGTCGCGAAGTAGCCTTGCACCCGGCGGATCGCCTGACCGAGCGCGGCTTCGTCCGAGGCGAGCGCGAGCTTGAAGTCGGCGGGATCGATCGTCACCAGCACGTCGCCGCGTTTGACGGGCAGCGTGTCGGTGGCCGGCGCGGAGACGATCGGCCCGCTGACCAGCGGCGTCACGTCCGCGACGTCGGCGTTCACGTAGGCGTCGTCGGTCGAGACGTGATGCGAGGCGACCAGCAGCCAGTAGAGCCCGTAAGCGACCGCGCAGACTGCGATGACCGCGCCCAGGATCAGGAACATTTGTCGCCGGCTCGGGCGGCGGCGGGATCGAACGGCGGAGGGGGGGGCAGCGGTCGCCGCATCGGCGGCGCCCGCACCCGCGGCGGGACCAGCCGGGGAGGGGGAGGAGGCTGGCCCGGCCGGACCGGGAGACGTGGGCGAAGTCGTTCTGGCGTCCATGGCGGTCGTCCGTACAGGCCTCAGGCGGCGACATAGCCGCCGCCGAGGGCGCGGATGAGGGTGATGTCCAGACTGAAGGCGCGCGACTGGGCGTCGGCGAAGGCGCGCCGATCGTCGATTACGGCGTTCTCCGCCGCCAGGACGGCGACGTACGACGAAAGGCCGCCCTGAAAGCGTTCGCGGGCCACGGCGTAAGCCTCTTCGCCTGCCGCCAGCGCCGCGCGCCGTTCCTCGAGCTGCTTCTCGGCCGACTGGGCGCTGGCCGCGGCGTCGGCCACGTCCTGCAGCGCCTGGGTCAGGGTCGCATCGTAGGCGTCGACGGCGGCCGCATAGTCCGCCCGCGCGCCCTTGTACTGGCCGCGAAGGCGCCCGCCCTCGAAGATCGGCAACGTGATCGCCGGACCGAACGAGCCGATCGCCGCCGCCGGATTGAACAGCTGGCTGAGGCTCAGCGCCTGCGTTCCGACGTAGCCGTTGAGCGTCACGTCGGGAAAGAATTGCGCGTGGGCGACGTCGATGCGCTTGCCGGCCGCTTCGGCGCGCAGTCGCGCTGCGACAATGTCCGGCCGCCGGCCGATCAGGTGCAGGTGAAGGTCCGCCGGCAGGCCGAACGCCTTCACCGTCTCGGCCTTCGGAATCGCGATCTCGAGCCCACGGTCGGGGCCTTCGCCGAGCAGCGCGGCGAGCCGGTGGCGGGTGAGCAGGATCTCTTCGTCGACGGCTTCGAGGTCGGCCTCGGCGGCGGACCTGGCGGCCTCGGCCTGCTTCTGCTCCGCGCGGGTGTCGATGCCGTTGGCGACCCGCTCGGCCGTCAGTTCGCTGGTCTGCTGGCGGTTGCGCAGCGCCTCGGCGGCGGCGTCGCGCTCGGCGCCCAGCCTGGCGAGATCGGCGTAGGCGGTCGCGACGGCGGTCGAGAGCGTCAGCCGCGCCTCCGCCAGGTCCGCGCGGACCGCCGCCTCTTCCGAGACCGCCGCCGCCAGCGCAGCGCGGTTCTTGCCGAAAAGGTCGAGGTCGTACGATGCGTCGACCGCCAGGCGCCCCTGGTCGATGTAGCCGGCCGGCAGCAACTGCTCGATAAACGGCGGGAAGCCCTGAACGCGGCTCTGTTCGGTCTCGGAAATCTGCCCCTCGCCGTGCAGGGAGGGAAGGGTGTCGGCCCGGGCGACCTGCGTCGAGGCGCTGGCCGAGTCGAGACGCGCTTCGGCCTGGGCAAGGGTGGGAGAGCCTTTCAGCGCCTCTTCGATCAGGCCCGAGAGCTGCGGGTCGCCGTAGGCTTCCCACCAGCGGTCGGCAGGCCAGTCAGTCGCCGGCGCGGCGAAGCTCTTGACGTCCTGATAGGCCTCGGGCGGCTTCATCCGCGGACGCGGGCCGCTGTTGGAGGGGAGGTCCGCGCACGCGGCCGACGCCAGCGCGGCCGTCGCAGCAGCGAGCCCGAGCGCCTGACGGCCAAGGGTCCAAAGCTGGATCTGGTCTGGCATCACGGTTCCGTCCATCCACGTCAATCTGCCTGCGTGGCTTGATTGACCGTACCGTACGGTCACATACTGCTGTCGCATTTGCTGGTCGTCAAGCAAGAAACCGTACGGTATGGTCAGAGAAAATCTGATGGCGCTCGAATCCTCACCCTCCACCGAGTTCAGCCGCAGCGACGTCCGCCGGCGCGCGATCCTGGACGTCGCCAAGGCGGTCTTCCTCGCCCAGGGCTACGCCGCGACGTCGATGTCGGAGATCGCGGCCAAGCTCGGCGGCTCGAAGGGCACCCTCTACAACTACTTTCGCTCCAAGGAGGAGCTGTTTAGCGCCTTTATCGTCGATACCTGTCAGGGGCCGGCGATGGAGATCTTCGACCCCTTGCCGCAGATCGGCGAAGGGAAGCCCGTGCGCGAGAGCCTGATCACACTGGGCGTGTCGCTAATGGAATTCCTGCAGCTGGACGACATGGTCGCGCTGCATCGGCTGGTCGTGGCCGAGGTGGGCCGGTTCCCGGAGATCGGCGAGATGTTCTACGAGGCCGGTCCGAAACGCGGCGAGACGCGGTTCACCGAGTACTTCGAGCGGGCGATCGAGGCCGGCCGCGTCCCGCCGGGCGACGCGCGACTGATGGGCCAGCGGCTCAAGGACCTGGTGATGTCGGACGTCTACATGCGGCGAATGTGGGGCGTGCTGCCGCGGCTGAGCGCCCAGGCGCTCGAGACCCACGTGGCGAACTCGGTCGACATCTTCATGCGGGCGTTCGCTCTGAGCTAAGCCCCGAGTGCGGCGCCCTCCCGCGTCGGCGCGATCGCGTCCGACGGGCGTTCGATCTCCATCACCTTGAGCAGGCGATTGCGGGCGCGGTTGACCCGGCTCTTGATCGTGCCGAGCGCGCAGCCGCAGATCTCGGCGGCCTCTTCGTAAGAAAGGCCGGCGGCGCCGACCAGGATCAGCGCTTCGCGGTGTTCAGGCGGGAGCTGGTCGAGGGCCGCCTGCAGCGCGCGGATCGCCAGTCCCCATTCCTGGGTCGGCTGTGAGGTGAGCGTGCGGGCGTACTGGTCGTCCTCGTCCCGCACTTCGCGACGGCGGCGCACGACGGCCGTGTAGTAGGTATTGCGCAGGATCGTGAAGAGCCAGGCGCGCAGGTTGGTGCCTGCCTCGAACTTGTCACGATGGCTCCAGGCCTTGATCAGCGTGTCCTGCACCAGATCGTCGGCGTCTGAGCCGTTGCGGCTGATCGACCAGGCGAAGGCGCGCAAAGCCGGAATCAGGGCCACGACCTGCTCCCGCCACTCCGAATCCACGTGCAACAGACTCTCTCCCCGCGGAGCGACGTTGGGCGGCCCCGGCGAAACGCGGCCCGACGTCGCCGCGTTGGCCTGGAAAACGCGCCCCGCCGCCTTACGTTCCTGTCAATTCCTGGCGGCGTGATGGAACATTGCAGCCGTCCCTAGGTTCATGGGGCTTCCCGCCAGGTGGCGAGGGGCGGCACTCGATCCTTGCGAACTGGAGGACACGCCGATGGCGACGACCGACGAGGCCTACGCCGTCGATCTGGCGACCTGTCAGGGCCTGGCCGCCCGCTACAGGGCGGTTAGAGCAGGCTCGCTGGCGCGCGCCGCGCCCCTCTCGGCCGAAGACCAGCAGGTCCAGTCGATGCCCGACGCCAGTCCCACGAAGTGGCATCTGGCGCACGTCACCTGGTTCTTCGAGACCTTCCTGCTGCTGCCGAGTCTCGCCGACTATCGCCCGTTCGATCCCGACTTCGGCTACCTCTTCAATTCGTACTACGAGGCGGCGGGACCGAGGCATCCCAGGCCAGCGCGCGGGCTGCTGACGCGCCCGAGCCTCGATCGGGTGCTGGCCTACCGCGCCTATGTCGATGCGGCGATGGAGCGCCTGCTCGCCACACCGCTGTCGCGCGAGGCGGTGTTCCTGGTGGAGCTCGGCCTCGCGCACGAGGAGCAGCACCAGGAACTGATCCTGATGGACATCCTCCATCTATTCGCCCAGTCGACGCTCCGGCCGGCCTACGGGCCTGGGTTCGAGCCGGCCGCGTCGCACCGGCTGGATTGGGTCAGGCTGGCCGGCGGATGCGTCGAGATCGGCGCCGGTGCGACGGGCTTCGCGTTCGACAACGAAGGTCCGCGCCACAGGACCCTGCTGCGCCCCTATCGTCTGGCGAGCCGGCTGGTGAACAACCGCGAGTGGCTGGAGTTCATGGAGGACGGCGGCTACGGCCGCGCGGAGTTCTGGCTGTCGGACGGGTGGGCGAGAGTCCGCGAGGAAGGCTGGGAGGCGCCGCTCTATTGGCGACGCGGCGACGACGGCTGGCAGGTGTTCGGGCTAGGCGGGCTGAGACCGGTCGACCTCGACGCCCCGGTGGCCCACGTCAGCTACTATGAAGCCGATGCGTACGCGTCGTGGGCCGGCAAGCGGCTGCCGACCGAGGCCGAGTGGGAGCACGCTGTTTCCAGTCGGCCCGAGGCGTTCGATCAGGTCTACGACGCCGCCTGGCAATGGACCGCCAGCGCCTACCTCGGCTACCCGGGCTTCGCCCCGGCGAAAGGCGCGGTCGGCGAGTACAACGGCAAGTTCATGATGGGGCAGATGACGATGCGCGGCGGCGCGTCGATCACCCCAAAGGGCCATTCCCGGCCCACCTACCGCAACTTCTTCTATCCGCAGCAGCGGTGGATGTTCTCCGGCGTCCGGCTGGCCGAGGACGCGCTTGCGGCGGCGAGCGAAAGCGAAGCGGCGGGCCAGGCCGAAGCGTTCCGGCGCGATGTGCTGCAGGGCCTCGCGCGGTCGCCGAAGTCGGTCCCGCCGAAATGGTTCTACGACTCGGCCGGCTCGGATCTGTTCGAGGCGATCACCGAGCTTGCGGAATACTACCCGACTCGAACCGAGACCGAGCTTCTGCGACGGATCGCGCCCGACATCGCCGCGCGTGTCCCCGCCGGCGCGGTCCTGATCGAATACGGCAGCGGGGCGAGCGCCAAGACCCGGCTGTTGCTGGACGCGGCGCCTCAGCTGGCCGCGTACGCACCGATCGACATCAGCGCATCTGCGCTCGAAGCGGCGGCCGAGGCGATCCGGCGCGACTATCCGAACCTCGAGGTCGAGCCGCTCGCGCGAGACTTCACCATCGGCGGAGCGGCTCCTGCGGTCGCGGCGGGTCGGCCGCGCGTCGGGTTCTTCCCTGGGTCAACGATCGGCAACTTCGACCCGGCCGAGGCGGTGCGGCTGCTCGCGGAGGCGCGGGCTCTGGTCGGCGAAGGCGGGCTCTTCATTCTGGGCGCCGACCTTGTGAAAGAGCCGTCGGTGCTCACGGCCGCCTACGACGACGCCGCTGGCGTGACCGCAGCGTTCAACAAGAACCTTCTGACGAGGATTAACCGCGAGCTCGGCGCCGACTTCGACATCGCGGCGTTCGATCACCGGGCGGTCTGGAACGCCGTCGACAGCCGGATCGAGATGCACCTGGTCAGCCGCGTGAAACAGGCCGTCCGCGTCGCGGGCCAAGGCTTCGAGTTCGCCGCGGGCGAAAGCCTGCACACCGAGAACTCGTACAAGTTCACGGTGGAGGACGTGACGGGCATGGCGCGCCGCGCCGGCTGGCGTCTGCTCGACCGGTGGATCGCGCCGCCGCCGGCGTTCGCCGTGTTTCTGTTCTGCTCGTAGGATCACCCGGCCGCGCGGGCGACGCGGCCGGGCGAACTGCTGTCGCTGACGGTCAGACCGAGGTCGACCGGGAGGGACGACGGCCGCCCCCGCGCGATGCCGCGCCGCCCTTGCGGCCGGCGTTCGCCGCCAGATCGCGATCCTGAGCGAAACTGCGCTTTTCGCTGGGGACGCTGGCCCCGCCTCTGCGAGCGATCTCGCGTCGGCGCTCGGGATCCATCGCCGCAAAGCCGCGCCGGCTCGGGCGGCGGGTGGCCTCTTCCTTGCTCATGTCCATGACTCTCTACTCCTTAACGATCGCGATCGTCCCGAAGGCCTCGCGGCCGACCGTCGTCGGGGTCTGCAGGCGCCGGAGGTTCGGAGGGGAACTCCTCCGGAACCCGTCCCGGCGCAATTTCTGGAGACGGAACGTCAGGCGGAAGGTCGGGGTCCTTTGGGTCTGGCACGGCCTATCGAGTTGCTAACGCGGAAAAAGCGTTGCGGTTGCGCCTTCGCCAGAAGCGGCCCCGACTTCGTTCCTGGCGTCGCGACGCACCAACTATGGTGTAGCGCGATTGTTTCCTGGCGAGCCAGTTATGGACGACGCCGTGAGCCTCGCAAGCTCCACTATGGCGCGAAGTGTGGCGTGTCGGCCACGCTTGATTGCATGGCGCCAGTCAGGCCCGGCGCTGGGGCGAGGTCGGGCTGGCGTGTCCGGCTCGGCTTGCGGGGCGTCTTGAGCGCGAGGGGCAGGGTGACCCGGGCGCGGAGGCCGCCTTCGGGGCGGTTGTGCAAGGTGACCTCGCCGCCGTGTCCGCGAGCGATTGCGCGAACGACCGCCAGCCCCAGACCCGCTCCGCCGGTCTCGCGGCTGCGCGAGCCTTCGAGGCGGTGGAATGGCTCGAACGCCCGCTCGATCTCGGACTCCGGCACGCCGGGTCCGTTGTCGTCGACCTCGAGGATGGCCATGCCGGCCTCGGAGAAGACCCGACCGCGGGCGCTGGAGCCGAACTTGAGCGCGTTGTCGACGAGATTGGTCACGAGGCGTTTCAAGGCGATCGGGTCACCGTCGACCACAGCGTGCTCTGCGCGGTCCACCGCGGCGTCGGCGCCCGTCTCGGCGGCCTCGTCCATCACCGTCTCGACGAGGGATGAGATCTCCAGCTTGGTCCGTTCGACAGGACGGGTGGCGTCCTGGACGAACGCCAGGGTCGAGGCGACCATCGCCTCCATCTCGTCGAGGTCGGCGGCGAGTTTGCCCTTCAGCTCGTCGGGCGCCGCCTCGATGCGAAAGCGCAGCCGCGTCAGCGGCGTGCGCAGGTCGTGCGCGATCGCGCCGATCATGGTGGTGCGGTTGCTGACGTAACGGTTCAGCCGCTCCTGCATCTGATTGAAGGCTACGGCGGCGGCGCCGACCTCGGTCGAGCCGCGGATCTGCAAGGGCGGGGCGTCGGGGTCACGGCCGAGGCGCTCGGCGGCGCGCGCGAAGGCGGCGATCGGAGCGGCGATCCGGCGCGCGAACCACCATGCAAGGGGCGTGACCGCGAGGGCAGCGAAGGCCAGCACCAGCAGAAAGCGTTGTTGCCAGGGGTCGAGCAGCGCATGCCGCGGCGAGACGACGATCCAAGAGCCGTCCGGCTGGCGCACGCCTGCCTCGAACGGTCCGAAGAGGACGGTTTGCTCGGGCGCCCCCGCCGACGGCGGCAGCCGTCGATTCCCGCGATCCTGTGCGCCGAACGCAACGATGCGGGGTATGTTCTGCGCGACGATCACATCGTCGATCTTCACCCCCAGAACCGCCGCCAGCCCCGCACGAAAGTTCTGGTGGCGCCGGACGAGGTTGAGGGGCGCCGGCGCATGGTCCTGGCGGCGCACTTCGAGAGCGCGGCCTTCGACGGTTGGCGCGCTCTGGCCGGTTCGGATCGCCTGGGCGACTTCGGCGACGGTGTAGACGTCCGGCGCCGGGGGCGGGATGTTGATGATGACGACCGTCGTCGCGAGGAAGACGGCGGCGAGCGTGGCGGCGACGAGGCCCAGGGCTTGCAGGAACAGGGACGTCGTCGGCGCCGGCCGGATCATGGCGTTCGCGAGACTTTCGGCGTGAAGATGTAGCCTTCGTTGCGCACCGTCCGGATCAGCTCTTGGCCCGACCCGCTATCGTCGAGCTTACGGCGCAAACGGCTGATCTGGACGTCGATAGCGCGATCGAAGGCGTCGGACTGCGGCCCGCGAGCGAACTCAAGCAGCTGGTCGCGCGAAAGGACGCGCTGCGGTCGCTCCACAAACGCACGCAGCAGCGAGAACTCGCCGCTCGACAGGTTGACCACCGCCCCCTCGGGAGAGCGCAGCTCATGGCGGACGAGGTCCAGCCGCCATCCGGCGAACTCGCAGGCCGCGTCGAGGCCCTCTTCGCCGCGCGGTTCGTGTCGGCGTCGCAGCACGGCCCGCACCCGGGCGAGGAGCTCGCGCGGGTTGCAGGGCTTGGGCACGTAGTCGTCCGCGCCGAGCTCGAGGCCGACGATGCGGTCGGTTTCCTCGCCCATCGCCGAGAGCATGATGATCGCGGGACCCTCGGGGCGGGCGAGCTTGCGGCAGATGGCGAGGCCGTCTTCGCCGGGCAACATCACGTCGAGCACGACAAGGTCGACGGGGCCGCGCGCCAGCGAGCGGTCCATCTCCTTGCCGTCCGCTGCGGTCTCGACTTGGTAGCCATGCCGCTGCAGGAATTCGCAGACGACATCGCGGATTCCGGGGTCGTCGTCGACGACCAGGATCTTCTCGACGGGTTCGGCGCTCAGGGTCGCCACTTCTGTATTCGCTTGCATGGCGCTGAAGCTCGCGATCCGCTGTGGCGCACAGATGTCGCGTTTGCAACAGCAGCGCAACGCGACGCCTTCCTCATGACCGCGCCTTCAAGAGAGCGAGGAGCTGGGCCTCCCGTTCGGCGGTCAGGCCCGCGCGCAGCCTGGCCTGGCGCGCGTCGGGCTGCGACTTGAACCAAGCCAGCGTGTCGGCGGCCGTCGTCTTCAGCGGGCGAAACGTCAGTCCCGCCTTCACAGCACGGCTTATGTCGCGCCGGCCGAAGCCAGCCGTCCCGCCGTGGCCAGGCACCCAGACCGGCATGTCGGACCAGGCCGACACGTTGTGGGCGTTGAGGAACGTTTCCGGCGCCCAAACCAACCTGGCGTCGCCGCCGACCGCCTCTTCGACTCCGGCCAGCATGTCGCCGATGCTGAGCGGGCGTGCGGGTCCGGTCGCGTTGAAGACGCCAAGGGTGCGCCCTTCAGCCGCACGGACAATCCACTCCGAGAGGTCGCGCGCATCGATGATCTGAACCGGGTCCTTGCCGTCGCCCGGCGCGAGCACGTCACCACCGCGCGCCAGGCGCACCGGCCAGTAGGTGAAGCGGTCGGTCTCGTCGCCGGGGCCGACGATCAGGCCCGGCCGGACGATGGTCGTGGCCTCGCCGAACTGGCGCCGCGCCTCGCCCTCGCTGACCGCCTTCAGCGGGCCATAGAGCGCGCCGAGACCCTTGGCGGACAACGTGGCCATGGTCTCGGCCATCGGGTCAGCGCCCGTATACGCCTGTAGCGGCGCGGTCTCGTCGGCGGGCTTGTCGTTCGCGGCGTAGACCGAGATCGTCGAGACGAAGATGTACTGGCCGACCCTGCCCGCCAGCGCCTTCCCGGCGTCGCGAACCCAGAAGGGCAGTGTGGTGGGGTTGTCGACGCAGACGTCCCACTCACGCCCTTCCAGCGCCTTGAGGTCGCCAGTGTTGCGGTCGCCGATCAGCTCCTCGACCTGGCCGTTCCAGGCGTCGGGCTCGCGGCCGCGGTTGAACAGCGTGATCTTGTGGCCCCTCTCGAGCGCGTAGCGCACCTGGTGCGGCCCGATGAAGCCGGTTCCGCCGAGGATGAGGATGCGCAGCTTCCTGGCGGGCGGGGCCCCCGCGTTCGCCGCCAGCGCCGCCGGCGCGGCCGCTAGACTTGCCATCGCCAGAGAAAAGCGTCGCCGCGTCGTCGCCATGCCAGGGCGTCCACCGGTCAGGCCCTAGCCGCGCATCGCCGCCAGCGCCTCGTCCGAGACAAACGGATTTGTCCGCCGCTCCCGGCCGAAGGTTGAGAGCTGCTCATGGCCCGGGACGAACGTGACGTCGTCCCCGAGCGGCCAGAGCTTGCCGGTGATCGAGGCGACGAGGTCGGGGAAGCTGCCGCGCGGGAAGTCGGTGCGGCCGATCGAGCCGGCGAAAAGCACATCGCCGACCTGGGCGAAGCGCGCCTCGCGGTTGAAGAAGATAACGTGTCCGGGCGTGTGGCCGGGGCAATGGTAGACCTCCCACACCGTCTCGCCGAGGGTGACCGTATCGCCGTCCTCAAGCCAGCGGTCGGGCGTGAACGAGCGCGCGTCGGGCATGCCGAAGCGCTGGCCGCTCTCGGCGATCCGGTCGATCCAAAAGGCGTCGTCGCGGTGCGGTCCTTCGATCGGGCAGCCTGTCGCCGCCTTGAGCGCCGCCGTGCCGCCGGCATGGTCCATGTGGCCATGCGTGACCCAGATCTTCTCCAACGTCAGGCCCTGGTCGGCGAGGATCGCAAGCAGGCGCTGGACCTCGCCGCCGGGATCGATGATGGCGGCCTTCTTGGTCTTGCGACACCAGACGATCGTGCAGTTCTGCTGCAGCGGCGTCACCGGCGCGACGATGGCTTGGATGGGCGGGCCGTCAGTTTCGGACATGCGCGAAGAATAGGGAGCCGCAGGCGGCTTGGCAAAGTCGGGAGGGTCCCCCTCAGCCCTTCGAGAGGCTGAGTTGGACGACGTTGGTGCGCTCGGTGCGGAAGCCGGCCTCGCAATAGCCGAGGTAGAAGCGCCACAGCCGCCGGAAGCGCTCGTCGAACCCGAGCCCGCGGATGTCGTCCCAGGCGCCCTCGAAACGGCGCGCCCATTCGGCGAGGGTGTCGGCGTAGTTCTGGCCGAAGCGGACAATGTCGCTCCACTCGAGGCCGGCCCGGGCCGTTTCCTCGCGCAGCCGGGTTTCCGAGGGCAGCATCCCGCCTGGGAAGACGTACTTCTGGATGAAGTCTGCGCGCCGCCGGTAGTGGGCGAAGAGCTCGTCGCGGATGGTGATGATCTGCAGGCCGGCGCGGCCGCCCGGCGAGAGCACATCGCTGATTTTGCGGAAGTAGAGCGGCCAGTACTCCTCGCCCACAGCCTCGAACATCTCGATCGAGGCGACGCGGTCGAACTGGCCCTCGACGTCTCGGTAGTCGATCAGCCGTATGTCGGCGCGCTCGGCCAGGCCTTTCTCGAACAGGCGTTTCCTGGCGAACTCGTACTGCGCCGGCGAGATCGTGATGCCGGTGACTCTCGCGCCCACTTCGCCAGCGGCGAACTCGGCGAAGCCTCCCCAGCCGCAACCGATCTCGAGCACGTGGTTGTCAGGGCCGAGCCCAATCTGGCGCGCCAGGCTCGCGTACTTGTTGCGCTGGGCCTCGCTGAGCGGCTGGCCCGGCCGCTCGAACCTGGCCGACGAGTAGGTCATCGAGGGGTCGAGCCAGCGCGCGTAGAAAGCGTTGCCAAGGTCGTAGTGCGCCAGGATGTTGCGCTTGGACCCGGCCCGACTGTTCCGGTGCAGGGCGTAAGCGACCTTGTTGATCGCGCGCCAGAAGACGCCGCCTTCCAGGAGCGCGCGCAGACGGTCCAGGTTGACGGTGAAGCCCTCGAGCAGCTGCGAGAGGTCGGGCGTATCCCACTCGCCAGCCATGAAGCCTTCGCCGAAGCCGATGTCGCCGGCGCTCAGCACGCGCGAGAGGAAGCGGAAGTCCTTGATGATCAACCGCGCGTCGGGGCCTGGCTGTTGGCCCTCTATTCGGACTTCGCGGCCGGACGGCAGCACGTAAGTGAGCCGTCCAAACTCCCAGTTCTGAGACGAGATCTTCAGCACGGTCCGAAAGGACGCTGGCGCCCTGCGGAGCTCTGGGTCGCCGCGCCCGACGACAACGGTTGTCCCACCGTTCAAGGTCGCCTCCACCCAAGGCTTTTGCCGGCTAAGATAACACCGTCGTCGGACAAGACCGAATCCCTTGGCCCGCGGCGGCTTGCGCGAGCATTCCGTGCGCGCCATGTCTACGCGCCCGACGCGCCAACGGATCGGAGTTCCAGGCCTTGTCAGTGACCCCGAACGCCGTCGTCGAGGTAGCCGCCCCGGGCGGCGGCGTCGTGCGGATCGGCAACGCAGAGCCGCTTTCAATCATCGCGGGGCCCTGTGCGCTCGAGAGCCGCAACCACGCGCTGGAGATGGCCCACGCGCTGAAGGAGATCGCTCACCGGCTCGGGATCGGACTGATCTACAAGACCTCGTTCGACAAGGCGAACCGCCTCTCCATCGCTTCCGAGCGAGGCGTTGGCCTGGGCCAGGCGTTGCCCATTTTCGCCGAGGTGCGCGAGACGACCGGCCTGCCCGTGCTGACCGACGTGCATGAGGTGGACCAGTGCGCGCCCGCGGCCGAGGTGATCGACGTGCTGCAAACCCCGGCTCTGCTTTCGCGCCAGACCGACCTGATTGTCGCCGCCGCCCGCACCGGCCGGCCGGTCAACATCAAGAAGGGCCAGTTCCTCGCGCCCTGGGATATGAAGAACGTGGTCGCCAAGGCGCTCTCGACCGGCAACGCCAACGTCATGGCCACCGAGCGCGGCGTCTCGTTCGGCTACAACACGCTCGTCTCCGACATGCGCGCGCTGCCGATCATGGCTGAGATCGGCTGTCCCATCGTGTTCGACGCCACCCACTCGGTGCAGCAGCCCGGCGGCGCCGGGAACGCCAGCGGCGGCGACCGGCGCTTCGCGCCGGTGCTGGCCAGGGCCGCTGTAGCCGTGGGCGTCGCCGCCATCTTCATTGAAACCCACGAGGATCCGGACCGGGCGCCCTCTGACGGCCCAAACATGGTCCGCCTGAAGGATTTCGAGCCTCTGGTGCGCGAGCTCATGGAGTTCGACGCGCTGGCCAAGCGCCGCGTTCACTAGACTAGCTGCGGCTGCCACCTTGGCGGGTGTCCGCCTGAGATTCGCCTCGCGTTGACAGCCGCGCTTCCCCGGCGCAGCGTTTCGATGAGGCGGAGAAACAACGATGATGGAGCTTGGGCTTCCCGGCCGGCTGCTTTGCGTGGCGCAGCAAGCCTACCAGATCAACGCGAGTGGGTTCGTGCCGCCGTCGCCGCCTTCACCGACGCCACTGCCGTCAAGCCTCGTCGGCTATCTCGCCGTGCCGGCGTGCCAGGTCGCGGGCGACAACAACAGCGCTATCGACGCGGCGATGGTCGCCGAGACGCAGACCGAGGTCATCCTCGCCTTCCGCGGGACGGAGCCGCTCGGCGGGCTTAGCCTTCGCACCCTTCTCGACTGGCTGAACGACGTGAACGCGCCGCTCGTGACCGCCCCCGGGCAGACCGGCGCCGTTCACTCGGGCTTCGTGCACGCGCTCGACATGCTCTGGTCGTGGATCGAGGCGCAACTCGCCGCCCTAGATCCGGAAAAGCCGCTCTACGTCACCGGCCACAGCAAAGGCGGCGCGATGGCCAACCTCGCCGCCGCTCGTCTGGCGGCCGCCGGCCGCAAGACGAGCGTCTACACATTCGAGGCCGCCCGGTGCGGCGGACAGACCTTCGCCGACAGTTTCGCCCGGCTCGTCCCCAACGCTTTCCGCTACGAGTTCCAGGACGATCTCGTGCCGCACCTGCCGCCGGACGCGCTGGTCGCCTCGATGCTGGGCAACGTGCCGCTGCTCGGCCCGTTCGTCGGCAATATCAGCCTGGGCTACGTGCCGGTCGGCGAGCTGCGGTTCATCAATTGGACCGGCCAGGTCGTGCCCGACTCGACCGCCCTGCAGACGGAGCGCGCCCACCGGCTGGCGGCCAGGCTCTCGAGCTTCGGAATCGGCGACGTCATCGCCGACCACTCGATCGCGCCCCGCTCGGGCGTCGCCGACGCGGTCTGTCCTTCCATCTGGAACGCCGCGCCGGCGCCGCCCCTGACAGTGGCGGCTCAGCCTCCGCCGGCGGGTATCCGCTTCGGCTAGGTCGCTGGACTTTTGCCGGCGGCGGTCCGATTGAACGCGCGACACGCGGGACCTTCGTCGGGAGTCTACATGGATCTTGCCGGGCTGCAGCAGCTGCTTCAGCGCATCGCCGGCGCCCGCGTTGTCGCGGTCGGCGACCTGATGGTAGACCGCTTCGTCTACGGCGATGTGGCCCGCATCTCGCCCGAAGCGCCGATCCCGGTCATGACCCGCACGCGCGAGGCGGTGATGCTCGGCGGCGCGGGTAACGTCGCGCGCAACGCGGCCGCGCTGGGCGCGACGGCCGCGCTGGTCGGGGTGATCGGCGACGATGCCGGCGGGCGCGAAGCCCGGGCGCTGGCGTCGGCCGAGCCGCGGATCGAGGGGCGCCTGGCGACGGCCACGGACCGCGGCACCACGCTCAAGACCCGGTTCATCTCCGCGGGCCAGCAGCTGCTGCGGGTCGACGAGGAGACCGCCGCGCCGCTCGATCCGCCAGCCGAGCAGGCCGTGATCCTCGCGCTTCAGGCCGCCGCGCGAGGGGCTGGAGCCATCCTGGTCGCCGACTACGCCAAAGGCGTCGTCACGCCAGCGGTCATCGAGGCCGCGCTCGCCGCCGCCAAGGCCGAAGGCGCCTCGCTGATCGTCGATTCCAAGTCGCGCTCGCTCGCGCGCTATGGCGCCGCCGACGTGATCAAGCCGAATGCCGGCGAGCTGGCTGCGGCCACCGACCTTCCGACCTCGAACGACGCCGAGGTCGAGGCGGCGCTGGCGCGGGCGCTGGAGCTTTGCGCGGGCAGGGCGGTGCTCGCGACCCGGGCCCAGCAAGGGATGTCGCTGGCGGTGCGGGGCGAGCCCGTGCGCCACTTCCGCCGCGCACCGCGCGAAGTCGCCGACAGCTCGGGTGCGGGCGACACGGCGCTGGGCGCGCTTGGCGTCGCGCTGGCGGCGGGCGCAGACCTTGCGACCGCGGTCGAGTTCGCGAACCTGACCGCAGGCGTCGTCGTGCAGAAGGCCGGCACGGCGATCGTCACGCCCGACGAGCTGGTCGAGGCGGAGATCCTCGAGCGGGTGGCCCCGGCCGAGGCCAAGATCGCGACGGCCGAGCGCATGGCGCGCGAGGCGGCGCTCTGGCGCGATCGCGGATTGAAGGTCGGATTCACCAACGGCTGCTTCGACATCCTGCACCGCGGCCACATCGCCTACCTCGCCCAGGCCCGGGAGTGGTGCGACCGGCTGATCGTAGGCCTCAATTCCGACCGCTCGGTGCGGGCGTTGAAAGGCGAGGGACGGCCGGTGAACGACCTGGAGTCCCGCGCCCTGGTGTTGGCGGGCCTGCGGTCGGTCGACCTCGTCGTCACGTTCGACGAGGACACGCCCCTTGCGCTGATCGAGGCCGCCCGTCCTGACGTGCTGGTGAAGGGCGCGGACTACAGTCTGGACGGGGTCGTCGGCCGCGAACTGGTCGAGAGCTGGGGCGGCGAGGTGCGGCTCGCCGACCTGGTCGAGGGGCATTCGACGACCGCCACGATCAGCAAGCTGGCGCGCCGCGCATGACCCGCAAGATCGCGTTCGTGACCGGCGGCGCCGGCTTCATCGGCTCCAACGTCGTCGCCCGGCTGGCCAGGGACTGGAACCTTGACGTAGTCGTCTGCGACTGGCTGGGCCAGGTCGAGGACGGCAAGTGGCGCAACATCGCCAAGCACCCGATCGGCGACCTGACGCCGCCCGAGCGGATGTTCGAGTGGCTCGGCAAGCGCTGGCAGGAGATCGACGTGGTGATCCACATGGGCGCGATCTCGTCGACGACCGAGCCTGACGCCGACCGGATCGCACAGAACAACTTCGCCCTCTCGCGCGACCTCTACCGCTGGTGCGCCGACTTCCAGCGCCGGTTCATCTACGCCTCGTCGGGCGCGACCTACGGGGACGGGTCGATGGGCTTCGACGACGACAACAGCCTCGACGCGCTGGCGTCGCTGCGGCCGCTCAACGCCTACGGCTGGTCGAAGGCGCTGTTCGACATCTTCGCCGTCCGCCAGGCCGCACGGGACTACAAGCCGCCGCAATGGGCCGGGCTGAAGTTCTTCAACGTCTATGGTCCCAACGAGGACCACAAGGGGGCGCAGAAGTCGGTCGCCGCGCAGATCTGGCCGGACGTCGCGCACGGCAGATCGGTCAAGCTCTTCAAGTCGTACCGGCCCGAGTACGCCGACGGTGGCCAGCTGCGCGATTTCGTCTACGTCCGCGACGTCGTCGACGTCGTCGAGTGGCTCGTGAACCGGCCGGACGTGAACGGCGTCTACAACCTGGGCAGCGGCCGGGCGCGATCGTTCAAGGACATGGCCGAAGCGGTATTCGCCGCGGCCGGCGCGCCCGCACAGATCGACTACGTGCCGATGCCGCTCGCGCTCAGGGACCGCTATCAGTACTTCACCGAGGCCAGGCTCGATCGGCTGCGCGCCGCCGGCTACGAGGGACAGTTCACCGGGCTCGAGGACGGGATCGGCGACTACGTGAAGCGTTTCCTCGCCCAGCCAGACCCGCACATGTAGACGTTGTCGGCATGGCCGGAAGTCGTCGCGGGGTGAGGTTCTGGCTGGTGGTCGCCGGCGCGGTCCTGGTCACGCTGTTGGTCACTTCGGCGGCGATCTGGACCGACGACATCGTCAAGGCCCTGCTCGACCCGAAGGTCCCGTTCGGCAAGGACCGACAGGCGCCGGCGCCTGACTATGCGCAGCGAGGCGCGTGGGTTCTGCTGCCGGACCCAAATGCGCCGCCGCAACCCGTCGACGTGTTCTTCATTCACCCGACCTCGTATCCGGCCTCCTTCACCTCCTACAGTGGCGGTCGGCATTGGAACGGGCCGATCGACGACCATGCGGCGATGGTGGCGTTGGCAGACGTGATGCTGCCGAACTACGCCGCGCCGTTCGACGCGGTCGGCGACGTTTATGCGCCGCGCTACCGGCAGGCGAGCCTCTACACGAAGTCGACCCTCTGGGACGACGCGATCGAGGCGCGCCAGTTTGCTTACGGCGACATCCAGTCGGCCTTTGACTCATACCTGGCGCGCTACAACCGCGGGCGACCGTTCATCCTGGTCGGGGTCGAGCAGGGCGGCGACCTCGGCGCTCGGCTTCTGGCCGAGGCGATCGCGCCAAACCCGTCGCTTCGCGGCCGACTCGTCGCGGCCTACCTCATCGACACCGTGGTGCCGGCGGATGCCTTCGGTCCCGGTGCGCCGGTCCCGGCGTGCGGGCGGCGCGACCAAGGGGGCTGCCTTGTCGCCTATGCGGGCGTGCGTCAGGGCGACTTCACCGGCGTCCAGCGGCTGCTCGGCCGAGCGATGGTGTGGGGAACGCAGGACCAGCTGCAGCCGCTGGGCGCGCGGCGTCCGCTCTGCGTGAACCCGCTGCTGGGCTCGACCAGCGAGGAGCTCGCGCCGGAGCGGCTCAACCTCGGCGCCGCGGCGGCGACCGGACTGGAGTGGGGCGTACGTCCAGGCTTCATGGTCCGCCAGGTGAGCGCACAGTGCCAGGGCGGCGTGCTGCGGGTCTCGCGTCCCCGCTCGGCGCTGCTGCGGCCCTCAGGCGACTGGATCGAACGGGCGCGCGAGCCTGCCTACAACCTCTTCTGGGCCGATCTGGAGGCCGACTCGCAGGCCCGCCTCGCCGCCTGGCAGCAGGCTCACCCCGCCTCGCCGCCGGCGCCCGCCCGCCAGTCGAACAGTTCCTGAAGCACCGTGACCGCGCGGCCGCGCGGCGTGGTCAGGCCCGGGTCGCGGGCGAGCATGAGGCGGGCGTCGTCGGCCGCAGCCGGGATCAGGTCGCGGTGGGCGACGGGATCGGCGAGCCGATAGGCCGGGAACCCACTCTGCTTCAGGCCCAGCGGGTCGCCGCCGCCGCGAAGCTCGAGGTCCTTCTCGGCGATGACGAAGCCGTCGTCGGTGCGGCGCAGGATGTCGAGCCGGGTCTTGGCGATCTCTGAGAGAGGCGGGTCGTAGAGCAGGACGCAGCTGCTCTCGGCCTGCCCGCGTCCGACGCGACCGCGGAGCTGGTGCAGCTGGGCGAGGCCGAAGCGCTCGGCCTGCTCGATCACCATGATCGTGGCGGCCGGCACGTCGACGCCGACCTCGACCACCGTGGTCGCGACCAGAACCGCGAGCCGACCCTCGGCGAAATCGGCCATCACCTGATCCTTGGCCGGGCCGGGCATCCGACCGTGGACTAAGCCCACGCGTGCGCCGAACACCTGACGTAGCGCCGCCGCGCGCGCCTCGGCGGCAGCCAAGTCCGCGGTCTCGGACTCCGAGACCAGCGGGCAGATCCAGAACGCCTGCGCGCCGCCCCGGACCGCAGTCTTCAGCCGCTCGACGATCTCGCCCACGCGGGGCATGGGAGCGGCGCGGGTGGCGACGGGCGTACGACCCGGCGGCTTCTGGTCGATCCGCGAGACGTCCAGGTCGCCGAACACCGTCAGCTCCAGCGTGCGTGGGATCGGCGTCGCCGACATGGCCAGCAGGTGCGCCGCCTCGCCCTTGGCCTGCAGCCTCGCGCGCTCGCTGACGCCGAACCGGTGCTGCTCGTCGATCACGGTCAGCGCCAGCGCGTGGAAGGCCACGTCATCCTGGAAGAGCGCGTGGGTGCCGACGGCGACCGCCGCGCCGCCGCCCGCCAGCGCGGCAAGCTTCTCCGCCCGGCCCGCGCCCTTGTCGCGGCCGGTGAGCAGCACGGCCTTGATCCCATGACTGGCCAGCGGCCCGGCCAGCGTCTCGAAATGCTGACGCGCCAGGATCTCGGTCGGCGCCATCAGCGCCGACTGCGCGCCGGCGACTGCCACATCGGCCATCGCCAGCATCGCCACCACCGTTTTGCCCGAGCCGACGTCGCCCTGCACGAGCCGGGTCATGCGATCGCCGGACGCGAGGTCGCCGCGGATCTCGGCCAGCGCGCGGACCTGCGCACCGGTCAGCCGGAACGGCAGGTCGGCCTCGATGCGGTCCGTGAGGGGGCTCGCGGGCACGACCCGCGCGGGCTCCGACCGCCGCGCCGCCTTGCGCTGGGCCAGCGCCAGCTGGTGGGCGACGAGCTCATCGAACGCGAGGCGCCGCCGCGCCGCCGACTGCGGGGCCAGGTCGGCCTCGCTCGCCGGGTGGTGCAGGGCTTCGAGAGCCGCGCGCCAGCGGGGCCAGCGCTGGCGCGTGAGCCAGGCCGCGTCCTGCCACTCCGGCAGGTCCGGCGTTCGCGCCAGCGCCTCCAGCGCGTAACGCCGGATCGCGCGCGAGGCCAGCCCAGCGGTGGCGGGGTATATCGCCTCGACCTCCGGTATCTCGTCGGCCCGGTCCGCGGGCAGGAAGTAGTCCGGGTGGACGATCTGCAGGGCGCCGTCGAATTCGCTGCGCTCGACCTTACCGCTGACCACCCGCCGCGCGCCTCTCGGGTGCGACTGCTCGAGGTGTGCGCCGGCGCGGAAGTAGACCAGCGTTACAAAGCCGGTGTCGTCGAACGCTCGGATCTTCCAGGGCTGGTTCGCCCGCGCCGGCCGCTGATGGCTCTCGATGGTGACGAGGAACGTCTGCTCCTCGCCTTCCTTCGCCGACGCCGCCTTGGCGACCGAGCGACGCACGAGGTTCTGCGGCGTCAGGAAGACGACGTCGCGCACGATCGGCCCGGCCACCTTCTCCAGCAGCGGCGCGACGCGCGCGCCGACGCCTTTCAGCGACGTGATCGGCGCGAACAGCGGGAAGAGAATCTCCGGACGCATGGCGCCAGCATACCGGCCGGCCGGGTCGGAGGACGCCTCGAATTCTAGCCGACCATCTCTCCCACCTCGGCGTCGGCGGTCGGCGCCGCAAGCTGGTTCGGCTGCACCTTGGCGATGGCGATCAGCGACTCCACGCAGTCGCGGATCGACTGGTCGAGCGAGCGGAACTGCACGCCCAGCACGTTGCGCGCCCGGTCGTTGCGGAGCTCGGCGAGCGCCCAGATGCCGCGCAGCTCGGCCTCGCGCGCCTTGATCCGGTCGGGGAACGGATCAACCAGCTCGGGCGGGGCGAGGCGCAGCTCCGGCAGCAGACGGGAGATGTCGGCGGCGATGTCCTCGACGTTCCGCTTGTCGGTCGACCAGGCGATGTAGCGCTCGCCGTTCTTCACCTCGAGGTTCTCCAACAGGCGGATGTGGACCTCGGCGTCGTCGCGGACGTCGACCGTCATCCAGGGCCGGTAGGCCCCGTTCTGGACGTACCGACCGAGCAGCATCGTCTCGATGTGGTGCTGCCAGGGGCCCATGTCCTTCTGGTGGGCCGACTGGATCGGGCCGACGTTGTCGCCTGGGCAGCAGGTGACGGCGTCCCACTGGCCGCTCGCTTCGGCGGCCTCCGCGAAGGCGCGCTCGGCGATCAGCTTGGCCATCGAGTAGCCCTGGCCGCGCTCGGGCGTGCGCTTCGGGTTCATCTCGTCGGGGTAGCGGTCCTCGTAGAACACCGGCCGGCGCGCCACCTCATGGATGTCGACCTCGGAGATGACCGCGGCGACCGACGAGGTGACGACGACGCGGTTGACGCTGCCCGACCTGTTCACGGCCGCGATGACGTGGTCGCAGACTCCGCGGACGTAGTCGGGGTCGGCGTAGTTCGAGACGTGAGAGACGTGCGCCACGCCGTGGCAGCCCTCGAAGATCGCGTCGAAGCAGCCGGCCTGGTCGAGGTCGGCGCCGTGCAGCGTGAGCCGGCCCGACGCATAGCCGGGCATGGCCTTCAGGAAGTCGGTGCGGATCGGATCGTCGGCGCTACGGACGCAGGCCCGGACGCGATAGCCGCGGTCGAGCAGGCGGCGCACGACCCAGCCGCCCAGGAAGCCGGCCGCGCCGGTCACCGCCACCACGCCCTGCTTGGGGATCGGGGCCATCGAAAGTCTCCTCCGGTGCGCCGCTGGCTCGGCGGCCTGGCGATCCTTCTAGAGCGTCTTGCCGCTGCGTCTACGCCGCGCTTAGGTCCGCCGCGCGTCAGGGGTGAGGTTGAAATGCGGATTCGGGTTCTTGCGGTTGTCGCAGCGTGCGCTGGTTTGGCCTCCACGGCGCTCGCCGATCCACCGCCCACGCCGCAGCCCACGACCGGCGACTTCGAGATCCACGATTTCCGATTCCAGTCCGGCGAGACGCTGCCGGAGCTGCGGATCCACTACACGACCTTCGGCGCGCCGAGGCGTGACGCGGCTGGTCACGTCACCAACGCGGTCCTGATCATGCACGGAACGGGCGGGGAGGGGCGCAGCCTGATCCGGCCAGAGTTCTCGGGTCAGCTGTTCGGCCCAGGCCAGCTGCTCGATGCGACGAAATACTACCTGATCCTGCCCGACGACATCGGCCACGGCCACTCGTCGAAGCCCAGCGACGGTCTGCGCGCGCATTTCCCGCATTACGACTACGCCGACATGGTCGAGGCCGAGCATAGGCTCCTCACCGATGGGCTTCATGTCGACCATCTCCGCCTCGTCATGGGCACTTCGATGGGGTGCATGCACACCTTCATGTGGGGCGAGGCCTGGCCCGACATGATGGACGCGTTGATGCCGCTCGCCTGCAACGCCGTGCAGATCGCCGGCCGCAACCGGCTCTGGCGCGACATGGAGATCGACGCCATCGAGAGCGACCCGGACTGGAAAGGCGGCGACTACGCCGCCGAGCCGATGCGCGCGCTGCGTACGGCAATGGACATCACCATCATCGCCGGCAGCGCGCCGCATCAGATGCAGAAGGCCCTGCCGACGCGTGATGCGGCCGACGCCTTCCTGCAGCGGGTGCTGGCCGCGCGGCTGCCGGAGCTCGACGCCAACGACGAGCTCTACGCCATCGCCTCGTCGCGGGACTACGATCCCTCCGCTGGCCTTGGCCGCATCAAGGCTTACCTGATGTGGGTGAACTCGGCCGACGACTTCATCAACCCGCCTGAGCTTGGCCTCGCCGAGCAGCAGGTGAAGGAGATCAGGCACGGCCGCTTCGTGCTCCTCCCGATCGGGCCCAACACCCACGGGCACGGCACGCACACCTACGCGGTCGCCTGGAAAGACCATCTGGCCGAGCTGCTGGCGGAGTCGGCCAGGTGAGCCCGATCGCCGCCACGGCGGGTCTATGGGTTCTCTGGACATTCTCCTGGCTCGTGGCGGCGGTCTGGACCCGGTCGACGGCGGCGCGCGTGTCGCTGGCGAGCGAGGTCGCCTACCGCGTCCCCGTCGTGGCGGGCTGGTGGCTGATGGTGTCCGGCGCCCGTGCGCCGATTCCGGGCGTCTACGGCTTCGTGGGGGAGGCGCGGCTTTGGCCCTGGAGCGCGGCGCTGGGGTGGTCAATGGTCGGCTTCGCCGCGTTCGGCTTCACCTTCACCTGGTGGGCGCGGCTGACGCTGGGCACGCTCTGGTCCGGTTCAATCACGCGCAAGGAGGGCCATCATGTCGTCGAAAGCGGCCCCTACGGCCTGGTCCGGCATCCAATCTACACCGGACTGCTGCTCGCGACGCTCGCGACCGCGTTCGAGATCGCGACAGCGTCAGCGTTCATCGGCTTTGGGCTGGTGACCTTCGGGTTCTGGCTGAAGGCGCGCTTCGAGGAGCGCTTCCTGGGCGAGCAGCTTGGTGAAGCCGCCTACGCCGACTATCGCCGCCGCGTGCCCATGCTGACCCCACTCTGGCCCAGAAGCTGAGGAGCCCGCCTTGTCCGACGTCCCAGGTTCGATCGACCCGACCCGCCCGCAGTTCGACGCCTTCAAGGCGCTGCCGCGCAACCAACCGATCCATATGCTGAACCTGATCCGCCTGAAGGCGCTGGCGGACTACCCGCCGGACCATCCGGATCACGGCAGAGGCCTGACTGGCCTTGACGCCTATCGCGCGTACGGACGCACCTCAGGTCCGATCTTCGCCCGCGTCGGCGGCCGGCAGGTCTGGGCCGGCCGGCCGGAGGTGGTCGTCACCGGCCCGTCCGACGAATGCTGGGACCTGGCCTTCATCGCCGAGTATCCGAGCGCCGCGGCGTTCCTCGAAATGGTCACCGATCCGGAGTACCGCGAGCACGTGAAACACCGCAACGCGGGCGTGCTCGACAGCCGCCTGATCCGCTTTGCGCCAATCACGCCGGGCGAGACGTTCGGCGAGTAGCTTGGCCGTCGCGGGACGCGTAACGTGCGCGCATGAACCCGATCGACGAGTTCCGCTATCTGGATCACCTGCTCAACGAACTGACGTCGGGCCGCATGCGCCTGCTCGAAGGCGACGAGGACGTGACCCAGCGTGAGGTCGGGCGCCTGGCGATGGAGATCGCCGCGATCGAATCGATGCTTGCCAGTGTGGACTCGGACCAGCGCGAACGCTGACGCCGTCACCCGCTGAACGGAATGTCGATCGGGCGTTTCAGAAGCATGTCTTCGTGCAGCGCGATCTTCCGCGACTTCAGCGGTTCGTGCAGCTCGACATCGCCGTACTTCAGGACCGCGCTGCCCTGGCCCTCGGACCGGCCGATCTTGACGATGCGGTGGTCGGTGATCGTCACCTCCGCCAGCTCGAGCTTGGCGGCGAACTCCAGCGTGAAGCGCAGCGTGAGCTTGCCGAGCGCGCCGAAGGTGATCTCGGCGATAGGATGGACCTCTGCGGTCAGCTCGTGCTCGCCCAGGAACACCGTCGCGGTCTTGTCGGGGCTCTTGTCGGCCTCGTCCGCCGCCCGGCGCAGCTCGAGCGCCTTGGCCCATGCCCCGGCGATCAGCTCGAACACGTCGGTGTCGAGCACCCCGCGCACGGCCTGGCTCGCCCGCTCGCCGGCGACGCCGAGGGCCATGCCCGGCAACACCTTGGTCTTGAACTCGGGGTCCTCGCGCTGCGCCCGGTCCATCGCTTCGTCCATCCGCCGAAAGCTCGGCGGCAGCAGGTCGCGCACGGCGCAGCCGGAACTCTCAGCCATCGTTGACGATCCTTCTGATGGGGAGCGGGCCTTTCGGCGTGGCGGGTCCTGGCTCGATCCGCACCGCCAGGCGGACGCTCGGCGCAGCCTCGGGAATCCAGCCCGTGCGGCTGGCGCCTGCCGCCTGGTCGACTCGCGCCCGGACGGCGATCAGCCGCCGCCAGCGCGCCTTGCGGGCGGCGTTGATCGCCGCGGTCGAAGCGCCGCCGATCCCCGCGAGCGCCGCCGCCGCGATCGCCCCCAGCACCAGCAGCGGCTTGAGGTCGGTTGGCTCGATATCGCCTTCCACCGCGGCCACTTGGGGCGGGTCGTCGCCGACGCGGTACTTGATCGTTTCCCGGAACCCGCCGGGCTTCGGCGCCTCGACGACGTCGGCATCGACACTCACGCTCACCGACTGGCCTGGGGCGAGGATCGTTCGGCAGGGCAGGGGGCAATCGCCCCGCCGTGCGAGCACGCGCAGGTTCGCCGGCGCGTCTCTTGAAAGGGCGAGCCGCGTTCGGGCACCGCCGTGGTTGGCGAACGTGAACGTCGCTTCGATCGGCTCGCCGGGGCGCATGCGCCGCAACGGCGTAAGGCCGGTCGTGACGACGACGTTCGCCGCCGCCGGCGGCGAGACGATCACATTCGGCGGAGGCGTCGGCGGCGTCGTCGCATTGCCGGTGAAGGTGGCGATGACGGTGGGCTTCGCGGCGGCGTCGGCGTTGTCGGCCGTCGCCACCTCAACCTGGAACGAGCCCGCCGCGACGATCGTGGCGTCCTCGGTGATCGTCACGTGCGCGCCGCTGGGTATCCGTCGCAGGAGCAGCCCGTTGGTCTGCGGGTCGGTCTGCTGGATGGGGCAGAGCCGGGTCGCGCACGCGACCTGCGGGCCGCCGACGGCGAGATTGGTCGGCGTCTGGACCAGGAGGAGATATAAGACCGGGGCGTCGTTCAGGTTCTGCACGTCGACCGTCCAGCCGACGTGGTCGCCCGGGCGGAAGGTCCCGCCGAAGTTGGCGCTCGCAGTGACGGTCGGCGCCGGCGGCGGCGGCGGTGCGACCTGGAGGCGCCGCATGATCGACTGGGCCGCCTCGGAGAACGGGCTCCCGATCGCGAGCGTGAGCGACAGCGCCGCCAGGATGGTCTTCATCGATCGACAATCGTTGCGAGCATTGGACAGAATGCACGCTAAGGCGACGCTTTCCAATGGCTGAGTTCGCCGGCGCTCGCCAAACGCGCTGGCCGAAGCGGCCCGGCCCGCCTATATCCGCCTTTCCCCGATGGACGAGACGAGGTTGAAGAGGCTGCGGTTCCGCGCCTGGCGGCGCGGGTTTCGGGAAGCGGACCTGATTTTGGGCCCGTTCGCGGATAGCCGCGCCCAATCGCTGACCGAAGCGCAGGTTCTCGTCTTCGAGCAGTTGCTGGACCTGCCCGACCACGACGTCTACGGCTGGATCGTCAAGGCCGAGACCGCGCCGCCGCCGTTCGCCGCTGACGTCATTGGGCTCATTCGCGCATTCCATGCGGGCGGACCTCCATCCCGCAGCGCGCACACCTGATCGCTTGAGAAGCCGGCTTGTCCCTCGCTGAAGACATCAGGCGCGCGGCCCAATCACGCGATGCGGTGACGCTCACCGGTGTTCCGGAAGGCTTCGACGCGCTGGTGATGGCCGACCTGGCGCGAGCCCGCGGCGGCCTCAACGTCTTCGTCGCCCGCGACGGGTCGCGCGCCAGCGCCTTCGAAGCAGCGATGGGGTTCTTCGCGCCGGAGATGGAGATCCTGCGCCTGCCGGCGTGGGATTGCCTGCCCTATGACCGCATGGGCCCTTCGGCCGCGGTCTCCGCCGAGCGGATGGCGACGCTTAGGCGGCTTGGGCGCGGAGAGTGGGGCAAGAAGCCGACGCTGCTGCTGACGCAGTCGGCGGCGCTGCTGCAGCGCCTGCCACCCAAAGCGTCCGTCCTGGCCGCGGGCTATTCGGCGCAGGTCGGCCAGAGCGTCGATATGGCCGAGCTGGAGCGCTACTTCGCGATCAACGGCTATCACCGCGCCTCGACCGTGTCCGAGCGGGGCGAGTTCGCGGTGCGTGGCGGCGTCATCGACGTGTTTCCGCCGGGCGCCGCCGAGCCCGTGCGCCTCGACCTGTTCGGCGACACACTCGACGCCCTCCGCGCCTTCGACCGCGAGACCCAGCGCTCGACGCGGCAGCTCAAGGGCGTCGATTTGCTTCCCGTCAGCGAGGCGCTGCTGGATCAGGCGGCCGTGGCGCGCTTCCGCCGCGGCTATCTGGCGGCGTTCGGCGCCGCGGGCGACGACTCGCTCTACGCGGCGGTCAGCGAGGGTTCACGCCGCGCCGGGCTCGAGCACTGGCTGCCGTTGCTCTATGAGGAGGTGGCGAGCCTCTTCGACTATCTGCCCGCCGACGCGCTGATCGCGCTCGATCACCTGGCCCTCGAGGCGCGCGACGAACGGCTGGCGATGATCGCCGACGCCTACGAGGCGCGGAACTCGGCCGAACGCAAGGCGCACTACCGGCCGTTGCCGCCGTCGGCGCTCTACCTCTCCAACACCGAATGGGACAAGCGCCTTGCGGCACACCCGCTGCGTCGGTTCGAGCCGCTCCGGCAGGACGCCGGCCCCGGCGTCGTCGACCTCGGCGCCAAGCTCGGACGGACGTTCGCCGCCGAGCGTGCGCAGGACAGCGTCAACCTGTTCGAGGCCGCCGCCGATCACGCCCGTCGCCTGATCGCCGCCGGCAAGCGCGTGCTCTTCGCCTCCTGGTCCGAGGGCGCCTCGGAGCGTCTCGGCGCCATGCTCGCCGACCACGGGCTGCACGACGTCGCCTTCTCACCCTACTGGCAGGCGGCCAAGGCGGCCGACCCGAAGAAGCTGCAGCGCGTGGTGCTGCCGCTCGACGCCGGGTTCGAGACCGACAACCTCGCGGTCATCAGCGAGACCGACATCCTCGGCGACCGGCTGGCGCGGCCGCGCCGGCGCCGCCGCGCGACGAACTTCCTGGCGGAGGCCAGCGCCCTGACGCCGGGCGACCTGGTAGTCCACATCGACCACGGCATCGGCCGCTACGTTGGCCTGAAGACCCTCGAGGTGCAGGAGGCGCCGCACGACTGCCTCGAGATCGACTACGCCGCCGAGTCCAAGCTCTACCTGCCCGTCGAGAACATCGACCTCCTGACCCGCTACGGCGCCGACAGCGAGGATGTGCAGCTCGACCGGCTCGGCGGCGCGGCCTGGCAGGCGCGCAAGGCGCGGGCCAAGGAGCGGCTGCGCGAAATGGCCGAGGGCCTGATCGCGATCGCCGCCGCCCGCGCCCTCAAGCACGTCGAGGAGGCGCACCCGCCGCACGGCGTCTTCGACGAGTTCTGCGCCCGCTTCCCCTACGAGGAGACGGACGACCAGCTCAACGCCATCGCCGACGTGCTCTCCGACCTCGAGGCCGGGCGGCCGATGGACCGTCTGATCTGCGGCGACGTCGGCTTCGGCAAGACCGAGGTGGCGCTGAGGGCGGCTTTCGTGATGGCGATGAGCGGCCGGCAGGTGGCGATTATCTGCCCTACGACGCTGCTCGCCCGGCAGCACTACGCGACGTTCGTCGAGCGCTTCCAGGGCTGGCCGGTGCGGATCGGACGGCTCTCGCGGCTGGTCCCGACCGCAGAGGCCAACGCGACGCGCGAAGCGTTGAAGCGGGGCGAGATCGAGATCGTGGTCGGCACCCATGCCGTGCTTTCCAAACAGGTCTCGTTCAAGGACCTCGGCATGGTGATCGTCGACGAGGAGCAGCACTTCGGGGTCAAGCACAAGGAGGCGCTCAAGGCCCTGCGCGCCGACGTCCACGTGCTGACGCTGACCGCCACGCCGATCCCGCGCACGCTGCAGATGGCGCTCTCCGGCATCCGCGAGATGTCGATCATCGCCACCCCGCCGGTCGACCGCCTGGCGGTGCGCACCTACATCACGCCGTTCGACCCGGTCTCGATCCGCGAAGCGCTGCTGCGCGAGAAGTACCGCGGCGGCCAGTCCTATTTCGTCACACCGCGCATCGCCGACCTGCCCGAGCTCGCCAAGTTCCTGCGCGAGGAGGCGCCCGAGGTGCGGTTCGTGGTCGGCCATGGCCAGATGGCGGCGACGCAGCTCGAGGACGTGATGGCCGCGTTCTACGAGGGCCGCTACGACGTCCTGCTCTCGACCAGCATCGTCGAGAGCGGGCTCGACATCCCGACCGCGAACACACTGATCGTGAACCGCGCCGACATGTTCGGGCTGGCGCAGCTCTACCAGCTGCGTGGCCGGGTGGGACGTGCGAAAGCCCGCGCCTACGCCTATCTGACGACGCCGTTCGAGCGTCCGATCACGCTGTCGGCGGAGAAGCGGCTGGAGGTGCTGCAGTCGCTCGACAGTCTCGGCGCGGGCTTCCAGCTCGCCAGCCACGACCTCGATATCCGCGGCGGCGGCAACCTGCTCGGCGAGGAGCAGTCGGGCCATATCCGCGAGGTGGGCGTCGAGCTCTACCAGCAGATGCTCGAGGATGCGGTGCACGAGCTGCGGGCGCAGGCCGGCGCCGAGCCGGCGGCCATCGACCGCGGCTGGTCGCCTCAGATCAACACCGGCGCAGCGGTGCTGATCCCCGACGATTACGTGCCCGACCTCAACGTGCGGCTGGCGCTCTACCGCCGGCTCTCCGACGCCGAGAAGTCCGAGGACCGCGAGGCCCTGGCCGCCGAGCTGATCGACCGCTTCGGGCCGCTGCCGCCGGAAGCCGACCAGCTATTGAAAGTGGTTGCAATCAAGGGCTTGTGCCGGGAAGCTAATGTCTCGAAGATCGACGTGGGACCGAAAGGCGCGGTGGCCTCGTTCCGCGACGACCGCTTCGCTAATCCGGCAGGTCTCGTCGCTTTCATCCAGAAGAACGCCAACGTCTGGCGCCTGCGCCCGGACCAGAAGGTCGTGGTGAGGGGCGAGTGGGAGACGCCGGCCGAGCGCCTCGGCGCGGCCGAGCGGGTGCTGAAGGAGCTCGCCAGGGTGGCGAAGGCGGCCTGACGACTTACCCTTCCTTGGGGCTTTCGTCGTCGTGAAGCGTTTTCACCGTCGGCGCGTAGATCTTGTGGATCGGCCGCCCGCGGCGGCGATGCTCGATCGTCTTTACGAAGACATGGGGCTGCCCGCGCATGCAAGCGGGGTCCTTGCTCCCGGCGTCGCAGGCCAGGATCATCGCGCCGCCGGCTGGCTGCGCGATCGCGTCGGCGTCGAGCGGGCGCGATCCGCCGTGATCGGCGAGCGTGGGACTGGCGGCCACCAGGACGGCCAGGACGACCTCGGACATCGGCATGGGACTTCGCCTCCGGATATCGATCGCACCCAGGCTAGCGCGACGGCGCCGCCGTGGCCAAGCTCAGTCTTCGCGCTTTGGCGCGGTGACCTGGCGCATGTCCCAGAGCGGCTTGCCGAACTGGTCGCGGGTGTAGGCCATCACCGAAAGCAGCCCGTCCTCGGGGTACTCCACAGCGTCGGGCGACGCGTTGTTGCTGACCATCAGGTAGCGAACCGGCGCGTCGGTGTCGTTGCTGCACTTGTGCGCATCCTCCGGGCCGCGACGGAACACCACGACCTCGCCCTCGTCGAGCTGCCGCTCACCCTTGGGCGTGCGCAGCGTCGGACGACCGTGCAGCACGATCAGCATCTCCTCGTTGCCATGATGGAAGTGCAGCGGGCCGCCGCGGCCGTGCGGCGGCAGCTCGTGCAACGTCGCCGCCAGAATCTCGCCGCGCCCGACGCGCACCGAGCGCGTGCCGTTCTGCCACGGCTTGTCGTCGGCCGAGGGAAGCTCGTCTCGCCAGATGTTGTCGTCCGTCATTCGGCGTCCTCCGTCACCGGCGCTTAGCGCGGCGTGGGCCGGCGGTTGTCAGGAGCCGGCGGCGAGGCGGACGACAAGAGCCAGCGCCTGGGAACGCCGAGGCGGCTAGCTCACGATGCTCGATGGCGGCGGCGGGCCCGTGGAGCCCCCGGCTTCGGCCAGCATGTGCGACGCGCGCCGCCACACCTCGATGCGCTGGGTGGCCAGCATCGCCACGGCGAGGACGAAGAAGGCGTCGCCGATGGCGATCACCGGCACATGCAGCATCGCCGCGTTGCCGGCCAGAAGGTCGCGTGCGGCGTAGCGCAGTACGAGCACGCCCAGGATGAACAGGATCCCGATCGGCGAAGCGCGCGATGTCATGTCGTGCGTCTCCGGGTGGATGTGGATCTGCATCAGGCGGCCCCGCTGCCACCCGATGGCGGCGCCGATCGCGAACGCGGCGATCAGCAGCCCGATCGCCACCGGTGTGATTGGCGGCGGGGCTGCCGCCAGCGCCGACCCCAGCAACACCACATAGAGGGTCGGCAACACCCAAAGCGTCTCGATCCGCAGGCGGCGCGGTCGGCTGTTGCGCAGCAGCACGACCGCCACGACGGCGGCCATCGGGACCACGTAGCTCAGCCAGGAAGCCCCCGGCGGCGGACCAGGGCCGAACATGTCAGCTCGCCCGACGCTCGCTGGCCCGGGCTGCGGCGATCTCGAGCGCCTTGGCGGCGTTGTCGCCCGGCCCCACCTCGGCCACGCCGAGATCGAACTCGACGACGAACGGCTGCCGTTCCGGCCCAGCCTCGAACGCGGTGCAGCCGATGACGGCGGCGATCCGCTCGGCGGTGAGGCGCGCGGCGGCGCCGTTGGTGGCGGGCAGGGCGAGCGCAAACACTTCCGGTCCCAGCCGTGCGGCGGTGTCCTCGGCGCGGACAAGGCGGCCGATCATCGAGCCGATCTGTGGGATCGCGCGGTCGAGCCAACCGCCGGCCCGTGCGACCGTCACCTCGGGCCTTTCGGCCACCTTCAGCACGCAGACCGAGAGCGGACGGTTGCGCACGCGCGCGGCGGCCGCCAGCCGCATCATGTGCGCGGCGAAGAGGTCGCGTGTGAAGAGTCCGGTGGCGGCGTCCATCAGGCCCGAGCTCTTGGCCTTCTCGAGCGCGCGGCGGATCGCGCTCTGCCGGCGGTAGCTGCGCGCCAGCTCCAGCACGCGCTTGGCTGTGTCGGTCTCGGAAACCTCGGGCGAGGCGACATCCGTGACGCCCTTGTTGAAGGCGTCGACCGCGGCGACGTCGGGCGCGCCGCGCTGATAGAGCAGGGCGGGGATGTGGTAGAGGCGCGTGTTGCGGCGCATGCCGGCGATGATGGAGAGCGCTTCCTGCGGGTTCTCGCCCGCCCAGAGCACTACGGCGTCGAACGTGCGCTCGTGCAGGTAGTCGAAGGCTGTGTACGACGTGAACGCGCCCACGACCTGGGCCTCGTAGCGCGAGAGGGCGTTGGAGAGCGCCAGGAACTGCGGGGCCGGCTCGCCGACGCAGAGCACCCGAAGCGGTCCGCCCTCGGTCTCCGGCAGCTCGAGCCGCCGACCGCGCTCGGCGAAGGTCTCCAGCCGCAGCTCGAACTCCTCTTCGGCCACGGCCATCCGCACGAGGCTCTCGAGCCGCATCACCGCCTGCGCCGGATGCAGCGGCGGGGCGAGCGTCAGGTCGAAGCCGTGCTCAGCGAGCTGCGGATCGGGATCGGCGATCGCGATCACGGGCAGGCGCCGCGGCGCGCACGCGGCCTTGAGCCGCCGCGCGAACGAGAGCGTCTCGCGGTTCGCACCAATCAAATCGACGATGGCGGCCTCGATCTGCAGGTCGCCGAGCGCGGCGATCGCGGCGAACGGCCCGCGCGCCGTCACCGTCCGCCAGCCGAGCCGGTCCAGGCCGTCGGCAAGCGGGCCTGCACGCTCGTCCTCGCGGGCGACGATCAATATTCGCGCGTGAATCGACAACAGTGACCTCTAGCGCGAGCTTAGGGGCCAGGGACGGGCCGCGCCAAGCGTGGAATTTTGGCGCAGCGCCGCGGCGGACCGCATGCCGCAGCGTCATCGCCAGCCGCCGCGAAAAGCTTTGGCGTGAACGCGAGTTCTCGCTATCAGCAACTCAGGGAGGAACCCCGGGGCGAATCCCCGCTGGGGCCATCCGAACGGGGGCGGCGCGATGTCGAACACCGCGGGCAAGGCCTACGCGATGAACGTCGTGACCCCTGTCCCGCCGTGGCGGACTTGGATCAACCGACTGATCTTCATGGTCGCCCGAGCGGTTCCCGGCACGCTCTCCGGCCTGCTCGGACTTTCCCTGATCCACTTCGCGCGCTGGGTCATCATCAAGCGGAACCGATGGCCCGACCTCGGTCAGCCGAAGCAGACGCTCAAGAACGACTACGTGCTGTTCTGCAGCAATTTCAACGGCACTTGGGACCAGTACATCGACGCCTTCGCCGACGGCATTCCGGGCGGGCTCGACCTCTTCTGGTACTCGAGCACCAAGTACCCGCACTCGATCCCGATCACGCCGTTCAAGGACTACATCCGCGCCAACCAGGTCGACACCAACTACTATTACAACGCCACGCCTGGCTCCGGTCAGCGCGACATCAAGCAGGCGCTGCGCCTCGCCGCGGCGCTGCGCGCGCTCGCGACCAACATGCCGACCGACGATGTGGGGTTCGCCGAGGCCTACCGCGCGCTGCTGCGGCAAGCGCAAGGCGCGATGGGTGCGCCGGGCTACGCGCCGGTCGCCAGCCTCGACACCGCGCGCGCCGACGAGCATCGCTGCCGCTTCGTCCGCGAGCGCTGGGGCGAGGACGGTGCGGGGCCGCCCAGAGCCGCTAGGGTCGCCCCGTTAGCGGCCGACGTCAGGGAGGGGCAAGATGCCTAACCTCGACGGCGGCCATTACTTCTTCACCGCCCTCTTGCCGATCGACAACCGCGGCATCGTCGAGCATGGCGCCTTCAGGAGCTCGCCCGTGCATATGGTGCGCGACGCGCTCGAAGCGCTGCCGACCGCGCTGCAGACGCCGGCCTCCGAACAGATCGGCATCCAGAGCCCGTTCGCGCGCAGCCTGCGCACCCACTTCGTGCGGCTGTTCGTGCTCGATGCGCCGCATTTCAACGGCCGCGATCCGGGGGATTCGATCCTCGCGGCGATCGAGCGCACCGATCTCCTGGCCCCGCAGACGGTCGATCGGCCCAGCTGCCCCTACCTCGTCTTCGTTGCGGACTTCGATCCTGAAGCCGACGAGCCGCGCGCCTGGCTCGAGGAGCTCTGGACCCTGGCGCGGCCCGAGCTGACGTCGGTGTTCGAGTACTGCTACGGCTTCGACGCTGGCTTCGACGCCGCGGCTTTTGCGACCTTCGCGACGCGGGGCCAGGTCGAGACGACCATGCCGTTCAACGACTACTGGATCACGCCGCCGCCGCTGCCGAGCCTGCCGCTCGCGCTGCTGGCGGTCCCGCCGCTGCTGGGACTGGTCGCGGGCGCGGCGATCGACGGCGCGGTCGGCTGGCCGGCGTGGCTGGGCGTCGTCCTGGCGCTCGTGCTGGCCGGCGTCGGCCTCTTCCTCGACTACGCCATCGTCATGGCGCGGGGCGCCAGGCCGTTCCCGGCCGCGCCGACCTCGACGCTGCGCGACGTCCTCAAGGCGCTCTACCTGCAGCAGGCGTTCGCGCGCTTCGCCCCCGCGCACCGGGGCGAGGCGCCGGCCGAGCTGAGGGTCGCATTCGCCGCGTTCGTGGCGGCCGTCCGCCCCGACGACCTCGCGGGGCCGACCCAGCCGCCCGGCGTCGTGCGCAGCGTCTTCGCGGACGCCGCCTGATGCGTCAGCTCGACCTCGCCGACATTCAGGGCGGCCTCGTGCGCGCCTATGGACGTCTCGGCTTTCCCAAGGCGCGGTATTTCTTCTTCACGGTCCACGACGCGGCGAAGGGGCGGCGGTTCGTCGGGGCGCTGCGGCCGCGCGTCACGACCGCCGCGCGCTGGGTCAACCCGAAGCGCGGCGAGCCGCTGCTGCGCACGCGCCATCCCAAGGTCACCGACGCCATCCGCGCGCGGGGACTTGCCGACTATCCGGGCGAAGTGCAGCTTGTGAAGCCGAAGGTGGCGATCAACGTCGCCTTCAGCTTCCTGGGCCTGCTCGCGCTTGAGGTCCCGACGCGCACGCTGCGCGGCATGCCCGACGAGTTTATCGACGGCATGGAGAAGCGCGCTCCGATGCTGGGCGATGCGCCGTTCCTCGAGCGGCGCGACGCGATCTGGCGCGATGCGGGGACCCGTCCGGTTCATATCCTGGTGTCGCTGAACTGCGAGATGGACGCCGCCGGCGCGCCGATCCCCGAGCTCGAGGCCGAGACCGAGTGGCTCGGCCGGCTGTGCGCCGAGTCCGAGGGCGGCGTCGAACTGTTGTCCGGCCACGGACCTACGGGCGCATCGTACCAGGACATGTCGGCCGTGCTTCGGGACGAGAACGGACGCGCGGCGCCAACGAACAAGGAGCACTTCGGTCTCTCCGACGGATTCGGCGACCCGGTCTTCGCCGGGCAGTACGGGCCTGAAGCGGAGGCGATCCGGCAGGTCGGCGGCGGCAAGCTGCTGCCCGACGGCAAGACCTGGGCGCCGCTCGCGACCGGGGAGTTCCTGCTGGGCTACGCGGACGAGGCGCAGGAGATCGCGGGCGCGGCGATGCCGATCGAGTTCAGCCGCAACGGCGCATTCATGGCGTACCGCAAGCTGCATGAGAACGTGGCCAGTTTCGCGAGCTATGTCAGGGCACAAGGTGACCTTCTTGCGTCTTCGACGGAGGCGGGCGACGCTGACGCGGCGCGCGCGACCGTCTCCGCCAAGCTGGTGGGTCGGTGGGAAGACGGCGTGCCGCTGATGGCGGCGCCGGACTTCGGGGCCTGGCAGGCGTTCAACGAGCGGCTCGCGGCGGCCCGACAAGCCGGAGACAAGGCTCAGCTGGCGCAGATCGCCGCGCAGTACGTGAACTTCACCTACCGTGGCGACCCGGCTGGCGCGGTCTGTCCGGTCACGGCGCATCTCCGCCGCGCCAATCCGCGCGACATGCTGGGGCCGGTCGCGAGCAGCGGCTCGGCGCTCGCCAACCGCCGCCGCATTCTGCGACGCGGCCTTCCGTACGGGAGCGTCGATCCCGCCAACCCGACCGATGATGGCGAGCATGGCATCATCTTCCTGGCCGTCTGCGCCAGCCTCTTCCGGCAGTTCGAGTTCGTGCAACAGCAGTGGGTGCAGTACGGGCTCGACTTCAACGTCGGCAGCGACACCTGCCCGATCGTCGGCAATCACGGGCAGGACGGCCAGGCGCCGGCGAACTACGTGATCCCGGTCGACCCGGCTGGAACCGGCGCGCCGTTCGTCTGCCGGCCGGCGCCGCAGTTCGTCGAGCCGCGGGGCGGCGAGTACTTCTTCGTCCCGAGCCTGACCGCGCTGCGGTTGATCGGCATGGGCATCGTCGATCCGACCTGACGCATGCTGCTGCTGAACCTGCCGATCGCGGTCGTCCGCTACCTGGGCCAGTTCCTCGCTGGACTCGGCTCGCTGGCCTGGATGGCGGGCGCCGTGTCGCCAAAGCTAGGAACCAAGGGGGGGATCGCGGCCGCGCTGGGTTCGCCCGAGGGCCAGCGCCACGTCTTCGCCGTCTTGCGCGCCTTCCAGCCGAACCTGGTGCTGAGCCAGCTGCTGGTGAAGGCCTACGAGAGCACCGGCACCGTGATCGTGACCCGACGCCAGGACGTGCGCGAGGTGCTTGAGCGCGATGACGTCTTCGAGGTCGTCTATGCGCCGCGCATGGAGATGATCACCGGTGGCGCGAACTTCTTCCTCGGCATGCAGGACATCCCCGATTACACGCGGGATGTCTCCAACATGCGGATCGTCGTGCGGCGCGACGACCTGCCGACCATCGTCGGTCCATGCGTGGCGGCCGCGGCCGCCTCGATCGTGGAAGGCTGCGGCGGCGCGCTGGATGTCCCGCAGGATCTGACGCTGCCCGTCGCGGCGCATCTGCTGGACGTCTATTTCGGCACGCCCGGTCCGAGCGCGGCCGAGATGATCGACTGGACCACGACGCTGTTCTGGTACCTGTTCATCGACCTCGGCGCGGATCCCGACCTCGATGCGCGGGCCGTCGCAGCCGCAGCCGCCTTGCGCGCCTACGTCGACCAGGCGATCGCGGCGCGCAAAGCTAGCGGCGGGCGGCGGGACGACGTGCTCGGCCGGTGCCTGGAGCTGCAGGCGAGCGGGGCGCCCGGGATGGACGACCTCGGCGTTCGCGACAACCTCGTGGGTCTCCTCATCGGCGAGCTGCCGACCACCTCCTGCGCGGCGGTGCGGGCGCTCGACCAGCTGCTGGCCCGGCCGGCGGCGCTTGCCACCGCGCAGACGGCGGCCCGGTCCGGCGACGAGGCCTCGCTCGCGCAGCACGTCTACGAGGCGCTGCGGTTCTACCCAGTCAACCCAATCATCTATCGCCGCGCGGCGCGCGAGACTTGGATCGCCGACGGGACGCTCCGGGCGCGCAAGGTGAAGTCCGGCGCGATGGTGATGGCCTCGAACCTCTCGGCGATGCACGACGGCCTCGAGCTGCCCAGCCCCGCCGCGTTCCGCACTGACCGGCCCTGGGACGCCTACATGCTCTGGGGGTTCGCGATGCACACCTGCTTCGGCGACCACCTCAACCGCGTGACGCTGCCGGCGCTGCTGAAGCCGCTGCTCGAAAGGACCAACCTGCGGCGCGCCGCCGGCGCAGAGGGCCAGATCGACAACGCCGGCACGCCCTTCCCGGTCCACCTGCGGGTCGAGTTCGACGCCCAATGGGTCTGAAGCTATTTCAGCCCGGACACTACCTCCTCAGCGAAGCCAGGTAGGCGATCACGTTGCGGCGGTCGGCCTCGCTGGGCACGACGATCTGCATCGCCGTGCCGGGGACGAGCTTGCCGGGGCCGGTCAGGAAGCGGTCGATGTTGGCACGCGTCCAGGTGAGTCCCGCGGCCTTGATCGCATCGGTGTAAGGAAAGCCGGGCAGGGCGCCAGCCCTGCGGCCGACGACGCCGATGAGGCTCGGGCCCTGGCCGACGCCTTCGAGCACATGGCAGCCGCTGCAGTTGTCCTCGAACACCTGAGCGCCCTTGGTAGGGTCGCCGGCCGGCTGAGCCACCGTCGCAGCGGGAACTGTGACCAGCGCCGCCGCGGCGAGGAATGCGAGAACGCTACTTCTGCGCATACGCCACCCGCCAGATCACTCCGCCCGCGTCGTCCGCCACCAGCAGCGCGCCGTCGTGCGCCACCGCGACGCCAACCGGACGCCCCCAGACATGTCCGTCGTCGACCACGAAGCCGGTCAGGAAGTCCTCGTACTCGCCGGTCGCGACGCCGTTTCTGAGCTTCACCCGCACCACCTTGTAGCCGGTGCGCTTGCCGCGGTTCCACGACCCGTGCAGGCCGACGAACGCGTCGCCGCGGTACTCCGACGGGAAGGCGGCCGGCCCGCTCGTCGCCTCGTAGAAGCTGATCCCGAGCGGCGCCGAGTGCGCCTGCAATAGCACGTCGGGGACGGTGATCTTGCCCTTGAGGTCCGGCCTTTCGCCTTTGCGCCGCGGGTCTTCGTTGTCGCCGATGTAGTACCAGGGCCAGCCGTAGAAGGCGCCGGCCTTCACGTGGGTCACGTAGTCGGGCGGCAGGTTGTCGCCGGCGAGGTCGCGTTCGTTGGTCACGCACCAGAGCTGGCCGGTCTGGGGGTGCACGGCCATGGATACGCAGTTGCGGATGCCGGCGGCCAAGACGTGGCCGTCCTGGCCGCCGGGATCGAATGCGAGCACGTCGGCGCGGTTCTCCTCCTTGTCCCAGGCCGCGCCGAGCGCGTGGCCGGCGGCCCAGGCGGCGGTGTCTGCCGGGCTCTTCTTGGCGATCTCCTCGGCGATGTTGCTGGCCGAACCGACCGAGACGAACATCGTGCGTCCATCGGTCGAGAAGGCGACGTCGCGCGTGATGTGGTTGCCGCCGCGCGAGGCGAGGGTGGGCACGATCGTTTCGGCGGGCCCGCGCGCCTTCAGGTCGCCGTTGCGGTAAGGGAAGCGGACGACCGAGTTGGTGTTGCCGACGTAGACCCACTGCGGGTTCGGCCCCGCCGGGTAGAAGGCGACGCCGAACGGCCGGTCGAGCCCGTCAGCGAAGGTCTCGACCTGCGCCGCCTTGTCGGCGCCGTCCGCCGCGCGCAGCACCCGGACGCGCCCGGCGTCGGCCTCCACGACGAACACGTCGCCGTTGGGCGCCACGCGCACCTGCCTAGGCCCCTGCAGCGTCGCGAAGGCGCTGACGCTGAAGCCGGGCGGAACCTTCAGCTCGGCGCCGGCAGGCCGGGGCGCCGACGCCGGGAGCCCGAAGTGTGGGACCAGGTCCGGCGCGGGCAGGTCCGCGGGCGTGATCTTGCGGGTGACGCCGGGCGCGTCGCTGCGCCAATCGCCGAACGCGGCCTGGCCGGTGAGCGTCGCCGTCGCCGCGGGCGCGGACCCGGCCGGCGCGCAGCCGGCCAGCGCCAGCCCCAAGACGAGCAGTGCCCCTGAACGCATGCGCTTCCTCCGGTTTCGACTCGAGAGGCGCCTGGGAGCCCCTGTGGCGGCCCTCTTAGCGGCGGCGGCCGCTGCGTCCAACGGTTGATCGAAGGCGGTGCGCTTGCCTGACCCGCGGTCAGCCCGCTTTACTCGCCGCGACCTCTGAACAAGGAGCCGCGTCATGCGCCAGGGACCCTTAAGCGGACTGAAGGTGGTGGAGTTCGCCGGGATCGGGCCAGGCCCGTTCTGCGGCATGCTGCTGTCGGACCTCGGCGCAGACGTCGCGCGGATCGATCGGATCGGCGCGCGGGGCGGGGCCAAGACAGACATCACCTCGCGCGGCCGCCGCTCGGTCGCGCTCGATCTCAAGGACCCCGCCGCGGTCGAGACGGCGCTGCAGCTGATGGACCGCGCCGACATCGTCTTCGAGGGCTTCCGGCCGGGCGTGATGGAGCGCCTCGGCCTGGGGCCTGAGGTGGCGCTGAAGCGCAACCCGAAGCTGGTCTACGGCCGCATGACCGGCTGGGGCCAGACCGGCCCCTGGTCGCAGGC
This sequence comes from Caulobacteraceae bacterium, assembly GCA_035541575.1. Lineage (GTDB taxonomy): Bacteria > Pseudomonadota > Alphaproteobacteria > Caulobacterales > Caulobacteraceae > Acaudatibacter. Next base: position 3,079 of record DATKMZ010000083.1, on the reverse strand, counting down.
GGCGGGTCACGACATCAACTACATCGCTCTCGTCGGCGCGCTGCACGCGATCGGCACGGCCGACAAGCCCACGCCGCCGCTGAACCTGGTCGGAGACTTCGGCGGCGGGGCGCTCTACCTCGCCTTCGGCCTGCTGGCCGGCGTGATTCACGCCCGCGCGACCGGCCAGGGCCAGGTGGTCGACTGCGCCATGACCGACGGCGCGGCCTCGCTGATGTCGATGTTCTACGGCATGCTCGCGTCGGGCGTCTGGAGCGACGAGCGGCGCTCCAACCTGCTCGACGGCGCCGCCCCGTTCTACGACACCTACCAGTGCTCGTGCGGGCGCTGGATCGCGCTGGGCTCGATCGAGCCGCAGTTCTACGCGCTGCTGCTGGAGAAGTCCGGGGTTCAGGATCCGGCGTTCCAGGCGCAGATGAACCGCGCCGAGTGGCCGCAGCTGAAGGCCAAGCTCGCCGAGATCATCCGCACCAAGAGCCGCGACGAGTGGTCGGCGATCATGGACGCCACCGACGTCTGCTACGCGCCGGTGCTGAGCCTCAAGGAAGCGCCCGCACACCCGCACAACGCTGCGCGGGGGACCTTCGTCGAGGTCGACGGCGTCGTGCAGCCGAGTCCCGCGCCCCGGTTCTCGGCGACGCCGGGCCAGGTGCAGGGCCCGCCGCCAGGGATCGGCGCCCATACCGATGACGTGCTCGCCGACTGGGGCGTGAGGGCGCGGGTCACGGCCTGAAATTTCGGGTGCCAAGCCTCCGAGCCGAGCCCGTTCAGGTTGGGTTCAGGCTCGGAGGCTCAATCTCCCTCCCGTTGATCGCCCGTCGCGCTCTCCCGTCCCTCGTGGCGGCGGTCGATCGATCAGGAAGAAGACAAGGTCATCCTGGCGGCGCGTCGTTTCTGGTGACAGGCGGCGCGCCGCACCCCTATTCCCAACCCGGTGAACGCGGTCTTTTGATGACGACGAAGCGCATCGCGCCCGCTTCCTCGCCGACAGCCGCCAGCTCCGAGCCGACCTGACCCAGGAAGTGCGGCACGTCGATACGCGCCAGCGGATCGTCGGCCAGCAGCGTCAGCCGCGCGCCCTCAGGCGCCCGCTCCAGCGCCCGCCGCAGCTTCAGCGTCGGCACCGGACAGCGGTGCCCGCGCGCGTCGATCACGATCTCCGGCTCTTCCATCGCCCCCGCGATGCCCCCGCGCCGGGGCCGCGTCAACGCCGCGCCCGGTTGGCGACAGCCGCGGCGCGGAGTAGGCGAGGGCGCTGAGCCGGCGAGACGGCCGGCGAGGATGGGTGGCCGAGTGGTTTAAGGCAGCGGTCTTGAAAACCGCCGTGGGCTTACCCCCACCGTGGGTTCGAATCCCACCCCATCCGCCAGAACTGTTTGGTTCTATTGATGTTTCATCGTATTCGGCCTTAGCCGGCCTTGGGCCGGAGGACGCCTGAGGCCACGGCGAGGCCACGGGAGCGCTTAAGCAGAAGGCGCGAAAGCCTACATCGACTCCACGAGCGTAAGCTGAAAGGCTGACCATGTGGCGGCGCCTCGCGACGAAGAGCGCTATCAAGGCGGAGAGCTTGAGTCAGCTCACGCTTGGCTGGCGAAGCTGAAGGCCGCGCGTCAGTCGCGCAGCGATGCCTCCCAAGCCGAACAAATCGAAATCGCACGTTCAGCCAAGGATGCGGCGTGGGAAGCAGCTGACGCAGCTCGTGACTCGGCCCGAGAGGCAAAGAGCGCAAATAGGAGAGCTACAATCGCGCTAGTTATCGCCGCGATCAGCATGTCGGCGACGATTGCCGGCGCGATCATCGCCTGCCTCGCGTGGCAGCACCTTTAGAGGCGTATGGGCTGATGGGGCGTCCGCACGAGTCGGAATAGGAATATCCGCTAGCCGTGGGTCCTTTGCCGTCGACCGTTGAGCATCAGAACGGCAACCACGACAAGTCGATACAGCGTGCTAGCCGATCGCCTAGTCCAGTGCGGTTAGAGCGTCGTTAGCGCACGCGAGGTTCTCGGCCGGCGATCCGCGCGTGCATCCCATTGCGTCGGATTTTTCAGCGCATCAACGTCATCTTGGCCGTGCTTCATCGCAATCGCCGGTCCCACCGGATCAAGCACGAGCATTCTGACCGTGACGTAGTCCGCAACGCGGGCCATGTCGCTGTCCAACTTTTGGAATCACTGACTTGTTTTTCGCTACCGTTGCTGCCAGTCGCGGATCGGCGGCCATTTGCTCGGCAGTGGGCTGGGGAATGGCGTGAGCGAGGCTGTCGTTGAACCGTACAACCGGTAGGCAGTATTACGCCAAGAGATCTCGATCACTAGCCTGCTCGCGTGCGCTCCCTTCACCTGCCGCCTTGTTGCTGCCCAACAGAACGGCGGCGAAGATCGCGACAGTCGCGACCGTAGTTGTTGGGCGGGGATGCCTCATGGCCAATGGGGCCTATCCAGGGCGACCATGGTGGAAGCTTAGCCCGGCTATGATCGCTGCAACAGACAACTTCCTGACGGCCTCTTCCACGGTTGACGGTGTTCGTCGCGCGGCGGCCCGCACGCGGTCCTTGACCGCGATCCTGGTTGAGTTCTCATTTAGTTCATGGATCGCCGCGGCGTCCCGATCGCCCACCTTCGCCAGCACGGCGCCGGCGTGCGCCTTACTTGTCTCGACTGTCTGCTTCACCGAGACCTGCCGCTGGAGGCCGTTATCGTGCGCCTGGAGGCCCGCGGCGTGGGCGGCAGGGCCACGGGCATCCGCGAGGCCGCGCAGTTCGTCCGCCAGCCCTGCAGCCGCTGCGGCGGGCGGCGCTTCGAGACGGCTCCGGCGTTCCCGTCGAGAAGGCGCTGAGGCGTTGGCCCCGGCTGCACAACACGCGCTGGGAGCCCTTCAGCTCACCGGCGATGCCGCGCCGATCGCGGCGTTGAGCTTCGCGTGGCCGCGCCGGGCGGCGTCGTGATCGCGATCGATCTCGGGGAACTCTGGTGCGACCCGCAGGCCGACATCGGCCGCCTTGGCGAGCGCGGCGGCCTCCACGCGGGTGAAGCTCGCCGAGACATTGGCCCCGCGTCGGAAGGCAGCGAGGCGCAGCGCG